>JBEKZL010000148.1:0-18845 GCA_049509915.1 Bryobacteraceae bacterium | reverse complement strand
ACGCCCACATCTGTCGCGCTCGATCCGTGGAGGCACAACTGGTTTCCCAGGAAAAAAAATGACGGCCGCGGCCTGCCAAAAAGCCTCCCGCCAATTAGAACAGCAACTGCAAAGGATTTTCGCCGACCGGCACAAGACCGGCCAACTGGATCTTGAGGCTGCGGAGACGGCGATTCGCTCCACGGTCCACCAAACCGGCGCTGACACCGTTACCGAATTGCTGCGCTTTCCCCCACCGGACGGCGACCATCGCAGCATTCCTTGCGCTTGCGGTCGTGTCGCCAGATATGAAGGAATGCGTTCTCGGCCGATTCTCACCGTGGTGGGATGGGCAAGCATCCACCGAGCCTATTACTTGTGCTCCGCATGCCACACGGGGCAGTTCCCCGCCGACGTGGAACTGGACATCGATAAGACGGACTTCTCTCCGGGCGTGCGGCGCATGCTCGCGGCAGTAGGCGGCATGGCGCCCTTCACTCAGGGCCGGGACCAATTGAAGCTTCTGGCGGGCTTGGAAGTCACCGCTAAAACGGTCGAGAGAACCGCCGAATCGATTGGCGAAGCGATCGAGATCCGGAAGCAGAAAGATATCCAGGGCGCCCAGCAACTCCGTCTGCCGGTCGTTGCTGGCCCGTCGATACCGTATCTGTACTTCCAGATGGATGGAACGCAGGTGTTTGTGGTGAAGGCCGAAACCGAAGCTCGGGCCGGTAGAACCCCAGGGCAACCCGCTCGCACGCGCGAATGCAAACTCGGCGCGGTGTTCACACAAACCACCGTCGACGACCAGGGCCGGCCCATGAGGGCTCCACCACCTATGTCGGCGCGATTGAACCGGCTGAAGAGTTTGGTCTGCGAATTTATATGGAGGCCCGGAACCGGGGGTGGGAGCGCGCCACTATCCGTGTGGTCATGGGTGATGGCTCACACTGGATCTGGAACCTCGCCGATCGGCACTTTCCCGGTGCTATTCAAATCGTTGATCTCTATCACGCCCGCGAGCATCTTTGGGACTTGGCTCGCAAGCTGCATCCCGCCGGGTGAAGTCTGACCGAGGGCCACATACCTGTTGTCGACAATAGAAGAACGGAAGAAGCGTTCGATCTTGCCGCGGCCGTCGGGCTGATAGGGAGGGGTATGCATGACAAGAATGCCGATGGAAGCGGCCATGCGGGCCAACTGCGGGCCGCCTCGGCGGTAACGCGGAGGGGCAACCTGAACACGGCTACCGATATTTATGGTTAGCTCCCGAACGGCCGCTCCCCGTTCCAGTCTGTGGCCTCGGACTCGCGGTCGTGGCGGCCTACAGGCTGCCGCGGCCGCCAGCTTGCAGCCTTGGCCGCGCGAAATACTCCTTCCAGAATTCGATCTTCGCCGGCGAGTCCGCGATCAGAATCGGCTGCGGATCGTCGCCCACCTGCATCGTCGTGTCCGCCTCCTCACCTACCGCTGGCCAGTGCGGCAGACCCGTGCCGTTGGGATCGCCAGTGGTCGCGAAGTTCACCCAATAGGAAGACATCAGGTCGGCGATCTTGTGGTCCGCGTCCGTGAATGGCCGGTCGGACACATATAGGGTGTTCAGCACATAAGGGACCTCGGAGGTGTGAAACGCCTTGTAGGTGGCGGCGTCGGGGCCCGGGAGCGTGTGGTTCCAATAATAGGTAAAGGCCCTCGTCTTGGCGGTCTTGGCGCGGTTCATCGCCCACAGGTACATCGATACTCGCCCCTGGTCGCACGAGCTATTGATCGTCGCGTCGACGGCCTGCGCGTCCGAAGTGACGGAGTAAGCCTTCAGATAGGCATCGGCGAGATCATCGTAGCGCCTCTTCGCCTGATCCTTGAATGCACTCACGGTCGCCTTTGGGTCGGAAGCGACGTTGTTGTCGTTGGCATTCATGCCGGTCAGTTCGGGGACGTCGTTCTGTTTGCCCTGTGCATAGGTTTCGGCCACGGAGGCGGTCAGAAAGTAACCATCCACCACCTGTCCGAAGCGGAAGCCGGTCCCGCCGCGGCCTCCTGCCGTGTTGGCAGTGGCCTGGACCGGCTCCACAATCTTCTGCCAGCGCATCGCACGCAACTCCGCCAGGTTCTTGGCTCCCTTCGCCTCGGCGAAACGCACGCCGTTCTGCTCCACAGTCGCCAACGGATTGGCACTTACATTCCCAGCGGGAGCGGTGCCCACGCTCGACCCGCTCTCTTCGATCGCCCGATGGAAAAGTCCCCTCGCCAGCGGCGACGCGGTGAGCGCATGCACGCTGCCGGCTCCCGCCGACTGCCCCGCAATGGTGACACGGCGGGGGTCGCCGCCAAAAGCGGCAATGTTGTCGTGGACCCACCGCAGCGCCGCCACCTGATCGAGGTACCCGTAGTTGCCGCTGACATGATGCGGCGACTCGGCGCTCAGCTCCGGATGAGTCAAGGTCCCGAGAATTCCAACTCGATAATTGAACGTCACCACAACGAGGCCCTTGCTGGACAGGCCCTCGCCATCATAGACGGGCACCGCTCCCGAGCCTTCAACAAAGCCACCCCCATAGATGTAAACGAACACCGGCCGTTTCTGGCTGGCCGACCTTGCCGGTGTCCAGACGTTCAGGTACAGGCAATCCTCGCTGATCTCGTTATGCGTCATGAACTCGTATGTCCACGGCTTGCGCTCCTGAACGATGGTTTGGATGCAACTACTGGCAAACTTCTCGGCTTTCAGCACTCCCGTCCAGGCGGCCGCAGGCTTTGGCTCCGCCCATCGCAGGTTACCGACGGGCGGTGTGGCGAATGGTATCCCCTTGAACGCCGTAATGCCGGGTTTCTTTCCCACCACGCCCGATACCAGCCCTCCTTTCGTCTTGACTGGCTGCTGGATAGCGCCAAGCGGCGCGCAGATGGCCACAGCCAGGAGCGTTACGGCACAGAATCTGTTCAACATTATCGATTGATCTCCCTTCAGCGGTTGTGCGTGAGAACGACGCACCCGCGAGTTGCACTACTTACTTCTTTCTGCCTGCTACCACAACTCCGTCCGTGGCGTGATAGAACCCGCGCACCGGCTGCAACCCAACCGCCCCGGACATCGCCGGGCCGGCGACCATAATAGTAAAACTTCCGTCTGCCGAACAGAAAGTTTCGAGAAACCTTTTATACACATTCATCCAACGTTCTTCCGCCACTTAGATCAGGCCTTCTGGTAACTGTAGGCGAGCACGCTGAAGCCATTGATAAATTTGTAGTACCGCAGGCTCGGCGGCCCGCCGTTCCTGCCCGGACTTTCAAGCTTGTAATCATAGCGGTCCGGATCGGCAAGGACCGCGTCGCAGGCCTCCAGGATATTGGGCATCAGATTGTTCTCGATATTAGTTATGAAGTGATTGGGGAAGATGTAGTCGTAGTCATCCATGCGGTCGACAAGTGTCTTCACGTTGTCGCGATACACCTTGAGCGCGGTATCCTCGGAGAATGGGCCCGGCCTGATCGCATTGATGGCGCCGCAACTGGAAACGTCGCTGCAGATGTTATCGCCGGTGTACAGGATGCGATTCCTTTTGTCGAGATACGCCGCGTGTCCGGCCGAATGGCCGCCGGTGAACACGAGTTCAACTACATAGTTGCCGCCCAGATTGAAAATGTGGCCATCCTTCACGCCGGCAATTTCGAAGTTCTTAAACTTAGGGAGGTCTTTCCTGTCGAATTGAAGCCAGATGTTGTTACCGTGTTCATCGAAAAGGTAATTCCATTGGTGCTCATTCTGCTTCTCGAGAGCCGGAACCAGATGCTCGTGGCAGTATATTTTGTCGAAACGGCAGTCGCCCAAAGCGTGGTCGGGGTGTTCGTGGGTGTTTGCCACAATCAGCGGCTTGCCGCCGGTGAGTTGATCGACGAGCCCTTTGGTGTCTCCGAGGCCAAAACCAGCATCGATTAGCATGGCTTTTTCGGGGCCAATAATAAGGTGCATGAAATAGTCGCCCATGTCGTCGCAGTTCTCGGCGAACAACTCGTATTCGTTATCGCGAAACTGATAGACCTCGACATAGGGATTGACGGGGTATATTCTCCTTGTCTTGTTGTTCTCTCTCAGCTCCTTCATATACGCCCAGCTGATTTGGTTCTGGGCCGGGCCGAACTTGATCCGCCTTGACTTGAGTTCGGACTTTATCGGCCACATTTCTTTCCTCGTGTGCCTGGGGGCCACCGCCGCCTCAGCCGCGCTGGAGGCATTGTGAGTTTCAGGAATAGAGCTTTGCGCTTTCGCCGGGGGGAGTGCGGCGGAAAGCCCCAAGCCCGCGGCACCGGCTCCTGCATTCCGGAAAAAGGCCCTTCTGTTCGTTTTCATGCGGTCTCCAAGAAATGCGACGATTGGCTTTAATTGTAACGGTCTTCGGCCGGTTGCGTTTGCGACCAGTCCGAGGGGGTATCGGAAAGTGGGGCTTGATCGGCGCGCGATGGGTGTCGCGCAAGGACCCCTTGTAGAACGGAACAGCGACACCGGGTGAACGTGGCCCGTTGCAGAGCCCAGACTCGCACGCGGCGACTATCTGATCACCAGGCTACAAGCCCGGACTGCTAGAGTCCACCCGCACGTCGTTCTTGTCGCCGGCGTCCCGCCTCAGTCGCCATCCTAAGCGATTGCAAAAAAGTAAGTGTTGCATTATAGCGAGGTGTGATGGCGTATTTCCATTCGCCCTGGAAGGTGTCGGGGTGCATCTGGATGGCGGCAAACTCCTGTTTGCCCACCTTGATCCCTTTCGGGTACTTGCCCGTTCGGAGCGTAGCCGAGCTTCTCTTCGTGCACCTTCGCCAGTGCGATGCACTCGCTGATTTTCCGGCCCGGGGACAGCCAAGGGCATGGAGCCGGGGCTACAGGGAGCAGTTCCCCTCACCCTTCCTGCAGCAACTCGAAGCGCCCATCCGGCAGCAGATTATACTTGCGCCCGCGCCACAGGATGGTCTTGCCGTGGAAACCCGCCAGCCAGATCAGAAAACTGGCGATGTCTCCGGCCGGCGTCAGCCACCACCAGCGCCGCGTCAGCGGATCGCGCAGAACCAGAATACCGGTGGCCCAAATGGCGCCGGCCCGCGCCAGGCACGTCACGGCCGCCAGCGGCCACCACGACGGCTGCACCGCCACCAGCAGCAACGCCAGCGGGATCGGGTGTGTGAACACCTGGCCGATGTACCCCCGTGGACGGGAGCGCCGCGTGCTGCGCGTCCACCGCAGACGATGTTTCAGATTCTTCGAGAACGGCTGGGAGCCGATGCGGTGCTCGATCACGCGGCTCGAAAGCAGCACGCCGAAACCGTGTTCGGCAGCCAGCTTGCCCATCACAAAATCTTCCGCCAGGTAATCTTTGACGGCGTTGAACCCGCCGATGGCGGCCAGCGTGGCGCGGCGCGCGGCGATGGTGGGGCCGATGGCAAACTTCATTCCGTCCAGCCAGCGCGCCACCAGTACGCCGCCCAGAAAATCCGTATTCAGCCCGAGCGCCTCCAGCCGCGACCAGAAACCCCGGCCCGGCACGGCGCGATACGGGCAGGTGGCCAGTCCCAGCGATTGATCCTGAAATTCGGCGGCGATGCCGGCGAGCGTCCCCGGGGCGAAGCGCACGTCGCTATCCGCCATCACGATCAGATCGTAACGGGCCGCCGCCAGCATCCGGTCCAGGCTGTAGACTTTGGCATTGGCGTAGGGCGGCTCGCCCGTCACCAGCAGCCGCGAAACCACCGCCGGATAACGCGCCATTAGTTTTTCCGCCAGCGGCGCGGCCGGGTCTTCCGCGTTGCGTACGGCAAACAGAATCTCAAAATCCGGATAATTCTGCTCGAAAAAGCTGACCAGATTCTCTTCCAGGCCGTCGTCGATGCCGGCCAGCGGTTTGAGCACACTAATTGAGGGTAGGGCGTGAGGCGCGGGGGGAGCCACCCTGCGGTAACGCCACGCCGACAGAACCGTCAGCACGCAATAAATCCACGAGCCGGCTACAAGAGCCGACAAGAGGGCCAATCCTATCACCATTACCTCTAATGTACCGCTGGCGATGGGAGAATGGGATTCGGCACTCATGAAATTCGTCGTCGCCGGCACCGCCGGGCACATCGATCACGGTAAGACCGCCCTCGTGCGGGCGCTCACCGGAATCGATACCGACCGCCTGGAAGAGGAGAAGCGCCGCGGCATCTCCATCGATTTGGGATTCGCTCATCTCGACCTGCCGCCGGGGCTTCGCATCGGCCTGGTGGACGTTCCGGGCCATGAGCGCTTCGTCAAGAACATGCTTGCCGGGGCGGGCGGCATCGACCTGGTGCTGCTGGTGGTCTCGGCGGTGGAATCGATTCAGCCGCAGACCCGCGAACACTTCGATATCTGCAGCCTGCTCGGTATTCCGCGCGGCGTCGTGGCGCTTACCAAGGCGGACCTGGCTCCGCCCGAGATGCTGGAAGTTTGCCGCCAGGAGGTTGGCGGGTTGGTGGCGGGGTCGTTCCTGGAAGCCGCGCCGATCGTCGCGGTAAGCGCGGTCACCGGCGCGGGGCTGGACGAGCTGCGCCGCGCGCTGGCCGTGGTCGCGGACCAGGTGCCGTCTCGCAACCCCGGCGGACGCTTTCGTTTGCCGGTCGACCGCGTCTTTGCCGTGCGCGGATTCGGAACCGTGGTCACCGGCACCCTGGTTTCGGGATCCATCGGCGCCGGCGACGAAGTGGAAGCTTATCCGCTGGGGTTGCGCCTGCGTGTGCGCGGCGTCGAGGTTCACGGGTCGAAGGCGGAGCGCGCCGTGGCGGGGCAGCGGACCGCGTTGAACCTGGCCAGCGTGGAAGCGATCCAGTTGAGCCGCGGCGTGGTGCTTTCCGAACCCGGCCGGTTCCAAGCTGTCTGTCAGGTGGATTGCCGGCTGCGGCTCCTGGCCGGCGCCACGCTGAAGCATCGGGCGCCGGTGCATTTCCACGCCGGCACGGCGGAAATCGAGGCCGAAGCGCGCCTGCTCGATGGAGCCGCCCGGCTGGAGCCCGGCGCTACGGGCTGGGTCCGGCTGGTATTGCGCGAGCCCGCTTTGTTGCTGCCGGGAGACGCCTTCGTTATCCGACGGTTTTCGCCCGTCGTCACCATCGGAGGCGGCGTGGTAGTGGATGCGAGCGGCCACCGCTATCGGCGCGGCGAAAGTGCCGCGGAGCGCCTGAATATTCTCGCCGATGCCGAACCGGCCCAGCGCCTGGCCCTGCTGGTTCGCGAGTCGCCATTCGGCGCGGGCATTTCTCAACTGGTGGCGGCCACCGGGCTGGCCGCCGCGGAAATTCGCGCAGCGGCGGCCGAAGCTTCGCTCGAAACTGCCGGCGACGCCAGGGACTGGTATCTCGACCGGGCCTGGCGCACCGCGGAAAGCGCGCGGCTGGTGGAATCCGTGCGCCGCTTCCATCGCGAACAGCCCATGCTGGCCGGCATCCCCCTCCACGATCTGCGCGCCGGCGGATGGCGCGATGCCCCCAGTTGCGTGTTCGACCTTGTGCTGGCCGGAGCGGCCGGGGTGGAGGTGGGGGGCGAAATCGTGCGCTTGGGCGGCCGCGCCCCGGTGCTGGCCGCCGAAGAAATCCGTGCGCGAGAGACCATCGAGCATGCATTCCGCACCGCCGCGCTGGCAGTGCCGGCGGTAGGGGAAGTGCTGGCGGCTTGCGGGGTGGCGCCGGCGCGGGCGCGCACGCTGCTCGAAATCCTGGTCAAGGAAAAGCGCCTGGTGCGCATCGATGCCGAGCTTGTTTTTCATTCCGCCTCGATCGCGGACCTGTGCCGCATGCTGGCGGCGCGGCGCCCGGCCCGCTTCAGCGTCGCGGATTTCAAACAGTGGACCGGCGTATCTCGCAAATACGCCATCCCGCTGCTGGAATACCTGGACCGTAGCCGGGTGACGCGCCGGGAAGGCAACCAGCGTTTGATCCTATAGAATCCGAGCCGCGACCGAAGCGCCGGAGACGCTTTCCCGTGCGGGCCGTCAGGCGATTCGCACCGTCATGCTTGGTCAAGCGCTGCCCCAAAGGCAGGCAAATGGTTTTGTTTCAGTTGCGTGCCGGCATGAATGGGCTCGCTCGGCAACTTCCGCAACTGGGAAAACCAATGGCCCGTGGCGGCTTTCATTTGTGCAATTTTGTGCATCGGGGCACGCACGGGCCAAGGGCCGCCTCCAAGTCCCCGAAAGAGCTGCGCGGTTCAGTCTGTCCCCTTTTTCGTCCGTCCCCTTTCTTGGTTACGGCGGCGAGGCTTCGTTCGGGAGGCGTCCCCGGCTTTCGGCTTGTTGGGGCCGCTTTGTGCAATTTTGTGCACGGATTGAGCCCCGGAACTCGCGACGTCGTCCGGCGTTTTCCAGGTGTTGAGGAAGCCAGTCCCCCGCCTTGTGCGTTCTTGTGCAATTTTGTGAATGGAAGGCCAGGAAACCGGGTCGCCGAACGGGCGCGTCACCCTCGGCGCTTCCCCACGGGCCCGAGCGTGATACGTCAAATCCAGCGCTGGCTGGAAGGGGCGATCCTCCCGGTTTTCCCCCTTGTAGCCATCCTCACCCCGCCACCAGGGTACAACGACGTCGAGATGGTATTTGCAGGAAGTCCTTAGCTGTCAACAAAAAAATCCCGGTGACCGGATTTCGGGAAGGTTGCGGGGAACAACCTTTTGTGCATTTTTGTGCATGGCACCGGCACTAAACCGGATTAACGGAAGGGCGCGTTTTGCCGGGAGTGGTCCGGCGGGATTTCCCCCAACCCCGGCTTGGGGCCAGCGTTGAGCTTCGAGGTCCGCCGCCCATGTTCGTCGGAACCCGGCGCAGGGGCTACTGTCCCTCCTCTCACCGGCCCTCCTCCTACCGAAGCGTGACGTGGGGACGGAACGTTCTGTCCACTTCGCCAATTTCGGGGTCCGCCGACAACCGCGATGCGCTGAAAACAAAAGGGCGCCTCGTCAACTTGCGGTTGAGTTCGGCACTGTATCTGCATGATAATACGGGACTCGCGAATTACAAAGGGCCCACTTCAGGTCGTTCAGGCTGTCCCCACTGTCCCCTGGAAAGCATCGTGAGCAAGCCAGCGCCCGCGCCACACGCCCCACAGCCCACCGAGGAAGAGAAGCCCGCTAAGCCCGCCGTCCAGCCCGTCCAGTAGTTCCTGCCCCGCAGCCCGCACGCCCGGCCTGAAACATGGCCGGGCATTTTTGTAGTTACAAACACCCAGAACATTCCTGCTATGCTATGTTTGATGTTTCAGGGCAGGCACGCTAGCGGTGCGGCGCGTTAAGATCAATATGCCAATGCCGAAACGAAACGTGAAGGCGCACCAGGAACGGGGTTCCTTCGTTGAAATCCGAAGCCACGCGGAGACGGTTTCCAGCTTCCCACGGATGACAACACCCCGGAGTCCTTACGCGCGCTACAGGCCGCAAACGCGCATTTCCGTACCGTGGGCTGGGCATCGCCATACGACACCACGACACACCACCTGAGGCTTGGGGACGCGCGCAACCTATCACACCTGCCTGACGGCTCCGTTTCACCTTGTGGTGACTTCGCCACCATACTGGACGCTGAAGCAATACAAGGAAGACAACACCGGCCAAATGGGCGACATTGCGGATTACGAAGCCTTCCTTGCCGAACTGGATAAGGTCTGGCGGGAATGCAGGCGCGTGCTGGTTGGTGGTGGGCGCATTTGCTGTGTGGTGGGGGACGTGTGCATCCCGCGCAAGCGCGGGGGACGCCACTACATCATTCCCCTGCACGCGGACATTCAGGTCAGGGCGCGCGCGCTGGGCCTAGACTGCCTGACGCCTGTCCTGTGGCACAAGATTGCAAATGGCGTCACGGAAGCTGAAGGGAACGGGGCCGGGTTCTACGGCAAGCCGTACCAGCCCGGATCAATCATCAAGAACGATGCTGAACACATTCTCTTTTTGCGGAAGGGTGGGGAGTATCGCTCTGTGGACCCGCTGAAGCGTGCCCTTTCGATGCTGACCAAGGGAGAAATGCAGGAAGGGCTTCGGTCAGTGTGGGCGGATATTCGCGGAGCATCCACACGCGATGGGCACCCGGCCCCGTTTCCCGTCGAACTGGCCGAACGTCTTATTAAACTGTTTTCGTTTGCGGGGGACACCGTGCTTGATCCGTTCATGGGCACTGGGTCCACGGCTATTACGGGGCGCAATTCTGCTGGTGTTGAGATTGAACCCGCATATTTGCGAATCGCCCAGCAACGCATTCAGAAAGCCGCTGCGGTCAAGCGCATGGCTGGGGCCGTCCGTGCGCAGGTACGCCTTGATTGAATACAGACTCCTGACCGAATTTCGCAGGCTGTTTGACGGCAAGCAGTACATTCATCGCGCGTCGAACCTTGGGGACTTCGTAGCCATGCCCTGTATGAAGACCTTGCTGCGCTGAACCGGTCCCCGAAGTACACGCTGGGTGTCACGGCACGGGAACGCGTATTGAACGCGCAGAACAAGCGCAAGGGAATTCATGCCAGACGCGGGGATGGAAGTTTTGGGGAACTGATACCGGGGGAGAACCCTATCGTTGATCCGGGCTATTTGGTAGCGCGCGGTCCTGTGGCCACCATCGAGATAGGCGTGGAAGTGAAGATTCTGGCCAAGGCCATGATTAAGCAGATTGACCGTGTGGCCGGTGACCTGAAAAAGCAAGTGGCTGAGTTCAAGCAGGGGTCCGGTGACTGTGAACCCATCTGTGTGGGAATCGTGGGTATCAATTTCGCGCCCGTCACCACGGGGTACGAAGGTGACCGGAGTTACCGCACCGGTGGCACCAGGAACAAGCACCCGTTCAGGAAGCACCGGAAGCACAGCGCCGATTGATGACGCACGCGGCCCCTGTCTATGATGAATTCCTGGTTTTGCGGTACAAGGCCACGAACGAACCGCCGTACCCATTCGAGTGGGTTGACCACCTGGACACCGTGCAAGATTGCGGTTCCATTCTGACGCGCATCAGCCGCAACTACGAAAAGCGTTTCTAACTCGAAATTAGGGTGGGGTCGCTACACTTTCCGCTACAGTGGGGCCAGTTCAATGACCCGTTCTCATTGATGCCAAAGCACCTAAGGCCAGCCCATCGGCATGGCTGTTAACCGAAGGGTTGTAGGTTCGAGTCCTACCTGAGGAGCCAATCTTTTCAATCACTTAGCGGCTTCCAATCCCATGAAAATCTAGTTCGCCCGGTCCACTGTGGGGACTTTTGTGGGGACACCGTTTGAATTTCCCACCACCACGGCTTCGATTGTGGGGACTTCTGTGGGGACCGCCGCCTTTTCTTCCGCCGGCTTCGGGTCCGCCTTCTTCACCACGATGGATTCAAGCGCCGTCCGCTTCGCTTCCATGCGGATATGGGAGTAGTGCTTCAGCATTTGTTTCGAGACGTGTCCGGCAATGTCCCGGATGGTTTCATCGCCCGCGCCGCTTTCGGCAAGGTCGGTAATCAGGGTGTGCCGGTTATCGTGCCACCGCCCCGTTACTTTGGCTTTCGCCTTCACGTTGTTCCATGAGGTCTTGAGCGTAACCATCGGCTTCGTGGGATCAAGCGGCCTCTTCTTCCCCGTTGCCGGTGTGCCGATCCGCGCCGGGAATACGAACCATTCCGGCTTGATGGTGTGGAATCGCTTGGTGTACCACTTCGAGTACTCCACCATGGCTTCCAGCAAATCGGAGTTCAGGGGAATGGTCCGGCCTTCGCCGGCTTCGGTCTTGCTGTCCCCCACGGTCAGATACGCCTTGAACAGATCCATGCGGCCCCACTGAAGCCCGCGAATCTCCGCGTCCCGCATCCCCGCGTTGAGCGCCAGCATCAGCGCCGGGTAGATCGAAGGGGACCGCGCCGCGCGCGCCGCCGCCAGTAGCGCGGCCTTCTCTTCAGGGGTGTACGCCTTGCCCACCTGTTCCCGTATCGCCAACTTCAGCGACTTTTGCCGCCGCAAGCGCGCGCGGATAGGTTCGCCCGCTTCGCCCAACAGCCGCAAAAGAAACCCCACTTCTTCGTTGATGGTTTTCGGCGCCGCCTTCTCTTTCAGCCGCGCCGTCTGGTAGGTCTTCACGGTCTTGTCCGTCACGTCAACCGCCATGAGTTCCCCCAAGTGCCGGGTGACGTTGCCCACCGCATACTCAGCGAACGTGACAGACCGATGGCGCAACTTGTACTCTGCCAAGTATGCCGCCGCCAGTTCCTTCATGCTCTTGATGCGTTCATCGCGGGTGTCTTCGAGTCCGTTGAAGCCTTCTTCGAGTTCCCGCCGCCGCTTCTGTTCCGCCAGCTTCGCCACGGTCTTGGAGTGAGTCTTCACCGATTCCCGGACCCGCCGGCCCGCGAAGATAAACTCGTACCACCAGACCTTCCCACGCTTGAATACGGCCATCGCTACGCCTCCACCTTTCCCTGTTCCCCTTGTTCGAGAAGCCCATTCATCCAGTCTTGCCACGCTTCCACGTCCGCCGTGGTGCCCGCTTCCGCCGCCACCCGGTTCCAGTCCGGTTCCGCATGGACCTGGATGTAATCCCGCTCCGGGTCCTTCGGGACGAAGGTGAACGCCATGAACAGATCGAACCACCGCGCCACCGCAAACGCCTGTTGCATGGTGCATCCGAAGCGAAGCGCCACGCGCGCGAAGTTCTCAATATGCCCGGTCCGCCGCGCTTCGTTTATGAAGCCGATTACCGCCGCTTCCCCAATCTCTGCTATCAAGTCGGGTGTGTCCGGCAGTTCCGCAAGCTCGGGAAGTTCGCCAAGTTCCACCCCGTCATCCGGCCCCGCCGCCGCTATCGGTGCCCGCCCGCGTCCGGTCTGTCCGGCCTTCTGCCGAAGGTTCCCCCACCAGCCGCCGCGCCATGAACAGACGTTCGCCTTCACCCATGCCACGGCTTCGGCCCGGTTCAGTTTGCCGTCCGGTCTGACGGGAAGCCCCATCCCGCACAATTGCGAGATTCGCGCGCGGGACAACTCCAATTCCCGTGCAAGTTCAGCCTTCGTAATCACGTCACCCATTGATAACCCCCGTGAAGTGGAAACCCGTTAAGTGGATTTTTCGGTCTGTCACTAGCGCCGTGGTGCCATCGGGATACCCCCAGCGGCAACTCCGGGAGAAGGACCCGCCGCGCGCCGTCATTGCTTCCGGTCCCCTTCGTCTTCGATTTCCCGCCTCAGTTGCGCTTGCCTGTCCGCCGGCAGTTTCTCCAGTTCGGTTTTCAGTTCGGCCACCTTCCGCGCGAACCATGCCCGATCTTTCTTCGGTCCCGCCTTCATCGCCTTGCCCGTCCGCTTCTTCATGCCTGCCCTCGAATCTTGCCGCTTTCCCCCAATGCCGCACCTTCAAAAACTACAGAAACCCCACCTATGCTGCCCGGAGGGATTCCGCCACATATTGAAAGCGCCATGCCGTCCCGCGCCGGGTGGTGAAACCTTGCCGGTTCAGTTCTTCCGCAATCTGACGGGTGGTGTTGCCCGCCGCCTTCAGTTCCCGGATGCGTAACAGAATGCCTTGCTCCGCCGGGTCCGCTTCCAGGTGCAAGCCATCCGCCGCCATGCCGAAGCCGAAGGGGACCGTCCCAACGCGCTCACCTTTCGCCCGCTTGTGGTGCATGGCGTCCCGCGTCCGCTCTCCGATCGCTTCCCGCTCCCACTGGGATACCGCCGTCATGATATTGAGCACCAGCCGGCCCGCCGCCGTCCCGGTATCCAGGGATTCGGCAACGCTCACCAGGGACACACCGCGCCGGGTGAACCGCTCCAACAATTCGGCAAGGTCCTTCACACTTCGCGTGAGACGGTCCAACTTCGCAATGATGACGGTATCCACGGCGCCGGCATCCACCAGGGACATAAGACGCGCCATGCCCGGACGGTTCAGGGACTTTGCAGATTCGCCCGCGTCCACGATCACGTCCACCAGTTCCGCGCCTTGCACCACCGCCATAGCACGGACCTTCTCCGCTTGCGCTTCGAGCGAAACGCCGAAGTCCGCCTGTTTCTCCGTGCTCACTCTGACGTATCCGATTGCCTTCATGCATTGATTATACCTAATACCCCCTATTAGGTAAAGCGAAATGTTGCTAACAGCTAAGACCCGGTTTAAGATTAGTTCATGGCGAAGAAGAAGCTTCCGCCCGAAGTTCTGGACTACTTCCGCAAGCAAGGCGCGAAGGGCGGAAAGATCGGCGGAAAGATCGGCGGGAAGCGTTCGCTTGAAACTATGACGCCAGAGGAACGCACGGCCCGCGCGAAGAAGGCTTCCGCCGCCGCCGTTGCCGCACGGAAGCGCAAGAAGGATGACCGCTGAACAACAGCCGATTCTTGGCGTCCGAACTTATACATGATTCTCGGTGTCCGATGACGATGGCAGATTCGCCACAATCTGTTCAACCAGTATGGTGTTGCGGATTTCCTGACGGTTCAGCTTTTGCTGCTCAGCTTCGAGACGTTTGAGTCCGGCTTCGATGTGCTCAAGCACGGCACTGTTTTCGGATTGTCCTTCTTCGAGCCGGTTGAAAGCCGCTTCAATTTCCTCCCTGAGACACTTCAGCCGATGGTATCCCTCGAACAAGCCCACTAGGATCAAGAAGAAGATGGCAGACAGATATTGCTGGTCGGTCCACCGGTCCCAGCTATAAGGCAAGCCCATCAGGCCCATCAGGAACCAAATGCCGAACACCCAAACAACCCACTTCCACCACCATTTCGCCTGGCTATCCTTTTTGTCGCGCATAATTCCTCCGCCGCCACCCGCTGAAAATGGTACCTCCACACCGTCATATCCGTGGTATGAGCTTACTTTGTCATTCAACGGTCCCGTTGCATGACAGACCCGCCAGCATTTCCCGGCAAGACTGCAAGAGTTCGCGATATTCAGCCTTTTCCGCTTTGGTTCGCTTCGAGTAGTTCCCGTGCTTCGTGACGGCCCGCCTGATACGCTCAATTCCTTCCGCCGTCTTCGGCCCCGTACTCAATCCGCCGTGAAGCCGGCAGCGTCCGTTCCCCATTGCGGGACACTGGCAAGGCGTCCCGCGCCGGGTCTTCGCTCCGCATCGCGCCGCCCTGGTGAAATCTCCCGGCGGGTTGCCGTTGTTCAGCCGCCCTTGCCGCTTCTCATGGGGTATTGCCTTCGGCATCGCTAGTGCCCCCCGCCCCCCTTAGTGCCCTTCGGTGTGCTCACCGCCCCCACGATGGCCTGTCCACCTTCGTAGACGTGGACGTGCTCCACTGTCACCTTCTGCTGCGCGGCGCCCTTCAACTTCTGCATGGCTTCAATCTGTTCCAGGTGAAGGCGCATTAGGCGGGTGGCGCGGACTACGTTGCGATCAACGCCGTCTACGGTTTGTTCGGGCGAGGTGACGCGGTTCAGGAACATCAACGCCATTTCACCCGTTGCCGTCATCTGTGCCGCCAAACTCGCTTCGATAGCGTTCTGAGGCGCAAACGCCGCAAGCGCCGTGATTGCCTTGATGAGACTCTCCGTATCACCAGTGGGCTTCGGCCACACCATTGCAGTTGCCATCTGGTGAGTCATCCGGTCCGCAACTTCGAGTGGGACACCAGCCGCCTTCTCAATCTCACAGCACAGTTCATCGCAGAACTCTTCGCGGGTCTTGTTCGTAACCACCTGAATCGCGTTGTCCTGCCGCGTCTTCGGCGCGGCCGACATGCCTTCAGTTGCGAATTGCAGCCCCTTTGATTCGGCCGGCTTCTGTGCCGTCTTTTGGATCGCCTTCGTTTGTTCGTTCTTCTTTCCGATTCGTTTCATGAATTGTCCTCTGCCGCGCGATAGATGGCGCGGATTCGTTCGCATAGGTGCCGAAGGTCTTCTGGTATCCCCACCATCGGGAAGCCCCGCCGCGCGGCTTCTTCCGCATAATTCATGGCATCCAGAAGTTCTTCGTCCAACTCTTCAATCGGGTGCCCGATGAAGACGGGTCCGTATTGCTCCCGGCCCCGCCGCCACTTTGCCGCCCGCGCCTCTTCAATGGGAAGGTGAATCAGCTTCTCAGCCATTGCCGCCCGCCTTCCGTTCACCATGCCGGACGGTTGCCGCCGTGATGCGGCCCGCTTTCCCAAAGGCGCCGTGCTCTTGGAAAAGACGGTTCAGCGCCGCCGCCTTCCACTCCGCCCACGGGGTTCCCTTCGAGCACCAGCCCATTTCGTTCAGCATCCCGTCCCGGATTTTCCAGGGTTCCGCCGGGTGCTGTTCCATTGCGGCAAGCACGTTCAAGGGGACGGGTTCACCGTCCACCCGCCGCGCCTTGTACCGCATGGGGACGCCGGCCCCATCCAGGTAGCGGACGGGTAGCCCGTCCGATCCGAAGGTGCGAAGCGCCGCCCGAACTTCCGGCCCGTCCAAATCGCTCCACACGCCCACGCTCAGACCGTTCTCAAGTTCCATCAGCCGGATACCTGCCGCGCTCAATATTGCCGATGCGCGCGCCAACTCCGTAGGGTCCGGTCCCGCCTCAATCTCGGGAGATTCGGCGGAAGTGGCACCTACAGAAACTACAGAATCGGTTTCTGATGTTTTTGTAGGTTCGCTCTCCGCCGTATTCGCAAAGATTCGCGCCTCCGGCTTCCAATTCATCCAACGGCTTCGAGATGCCGGGTGAATGGTCGGTGTGTTCATTCCCATACCCCCGGATTCACTTCGTAGCGATTGGACGGGCGCCCACGGCCCAATGGATCGGATGATTCGCCGCACACGTCGCGGACCCATCCGGCATCTTGAAGCACTTCCGCCGCCTGTTTCACGGCTTCAGGCGAGTCCAGACCGCTCCACCCCTTCAGGTACACGTCCCGGCAAGAGAAGTAGGCATCCGTCCCCACCTTCCGGTGTTTGATCTTGTCCGCCAGTTCGCGCGCCGCTCGCAGTTGCGGAGTCACGATACAGGAGTAGACGCGCCGCGCGTGAGACTCCAAATAATCGCACCATGCCGCCGCCTGTTGCGCGTGACGAAGGGAAACCGTATCGGCATCCCCGTTCCCCGTCGCCGCTTCCGCCAGGTGGAACAGAACTGCCAAACTCGGCATGAGACTCCGATACTTGCTCAAGTGCGAAATCAGAGCCGGGTGGAGTTCGCTCCCGCGAATCTTCGCTTCGAGTTCCGCAAGCCACTCGATGAAGAGTCCCTGTGCATCGGTGGCGAAGCGAAGCCGCGCCGGGTTCTCCATATCCAACTCCACCAGCTTGCGGAAAACCCGCGCCGCCTGTTGCTCGGAAGCCCCATCGGGCGCCCGGTCCACATAGTTCCAGTCGGACGCCGTGTCCGGCCACACCAGCAATTGAAACCGCTGAATCAGTCCGTCATTGCTCGGACCGTCTTCGAGTGCATCCACCATGTAGGAGCGAAGCCGGCCCGGTTGGATGCCGCCCAACATGGACATGCAGCACGCTTCAACGTGGATGGTGCCGCGCCCGATCCGGTCTATCGTGTGCCCGGTGTCGCCGTTCCATGCTTGCAGACAGAAGGCCCGCTCACCTTCCCGGCCCGCCCGGTCCAATTGACTCCACCAGCCGGTGAGTTCATCCCGGATTACCAGGATGCCCGCCGGGTTTTCGCTCATGGTCTGGTGAAGCGCCTCGAAGGTGGCATCATTTACGATCAACCGCCGCAACTTCGGGTCTTCGGGTTCGTCGTCCGGCCTGTCGGGTGCCGTGTTCCCCTTCTTCGATGCCGCCTTGTACTGCTCTTTCCACGCCGCGCGCCGAAGTTCGTATTCCTCTTTGTCCCGCGCGTAGTCCTCCAACGCCTCTTCGTGTTCAACGCGCCATTCAGTCTGAATCTGATTAAGCGGGCGGGTTGCCGCCTGAATGACAGGGGACTTCATGAAACCCGGTGGGGCGATGATGCCGCCCCAAAGGTTCGGCACGATCACCCATCCGGTATCGTTCGCCTTCGGCTGAATGATGGCCCGCCGGTTCACCGCGCCGGCAAGACAGAGCACCATCACCACCGCCGGGTAGTCCATGGGGACTTGCATACGTTCCGTCACGTCCGCCACTAGGGGACGAAAGGAATCCGGTAGAAGGTCTTCGGAGAAGGCTTCCACGGGCGGAAGCTCGCTTTGGATCGGTTCCGGCTTCGGCCAATCGTCCGCCACTTCCGCGCGCGCCTGGTGGCGCGGTTCGTCTTCCACCAGTCCCCACCGCGCCCGCAGGTCTGAGAGAGCCGCCGCGTCCATCGGCGCCGCCGCATTGGTAAGTTCCCGGAACCGCTCGAAGGTGCCGCCCGCGTCCCGCCAATCGGTAACGTCACCCTTCGCCGGCAAGCCGGGAAGTTCTACAATGCGGACGGAAGCCGCCACGCCCACCAGCGCCCCCGCAACCGCCGCCGCGTGCTTCCGGCCCGGTTCGTCATTATCGGGAAGGATCACGATATTCCGGCCCCGGAAGTAGTCCGCCCATCCCGCGTACAAGGTGCCGTTGCCGGACCCGCCCGGATTACAGGACGCCACCAGTCCCCACGCTTCCAGGGTGTGAACGTCCTTTTCCCCTTCGGGAAGATAGACGGCTTCGGCATTGAGCAACTTCGGAAGCTGGTAAGGGACGCGCGGACAATTGCGAAAGCGGTATTCCGCGCCGTCAAAGTCGGTATGATCCGCCGCGCGCTTCCAGGTTGTCTTCCCCGTTGCGCGCGCCGCCCTGTCATCGGGAAGGTATTTGCCAGCATCCAGCCCTACCACAACCCCGCCGGCCTCAACTCCGCCGATCCGCTCCGGGTCCGTGGTACCCGCCGCCTCAACTCCGCTCGGGCGGACTTGAATGAAGGTCTTCGTCCCGTCCGGCTTCCGGTAGCGGACAACCTCGAAGAGAACGCTTCCGTCCCGATCCACATACTGGTAGCGCGCCAT
>JBEKZL010000147.1:0-18851 GCA_049509915.1 Bryobacteraceae bacterium | reverse complement strand
CGCGCGCGACTATCCGCGCCAGGCCCTCCCCCCGCAATTTGATTTTTCAATCCCCGAAATCGCCCGCCTCGCCACCCACCAGATCCGCCTCGCCGAAGCCAAAAAGCTCCTCCAGGCGACCCCAAAACCCCTCCGCAAGGCCGCCTAGTACAAATTCGAGGAACATAGAGAACGCCGATAAAGCCCTCATTTTCTTTAGTCACGTCCGCAGCGAGCCGGCGATCCCGCCGCCGCGCTAGCGGCTTATGGGCGCGCGCGGGAGCTTGCCCGGGCAATTGCTGGATGCCGGGCCGGGCAACCAAGGCGCGTGCGGCGCCTTCCCCGGCCCTCGAAGTTGTGCATGGACCGCATTGGCCACCGACCTCACACGCGCAGGAAGATTTTGCGCCGGTACATCCAGAACAGAAACAGCCAGTAAACTAGCAGCAGGGCGATGCCGCGCAGCAGCGGTTCCAGACCCGTGCCGACGACCTGAAAAAAGTGCGGGCCCAGGTTGATGCGGAAGGAATCGGCGAGAAAGCGCTCGCACAAATGGGCGATCAGGTAGGCGGCGATGGAGTTCCTGCCGACGACGACGAGCGGGAAGGCCCACTTGCGGTAGCCGCGGACGTCCAGAATCCAGGAGAAGGCGGCCAGGAAGAGGAAGCAAAGGCCGCCGCTGAACAGCGTCCAGCTTGGCGTCCAGATGCGCTTTACCACCGGACAAATGCCTGTGAAGTGCAACACGAGGCCGGCGGCGATTCCGATGGCGCCCGCCGCCAACAGCCGGCGCATGGGGATGCGCGGCGCCGCGGCGCGCAGCCACTGGCCGGCGAAAAGCCCCAAAATCATGGTGCCGAGCGTGGGAATGAAGCTGAGGGTCAGGTACCCGCCGCCATTGAATACGAACGGCCGGACGCGCGGGAACAGGTTGAGGAACCATTGGTCGAAGGCGAGGCCGAAATTGGCGTTCTTGTTCCAGTGCGCCGCAAAACCCGTATAGTGATGCGCCCAGTTGGCCGGAACGCCGACCGATTGGTAGTCGAAGCCGGGGCCCGGCACCGGATAGAGCGCCCAGGCCAGCCAGTAGCCCGCCAGGATCGCCGCCAACGCCACGGCCTGCCATTTGGGCGGCCGAAACGCCAGCAGGAACAGGAATCCGTAACCCAGGCCGATCTGCGTCAGCGTATCTTCAAAAGTGAAATTGGTCTGCGGACTGTCCATCGAGCGGAGAAAAATTCCCAGCGCGATTAGCAGCAGCGACCGCCACAGAGCGTGAGCGAACATGCCGCCGAAGGTGCCGCCCTTGGCGAGCCGGCTGGCGATCGAATAAGGCAGCGCCACGCCCACCAGGAAGGAGAACCCCGGTTGAATTGTGTCGTGCAGCGAGCAGCCGGCCCAATCCACGTGCGTCTGGTGATAGGCCAGAAAGCTCCAGAAACGGCTGCCCGGAAATGCCTGCGCCACCCGCGAAAGCTGCAGCACTTCGCCCATCATGAGCAGCATCACCAGCCCGCGATAAGCGTCGATGGCGATATTGCGCGGCGGGGCTGGCGGGTGGGGCGAGGCAGCCGTCGCCGCCGCACCGGGCAAAGACTGAAGAGCAGCTTCCACGATTTGAGCCTCCTGGCATTGAAGTATAGCCCGCGCCGGGTGCCAAATGGGACAGGCGCCGGTCCACGTCACCTTTGGGAGCGGTCGTCGATCCGCTCTCGATCTGCGCAGCGGGCCGGGCATAGAGGCGGAAACGCGGGTACCCGCGTGATCACTCTTGCCGCTCGAGGAGTCGGCTCATCGTCTGCAGTTCCTCTTCGACGAGCGGCAGACCTTGGCTGAATGCCTCTTCGGACATGGAGGGAGGCTTCACCAGCGTGATCATGTAGACGGAATCCTTCGCTCCCGCCGGCACAATCCGGGCAGAGACCTCCCACGATCCTTCCTTCGGATCGACGAACTCGTGGTCGAGGACACCGGACGCCTGGTCATAGCGCGGAACCAGTTTTCCGGGACCGCGAGGCGTTTGAATCTCCCACTCGTTTTGCCCCACGGGCCGGATCGATTTGACATTGTGGATGGCCCATTGCGATATGGTCGTGGGATCGGCGATGAATTGGTAAGCGTCTGCCGCCGGGCAGGCAATTTGAACCGACAAGGTCATGGAAGTCGCAGTCATAGTGTTTCCTTTCCGGTACACGGGCATGATCCACTCCTGCTCACGCCCGCGGCTTCGGGAACTCCTCGATGTGCTGTTCGCCTTTCCGGCCGAAGTAGATCACCCTTTTGCGGGTCAGAAACGCCCAATAGCCAATCACGCCCGCCGCGGTCGACCGCTGCACAAACTCGGGGTACCGCACCGTATCTGCCTGGGCGCCGCGAATTGCCGCGACCAAACCGGCACTGTCGAACTCGGCCGCTACCCGGCCAGGGTCCAGGATCAAGGGCACCGTGTGCGTGGTTCCGTCCGTCAGGTAGTGAGTCTTCTGCTTTGCCACGAAGTCCACGAGGTACGATTCCACGCCGACTTCGAGCAGCCCCTTGACGACCTGAGGGAAGGTCAACTTGCCTTGCTGTGTTGCGATCGCCAGTTCGTGAATTATCTGCTTGCTCATCTCTTCTCCTTTACTCGGTTGGCAGTGTCCGCAGGCCGTGCGCCTGCGCCAGCTTCTTCATCATTGCAATCAGCGCCGCGCGCTCTCCAATTGAGAGCGGATGAAAGAACTCCCCGTCGTTCCGGTCGGCCAGTGCCGCCAGTTGCGGCACCAGCCGCCGCCCTGCCGCCGTCAGCGCAATCGACTGGAAGCGGCGGTCGTCGCTGCGTTCCCGGCGGGCGATCAGCTTCTTGCTCACGAGCCCATCGACCAGCTTGGAGACGCCGCCGCGCGTCATCCCAAGCCGCTGGGCCAGAACGCCCGGCGAAGTCTCCCCGTCGTCGAACATCTCCCGCATCACCACCCACTCGGCCACGGTCGCGCCGCTGGCCAGAAGCTGGCGGGCAAAGGCGTGCGAGACGTGATTGGAGACGAAGCGCAGCCAGAATCCCACGTGCTTTTCCAGGTCGCTGACGGCCGGATCGGCTGCTTTAGCTTCTTTCATGGATATTACTTTACATGGAAATAGTTTCCATGTCAACTATATTTGAAAACCGCGAGTTCGCCGCGTGTTGAGCGGCCGCTCCGAAATGGGACTGACACCGGTCCGGGTCAGCTTTGGGAGCGATCGTCGATGAATCGATCCTCGTCAAGCACCGGCACCGAGGAACTGGCTGCATACTCCGTTGCGATTTCGACGTCGCGGGCGAAGCCTCTCTCGATAAGTTCCGCGCCTGAGCCGCAACGGGACACGGCTTCGTGAAGATTCCGTCGAAATCGCTTGAATGCGGCTACCGCTAGCTCGGCTTCCGGCGACAGCCTTCCATTCAGTTCGGACAAAACCGCGCCGGCGCCGATGAGATCTTCCAGCGCCGGACGGAGCGTATCGTCGCTCCACCTTTCTCCGGCGGGAATCAACGCGATTCGCGAAGCGAACTTAGACACGCGCCTTGCCACCGCCGACGCGTTTCGAAGACAAGCGGTGAAGGTGGGGACGCCTTTCGTACCGAGACAAAGCGTACTCCCATTCGGAGACGGCAAGACCAATGCGGTGCCCGCGGCGATGGATTGAAGAGAAGCCGGCGAGAGCGAATACGCGCCGGGGCGGCAACGATCCGCGGCAAGCAGCGCCCGCTTCGCCTGGGCGAATTGTGCGGCAGTTTCGTCCTTCCACCTGTACGGCAGGACGGAGGCACCATTCGAAACGGCGATATCGACGGCGGTCGAAAACGAAAGAACATCCACAACGACGATGGCGTCGCTGCCCGGCCCGACGCTGCGCAGTCCGTGAAGCCCCCACTCACAGCGCAGGTCGTAATCCGCTTGATGGAACAACACTGGAATAGCTTAACCTACCGGCGCATGTCGCTCCTGTGTCTCGCGCTCCCCCTTTGTACCGCAAACTCCCGTGTGCCCGCGCGCGGCGGTATCATCTAGAGTTGCCATGAAGCAGCTTATTGCGGCCGCGGCCGCTTGCGTTTGCCTGCTGGTTGCGCAGGATGCGCCCCGGCCTAAGAACACCTATCATTCGAGCGGGGGCGCCTCCACCGTTCCCCGCGTGGTCTCGCCGGAGGTTCGTCCCGACCGGACCATTGTCTTTCGCCTGCGGGCGCCCGAGGCAGGGCGTGTGACGCTGTCGTTCGCCGGGTCGAAGGCCATGACCAAAGACGACGCCGGGGTTTGGAGTGCCACCGTGGGCCCGGTTCCACCGGAGATTTACGAATACAATTTCGTGGTGGACGGGGTGCGGATTCTCGATCCCGGAAATCCCAACCTGAAGAATGGCCGCGCGCCGGACGCCAGCACGGTCGAAGTCCCCGGCAATCCGCCGCGCTTTGACGAGTTGCAGGCGGTGCCGCACGGCGCGCTGCAGATCCGCACTTATCTTTCCACGCCGCTCAAGAGGGCGCGCAAGCTCTACGTGTACACGCCGCCGCAGTACGACTCCGAGCCGAATCGGCGCTTTCCGGTGCTCTATCTGCGCCACGGCAGCGGCGACAACGAAGAGAACTGGAGCGACACGGGGCGTGCCGGCGTGATTCTGGATAACCTCATCGCGCAACACAAAGCCGTGCCCATGCTCATCGTGATGCCCAACGGCGATACCGACGGAACATGGGCCGGAGGAAGCTCGGCCGAGGGAATCGAACTGCTCACCCAGGAGCTGCTCACCGATATCATTCCCATGATCGACCGGACTTACCGCGTGGCGCCCGGCCGCGAGCGCCGCGCCATTACCGGCCTTTCCATGGGCGGCGGCCAAGCCTTCACCATGGGGCTGAAACACATGGAGCAGTTCGCGTGGGTGGGAGAGTTCAGCTCGGGACTGGTAAGCGACACCCAGTTTCACCTGGATCAGTACCTGCCCGGCTTCCTCGACCACCCCGACGATATAAACCGAAAACTGAAGCTTTTGTTTCTGAGTTGCGGCACCGAGGATCCCCGCTACTTCGGACAGCTCGATCTGGCTGACAATTTGAAGGAGCACCAGATCCGCTACGTGTGGTACCCGTCGCCGGGCGTGCACGAATGGAAAGTGTGGCGGCACGCGCTGGCTGAATTCGCACAGAAGGTATTTCAGGCACATTAATCATCCAGCGGTTCTTTTTACTGGCAGCCTCGTCATTGGCAGTCCCGTCGTCCGCCAGCCCAGACGGCGCGGGTCAGCAAATCCGCGGCAATTGTTCGCCGATTTGCATTGGGATCACGCGGTGGGCGCCTAAAGCGGTACGCGCGACGACGAGGCCGGGGTGCTCCCTGGTTACTCGGCCAACGATGGCGGCTTCGCGGCCTTTCGGATGGCGGCGCATAGCTTCCAGGACGGTTGGGGCGGTGGCGGATTCGACTACCGCTACCAGCTTGCCCTCGTTGGCGACGTAGACCGGGTCGAGGCCAAGCAGATCGCAGGCGGATTGGACTTCAGGGCGGATGGGTAGCGCGATTTCGTCAACGGCGATGCCAACCTTCGAAGCCTGGGCGATTTCGTTGAGAGTGGAAGCCAGCCCGCCTCGGGTGGGGTCGCGCATGGCGTGAACGGCGGCGCCGGCTGCCTGGAAAATAGCCGCGGTCATTTCGTGGAGCGGGGCGCAATCGCTCGAAATCGCGGTTTCGAATTCGAGGCCCTCGCGCACGCTCATGATCGCCATGCCATGGTCGCCGAGGAAACCGCTGATCAGGATGGCGTCGCCGTGGCGGGCGAGGGAGGGGCCGACTTCGATGCCATCGATGACGGCCCCGATTCCGGCGGTGTTGACGTAGCAGCCGTCGCCGTGGCCCTTTTCGACCACCTTGGTATCTCCGGTGGCGATGACGACGCCGGCCGCGCGGGCGGCCTCGGCCATACGATCGACGATGCGGGCCAGTTCGGCGAGCGGGAAACCTTCTTCCAGAATGAAGGCGGCGCTGAGGTAGAGCGGCCGTGCGCCGGACACGGCCAGATCGTTGACGGTGCCATTGACGGCCAAATCGCCGATGGAGCCGCCGGGGAAAAACAACGGGCGCACCACGAAGCTATCGGTGGAAAACGCCAGGCGGCCCGAGGGCACATCGAGGAGCGCGGCATCGCCCAAACCAGCCACGGCGCGATTGCGGAAGGCGGGCAGGAACAGGTGCTCGACCAACTCGGAGGAGAGCTTACCGCCGCCACCGTGGCCGAGCACGATATTGGGGTAATCGCGTAGCGGGAGGGGGCAGGACCAGGCGGAAAAATCGGGCGCGTCAGGCATGCGTCAGCTCATCGGCGGAAAGGAAGCGGCCGTAATTGAAGTAGGCGGCGCAGGCGCCTTCGCTCGAAACCATGGTGGCGCCAAGTGGATGGCGCGGGGTGCATTGGTTGCCGAAAGCGGGGCAATCGGTGGGCTTGATGGCGCCGCGAAGCACGTCGCCGGAGCGGCACAGAGGCGATTCGCGGGTCTGAATGCCGGTAACCTCGAAGCGCAGCTCGGCATCGAAATCGCGATAGGCCGGGCTGAGGCGCCAGCCGCTCTGGGGGATGACGCCGATGCCGCGCCAGGCGCGATCGGTGACTTCGAAAACCTGGCGCAAAAGCGCCTGCGCGGGGCGGTTGCCTTCGAATGTGACCACGCGCGCATAGCCGTTCTCGACTTCAGCGCGGCCGGATTCAAGCTGGCGAACGGCGCAGCGGATGCCCTCTAACAGATCGAGCGGCTCGAAGCCGGTGACGACGATGGGCACATGAAAGCGCTCCGCCAGCGGCGGATATTGCCAGTAACCCATCACGCTGCAGACGTGACCGGCGGCGAGGAACGCCTGCACCCGGTTCGAGGGCGATTGCATGATCGCCTCGATGGCGGGCGGCACGAGCACGTGCGAAACCAGCACGGAAAAATTGCGCAGCCCTTCGTTTCTTGCCATGTGAATGGCCATGGCATTGGCGGGCGCGGTGGTTTCGAAGCCTACGCCGAAGAAGACGACCTGCTTGGAGGGATTGCGCCGCGCCAGGTTGACGGCGTCCAGAGGCGAATAGACGATGCGGACGTCGCCGCCTTCCGATTTCACGCGGAACAGGTCTTTTTCGCTGCCGGGGACGCGCAGCATGTCACCGAAGGAACAGAAGATGACGTTGGGGAAGGCGGCGATCGCGAGGGCGCGGTCGATCAACTCGAGCGGCGTGACGCAGACTGGGCAACCGGGGCCGTGCACGAGTTGGAGCGAGGGGGGCAGCAACTGATCGATGCCATGCCGAATGATGGAGTGCGTCTGGCCGCCACAGACCTCCATGATCTTCCAGGGGCGGGTCGCGGTGCGGCGGATTTCAGCGGCGAGTTTGCGGGCGATGGCGCCATCGCGAAATTCGGTGAGGTACTTCATGGAAAGCTTTACTTTTCAGCTTTGCCGAACTCTTCTTCGAGCATGCCTAATTGGCGGAACATGTCGAGGGTCTCGCGGGCCTGCGCTTCGTCGATTCTGGAAATGGCGAAACCGACGTGGACGATGGTGTAGTCGCCGACGGCGATCTCAGGGACATACGCCAGACAAACCTCTTTCACCACGCCGCCAAAGTCGACTTTTGCCATGCGGGAGCCGAAGCCCTCGTAAATCTCTTCCACACGGCCGGGAACGGCCAGGCACATACGGCCTCCTTTGCCTCCTCGGTGGTACAGGCGACCGCCAGATTACCACGGCTCACTCTCAGCGATGTAAACCAGGAAGATACGGAGGCAGGATCGGCGACTACTGAATTTGGCCAGGGCCCGGATCGGCCACGGGTCTGGCGGAGAGGTTATCGTGTTTGGGACCGAGGCCGAGGGCGATCAATGACAGAGAATTGAGTTTTCCGGAGGATTCCAATTTCTGCTCGTCCTGGAAGCGTTTGAGGGCATCCACGGAGTTCTGGTCCCAGACGCCGGTGGCCTGTTCGGGCTGGAGGTAGCCGCGGGAAGCCAGGGCGTCCTGAATCTCCTTGTAGCGTTCCGGGGACGGCACCACCTGGCGGGGACGCCACGCGGCCGCGGTGCGAACCTGCCCCTGTCTGGTCCCGGTATGGCGAACGATGGGGTGGCCGGCGCCGGCTTTTGTGGCGGGCCTGGCTATAGTCTTACGGGCTGAAACTGGTGCATTTACCTGGGTTACGGGGGCTTTGTGGGCGGCGGTCTTGGCCTGGGTTGTGGGCGCCTTGGGCGCGACGGTCTTCTTCTGCGGTTGCGGCGGCTGAGCAGCCGACCACGCCAGCACGGTCATCAAGGCCGCGATGGGGCAGCAGATGAGAGCCGGTTTCAGCATACCTATATAGTATCAACTCTACCAAGATGCTGGTTTTACTATTAGTTCTGCGGTCCCATCGGGAAGCGTAGGCGGAAAAGCCAAAATGACGCTCCGACAGCCGGCGCCACGTCATGGGGTGGTTAAGCGGGTGCTGGCGGTGCCAAGGTGGACGTGGGCGCCGGTAGCTACGCCGGGGAGAGCCTCGCGAAAGGCGAAAAAGGGGATGCGATGGAGCGTGAGATAGTGGATGAGCCACTGGCCTTCGGGTTGATCGGGCTGGAGGGCTACATCGACGCGGCCGCGGTGATCGAAGCCCATTTCGCGGTGGGTTTCGGTCTGGCCCATGGCGGAAACCGGCAGCGGCTTCGAGAACTCGGCCTCGAAGGCGGCGTTGGCGCGCTGGAAGATCTCGGCGGTGAAGATGCCGTCGCCATCAAAACGTTCGACAACATCCGGGGATAGCGGACGGGATTCGGCGAGGCGGGCGGCGAGGGCTGCTTCGACTTCGGCGCTGCGCGCCAGCTCACGGGCCAGACGGGAGCGGGCTTCGGCCAAGTCGTACTGTTTGCGGGCGAATTCCAGGTCGCGCAGGGAAGTGTCGAGGGACACTTGGGGGGCAATGCCGGATTTGACCAGGTTCTCGGCATCGTCGAAGGCGAGCTTACGGCGATCGAAAAGGCGGCTGGCGGCGGCGATCAACTCGTCGGCTTGCTTTTCGGTGAGATCGGGACTGGAGACGCTCTGGCGAAGGATGACCCCGTCCTGGGCGTCGGCGAGAGCGGCGCGAGCTTTTTCCAGCTCGACAGGGGCTGCGACACCGGAAGTTACCAGGGCTTCGACACGCTGGACCTCCATGCGCGCACGGAGAACGGCGGAATCTTCCTGAGCGAAGAGTGGAAAGGCAAGGAGAAACACGGAAAACAGCAGATTAGGCAAGCGATGTCCCAAGGTGGGCATGGGACATCGCCCATACCTAATCTAAGTTTACACCCGACAGGCTTCTGGGAACCGTCAAGGGGCGTTTAGCCGATCTGGCGAGATTTCAAGCGTAAGCCGAAAGATCCTCAACCAGCGGACGCCGATTGTAACCCAGGTTCGGCGGCAGGTCCAGCATGGGACCTCGCCACTCCAGCATCCGGTCTACGTCGGCATTCAGCCGGTACTTCCGTTGCACGTCGGCGATTTTGGCGCCTACCACGTCGATCTTGGCCAGATCGTATTGGCCCAGCCCGCCCTGATAAGCATAGTTGAGATAACCGGGCCAACTGGCATCGATTCCCATGCACTCCAGCCCTACCCGATCCACCGCCAGAAAATCCGTCGAGGCCAAGGCGATGCGATGCGGCACCGGGGTGCCCGAAACCGGGCCGTTTCCCTCCATGCCTTCGAACCCGTCGACAACCCCCACTCCCCAGTTGTGCATCATCCGCCCAATGGCGAGATACATATTGTAATTGCCCGCCCGGATGCCGACGTGAAATTTGCGCTTCTCGTTTTCCGCCAAGGGCCGCCTCTGCCCGGGAGGCGGAGGCAGCGGAGCCCCCATGACCATGTTCTTGATGGACATGGTCGCCACCACCATGTTGTGCGTCTTCATCACGGACGCGGAAATCACGAAAGCATCCTGGTCCACGAATCGAGCGCCCAGCCGGATGGGAAGCAGGTGCATATCGTAATCGATCCCGTACATCAGCTCATAGCGGCCCTCGTCCTCGTTGGGAACTTCGAGCTTGATGTCCAGAGGTTTATGCTCGGCGAACAGCTTGCTCCAGCCGAAGTCGCTGAGAACCTGCCTGGAGGGATTGCCCCCGCACTCGGCCACCACCACCGGGCCTTTGAAACGGGGAGCCAGGTAATCGAGGATCCCGTGCACCGTATCGGCTTGGGTGGAAATCAGTTGCCGGGACGGGTCGAGGCCGTTGGGCTTGATGACAACGTACTTCCTGGCCTTGAGCGCGGGCCGGATCTGGTCGTCGATCGCGGTCAACGCTTCGTAAACATTGCGGCGCCGGTTATCGCCCTTGATCAGGGCCACCTTGGCGTGGCGACTCGAGTACGGGAACAATTTGGCGACATTACCGGTTGCCATGCGGGGGTCCTGCGCCTTCCCGCCCTGCGCCTGCGGAACCGCCCCCACGTCGACCGGCGGCTTCTCCTGCGCGTGCAATGCCAAGCCCTGAGCGGTGGCGATTGCCCCCGCTCGGGCAAAGAAAGATCTGCGCGTAACTGCCATGGGCCAATGACCTCCTCGCCCGCACGGCGGCGGGCGTAAAGTTACTTCACTACCCCGGGCGCCTCTTCGCGTACGCCCTCAACCCATCCGGGATACCACCGAAAAACATTGCCGGTCAGGCTGGCGACGAAGATATCCCCGTTGGGGGCCAGCGACAGCCAATGTCCGGGACTCTCCATGGAACCGAGAATCTTGCCCGACGCGATGTCGATGTGCATGATCCGCCCCGCCAGCGTGTCGTATGCCAGGTTCTCCTCCCGGTTCCGGTGGGTGATGATCCACAGCTCGTCCTTCGACGACATGTCCATCCCCTGGGTAGCGCCCAGGTGCGTCCACTGGCGGAGGAACTTCCCATTGGCATTGAAGATCTGGATACGGTTATTCTCGCGGTCGCTGACATAGACGTTCTGGTGCGAATCGACCACAGCCACGTGGGGTGTGTCGAACTCGCCCGGGCCTTTGCCGTGCTTGCCCCATTCCATCAGATACTTGCCGTCGCGCGAGAACTTCACCACGCGCGAGTTGCCATAACCGTCGGTGACCAGAAAGTCGCCATTGGCAAGAAACGCCACGTCGGTCGGACGGTTGAAGGTGTCGTGGGTCGCGCCCGGCGTTCCCTTGGTGCCAAGCGTGCGCAACAGCTTGCCGTCGTTCGTGAACTCCATTACCAGGTGATAGCCGGTGTCGGTGGCCCAGACATGGTCCTGCTTGTCGACCCGCAACCCGTGGGCGATGCTGAAGACGCCTTTGCCCCAGGAACGAATGAACTTTCCATTGGCATCGAAGACCACAATGGGGTCGGCGCGCGGGCCGCGCTGAGCTGCGTAGACGTTGCCGGCCGAGTCCACCGCCACGGCCGAAACCCGGCCGAACCGCCAGCCGTCGGGCAGCGTGTCCGGTTCCTCGCCGAAGCGGATCATGACTCGGTACTTGAGCAATCCACCTTCATGCGAATTCCAGCCCTGTTGCGCCGGGCAGGTGGCGGCCAGGAAAATAGGCAGAACGAGGCATGCTGTTTTCATCGATTCATCTCCTCGCGTGTCAGTAACCGCGCTGTTTGTCCACCACGTTGAGCAAGGGCAAGCCGCTCGAGTAACGCCGCACATTGTCGGCCAGCAGCCCGACCAGGCGGATCTGGCGTTGCGGCGCGAATCCGGCGCTGTGGCAGGTGATGATCAGGTTCGGGCAATCCCATAGCGTGGAAGTGGATGGCAACGGCTCGGTGGCCGAGGGGTCCAGCCCAGCGCCCGCGATCCAGCCTTCTTTCAGCGCCTGGGTGAGCGCGTTCTCGTCCACCAGCGCGCCCCGCGACAGGTTGATGAAGTAGGCTGTCTTCTTCATGGCCCGGAAGACTTTCTCATTAAACATCCGCTCGGTATCCTTGGTCGAGGGCGCCGCGCTTACCAATATGTCCACTTGCGGGACCATCTCCATGAACCACGCCGGATCCCGCAGCGTTTCCACGAAGATCGGCTTGGCCATGGGCTTGGCATCGGTACCCAGGATCCGCATGTTGAAGCCATAGTGTGCGCGCATGGCCGTGGCTTGCCCAATTCCGCCCATGCCGACTATCCCCATGGTCATGCCATCCACTTCGACCAAGTTCCGCACCGAATTCCAGGTCCGCTTCTGGAACTGGGGAATATAGTACTTATTGAGCCCTCGCGTCAGGCTCAGCAACAGCCCGATGGCCGTCTCCGAGATGGCCGGTGCGAACATCCGCGCCATGTTCGTCACCACCACATTACTCTTGATCAACTCCGGAAACAGCACTTTCTCCATGCCTGCTTCGGTGGCCTGCATCCAGCGCAGGTTGTTCGCCTTCGCCAGCATCTCCGCGTTCATCGCGCCGAAAACGACGTCGGCGTGGGGCAGCAGTTCGTTTAATTCGCCGACGCTGGCCGGCACGGTGAGCTGAACGTCCTTTCCCTGGGACTGGATCTGCTGAATCTCCGCCGCCGAGTACTTCGGAGGCGGGACTACCGACGAGGCCGTCGCGGTCACGATTCGGATGCGGGCGGGCGGCGGATCGAATATCGCAATTCTGTCCGAAGCGAGCAGGACTGGCGCGGCTGGAACTGCCGCCGCGGCTGACATGAATAATCGGCGCGACAAAGAATTATCGGCCACAAGATTCTCCTCTTTTGTACAGCATTCGCTATTTTCGGGCTCCCTGCCAACCCGGTGACCCGAGTCATGTCAAGCGAAAAGCGAATTCGCGCCGGAGCCACGGCCCGCGTCCGTGGGCACGGACGGACCGGTGCGGGATAACCGTATGGGGAACCCCACTTATGATTCTGCACTGTTCCAAAGCCCAATTCAAGCCCCGCAACACCGAAATCACCGCGTCGGCGGTGGGACAGACCATCGTTGTTCGTGGTCTGTCGAGCCATGGCTGCCCGACAGACGACAAAAAAACGATCGTCTGTCGTACCTCGGCCGGAACAAACCGGCCGCTATGTTCGTCGAAGGCTGTATGCCAGAGTTCTTGGACCGGCTTGGGCAGGACGTCCGCTACGGCGTCCGGATGCTGCTCTCGAAGCCGGGTTTTACCGCCGTGGCCGCGCTTTCCATCGCGCTCGGGATCGGCGCTACCACGGCTATTTTCAGCGTGGTTTACGCGGTTCTGATCGACCCCTATCCGTACCGGGCGCCGGACCGGATCGGCTTCTTGTTCCTGACCGGGAAGAAGTACAGCGACCGGGGCATCGGCTACTCGAAAGCGCAATATCTCGACCTGAAATCGCGCCTCGGTTCCATGGAAGATGCGGTTGCGATCGATAGGAACGAGGTGGTAATGACCGGGACCGGGCTGGCGGAAGTGGTGATACGAGGGGCCTGCTCCCCGAACTTCTTCGAGTTTTTCGGCGTGCCTCCGCGACTTGGCCGTGCGTTCACTACGGCGGATGCGCGCCCGGGGACTGCACCGGCGCCGGTCGCGGTGGTCAGTTATAAGTTCTGGCAACAATCGTTCCAGGGCCGACCCGATATCCTCGGCCGGCAGCTGCGGCTCAACGATACTGTCTACACGGTCATCGGCGTGTTGCCCGTCCGGTTCACCTGGATGGACGTGGACGCGTACGTGCCCATGGATATGCAGCCGGGCACGCAGGACTATGTAAGCCTCGTCTACCGGATCAGGCCGGGCGTGAGCCAGAACCAGATCGACGCCGAGTTTCGGCCCATCCTCGGAGAGTATCGCAGGCAATTGCCGCCCTACGTGTATCCGGAAGGCGCTTTCAAGGTGAAGTTCGTGAACGTGAACGAGAACATTCTGGGCAAGTTCGCAAACACCCTGCTGGCCCTGTTCGGGGCGGTGACCCTGCTGCTGCTGATCGCCTGCGGCAACGTGGCGAACCTGCTGCTGGCCCGCGCCGCCACGCGCGAAGGCGAGATGGCGATCCGCCTATCCATCGGCGCTACCCGGGGACGCCTGATTCGCCAACTGCTGACTGAAAGCGTCCTGTTGGGATTGACCGGCGGCGCGTTCGGGATAGGCCTGGCATATGTGGGGGTGCGCGCGGTGATTGCGCTGATGCCGGAATATTCCATTCCGCACGAAGCCGTGATTGCATTGAATTGGCCGGTGCTGTGGTTCGCGCTGGGGGTATCGGTTTTGACGGGCGCCATTTTCGGGCTGGCCCCGGCGGTCCACTCGTCGGCCGAAACGCAGGCCGAGACCTTGCGAGAGACCGGCCGAGGAACCGGGGCGCGCCGCCGGCGGCTGCACGACGCTCTTATGGTTGCCGAGATTACCCTGTCGCTGGTATTGCTGACCGGAGCCGGCCTGGCGGTCCGCGGCCTGGTCGCCTTGCAGAATCAGAGCCTGGGATACGAGCCGCGGCATGCGCTCACGTTTCTGATGCCGCTGAGCGAAGGCCGCTATACCCAGTGGGCTCCGCGCGTGGCGCTGTATCACGACATCGTCACTCGCCTGCGCCGCGCCCCGCAAGTGGAAGCGGCGGCGGTGAGCGCCACCGGCACTCCCCCATACAACGGCTTCGATACGAAGGCGATGCTCGACGGCCGGTCCGCCGACCAGGCGTCCGAGGTGAGCGTGAACCTGGTGGAGGACGGCTACTTCGCCGCGGTGGGAACGAAGCTATTGCGGGGGCGCGACTTGACCGAGGCCGACGTGCTGGAGGCGCGGCCAGTCGCGGTAATCAGCGAGGACATGGTAAAGCGCGATTTCGCCGACGGGAAAGACCCGCTGGGCCACCATCTGCGGGTGGATATTTTCAATCAGAAGATTCCTCCGCAGATCCTGAAGGCGCCGCGGTTCGACAACTCCTTCGAGATCGTCGGCGTGGTTGGGTCGGCGCGAAATCGCGGCTTGAGCGAACCGGCCAGGGCGGCCATGTTCATCCCCTATTCGACCCTGGTGCTGCCCAATACGTTCATCATTGCGCGGACCAAGGGGGACCCCAACGCGTTGACCGGGCTGGCCAGGGACGCGGTTCGGGCAGTGGACAAGAATCAGCCCATCACGCTGACAAGGACGCTGGAAGGCTGGCTCGACACAGCCACCGCATATCAAACATTCACTACTTTTCTGTTTAGCGTGTTCGGCGCCATCGGCATGCTGCTGGCGGCCGGCGGCGTCTTCAGCGTAGTGTCCTATTCGGTGGCGCACCGCACCAGAGAATTCGGCATCCGCATGGCGCTGGGCGCCGAACCGCGCGATGTTCTGCGGCTGGTGCTGCTATCCGCCGGCCGCGTGCTGGCGATTGGTCTTGCCGTTGGGCTGGGCCTGAGCCTGCTGGCCAGTCGCCTGCTCGCCGACCGTATGGAAGGCATGGGCACCGCCGGCCCGCTCCTGTTCGTTTCCGTTCCCGCCGTGCTGATCGCAGCCACCATAGCCGCGTGCTTCCTGCCGGCCCGTTCCGCTACCCGGATCCAGCCGATGGAAGCGCTGCGACACGATTGAGCAGGTAGGGCAGACGATCCTTCTGCCGTCTGGCGGGCTGGCATTGCATGACATCCCCGACAGACCACGAAGGACGATGGTCTGCCACTGGATAGTCGCAGCTTGGCTCAGCCTAAATCCCACGAGGCCGCGGGCCATTTTCGAGGCAATAAGTAAAGCGGGCCGCGCCATTTGCTATGGGGCAGGTTTCTGACCACAGCGCTACCCGCCGCTGATCGTCACGACCCTCCCCGCTGTCGCTACGGGAACTATTGCTGTTGAAAAGGCTTCTAATCAAGGGTGAGGCGAGCGCCGCTGATTATCTTCTTCTGGGCGGTCTGGGCCGTGGCTGCTGCCTGGCCGTGTGACTGCCGCACCGCGAAACCGGCGTGTGCATATCTGGAGGCCGATGCAATCTTTCTGGGCCGTGTCTCATTCACGAATGACGACGGCTCAGGGACATTCGCGCAGGCCACCGTGGTGCGCTTTGATGTCCAAGAGGCCTTTAAGGGGATCGCGCCGGGAACGAAACAAGTCTGGGTAGATCCCGGCAGCTTCACAAGCTGCTATGAGGAGTACCATCTTGGCGAGCGTTATCTCATCTTTGCCCGGCGTAAGGGCCAGATTCCGACCGAATCCGCTGCGATGTCCGTAGCCACGGGGACGAAGAACCGCACGAAGCCCTTCCCCCAGGCATCGATCCCGCACGACCGCCCATCATCTACTGGGCTCCGGAATGTTCAGGCTCGCGACCGGCGGATCGCTTTCCCAATATCGAAATGGATTACAGAATGCTTCGGGATTACCGTGAAGGGAAGTCCTCGCCTCGTGTGTTTGGGCGCGTGTACCTCGCACCGTTTAGGGGCTGGCCCAGGTTGAACGGACCAAGACTGAGTGGTGCACAGGTTGTCCTTACAAGCGGCGCCACGACGCTGCGGACCGCGACTCTGGCGGACGGGACCTTCATGTTACCCGACGCTCCAGCCGGTTACTACAGCGTTAGCGCCCAGTTGCCGCCCTTCGTTCCGGTACAAGCATCGAGGATGCTAGCCGTCCCTGAGGTTGGATGTGGCTCCGAGGATGTCGCACTGCGCACAACTTCGAAACTCGAGGGTGTTGTCTTTGATCACGAGGGTCGCCCCGCCAAGGGATTCCGGTTGCCGTAGAGGTTGTGAGCAGTATGCATGATGAGTATCCGGTAGCGATAGATGAGAAAACAGGCGCCGAAGGAAGGTTCGCAATTGAAGGCATACCGGAAACCGATGTCCGCCTTTACTACGGCAGCCAATGGCCGTCGCCCGAGCGCGTGCCGTATTCGGTGATTTACTACCAGGATCCCGCATCACCGTCTTCGACAGGCATTCTCAGACTCCGGGTTGGAGAACAACGTACAGGCATAATTCTTCGACTCCCAGCGCCTCTCAAAGTCATCGTCCTGAGAGTCAGGGTCGTGCGGCCAGGCGGCAGTCCAGTGCGTGGGGCTTTCGTCGACGCACGCTTCAACGCCATTTATACAGAATCCGTGAAAACAGGCCCAGCAGGGACCGCCGAGTTGCCCTGTCTTGAGGGGCTTGAGTACCAGCTGGAGGCACACATTTTTGCTGGGCATCGTCCAGATTCCGGAGTCATGCGCAATCAACCTGTACCCATGGTGTGTGGCAAGAACGCCGGCCCTTTTGCGCTCACACTTGACCGCGTTGCACGGCATTGACGCACAAGCGCGATGCTGCCCCAGCAGGAAAGCTGAGTGGCCAAGGCATGGCTGTGGCTGTAAGAAACGGCCCTACCGTAAACTGGATCGACAAAGCTTGGGCAATCTCCATCCGCTATAATCTTGCGATGACCTGGCGTATTTGCATTCTGCTCGCGTTCGCTCTTGCGGCGGCGGCACAAAGGAAAGCACTGGTCGGCGGCACCCTGATCGACGGATACGGCGGACGGCCGATTGCGAACAGCGTAATTCTCATCGACGGCGAAAAGATCAGCGCGGTGGGGCAGTTGGGAACGCTGACGGTGCCACCGGACGCCCAGGTGATTTCCACGGCGGGAATGAGCGTGCTGCCGGGATTGTGGGATATGCACGTCCACACGATGCTCAGTGGCCATTCCGATTACGAGCATTGGGACAAGACCTATCCGCCGCAGATGGAATCGGTGATCATGCCGGCCTCGGCACGGCAACTCCTCATGGCGGGGGTGACGAGCGCGCGCGACCTGGGCGGGCCTCTGGAGGCGAGCATTCATGTGCGCGACGGGATCCGCGCGGGCAGGATTCCGGGTGCAACGCTGTATGTCGCCGGTGCGTTTCTGCAGCACGAGCCGTATCCGGGAACGGAATATTTTCGCTGGGGCGTCGACGGGGCCGCGGATGCGCGGGCGAAGGTCCGCAAGCTGGCCGCGGCGGGAGTGGATTGCATTAAGCTGATCGACCAGGACGAGATGTCGCGCGAGGAAATCGCGGCGATCGTGGATGAGGCGCATCGGCATAAGTTGCAGGTGGTGGCGCACGCGCATCGGCCCAACGAGATTCGCTTCGGGCTCGAGGCCGGGGTGGACGATTTCGAGCACACCGGGCTTGCCACGGCGCCCGAATATCCGCCCGATATCGTCGAGAAGCTGCACGAGCGGACGGCGCGCGGGAACATGGCGCCGCTATTCTGGACTCCGACCGTTCAGGTTTTGTGGAATTACGACTACATTCGCGATCATCCGGAACGGATCGATGATCCGCGCTGGCAGGAGGGATTGCCGCCGGCGATTGTCACCGACATTCGGGAGTCGCTGCGGCACGTGGATCAGCTCGAGTATTACCGGATGGTGCCTCCGCGTAAGCCGACGCTCAAGCGGAAGTTTGAACAGCTACGGCAGTCGGGCGCGGTGCTGTTGATCGGAACCGATAGCGGCGTGCCCGCGCAGTTCCACACGCAAACGACGTGGAACGAGATCGACGTGTGGGTGCGAGTGATGGGGGTCGATCCCATGGATGCGATTCGCGCGGCGACTTACTGGCCGGCGGTCGCGATGAAAGTCGATGGCGAAGTGGGGACAGTGACTGCCGGGAAGTACGCCGACATCATCGCCGTGCGGGGCGATGTGCTGCGGTATGTGGATCTGTTGCAGAACGTGGATATGGTGGTCAAGCACGGCGTGCGCTATAAATAGGGCTTTGGTGGGACAGTACTCCCGGCCTCGTAGCCGCGAAGCGGCTCTTCCGGCTAGCGACAGGCCAGGAGGCCTGTCCGACACGGCCCTTACACTCGCGGCTCGGACTCAAGCACTCCGCGAGTGATCCTGGCGCCCTAATCCGAAGTTCCCGCTCTTTATGATGCATTTTCCCGCGTAAGGCCTTGAAAAGCTTGGTTATAGAGATTTGCGGCGATGCGATTGTGTACCCATGTAAAGAAGGTAATTTACTCTTGTG
>JBEKZL010000146.1:0-18964 GCA_049509915.1 Bryobacteraceae bacterium | reverse complement strand
CTGGTCGAGTAACTGAAGCGTGGTTGAGGGACCGAGATCCACCGGGTTTCCCCACGCGCGCAACGCCCAAACCACTTTCTTGTCCGGCGTAACTTCCAGCGCCTGTACGGGCGCCGTGGCGGGATCCGCGGGCCCGTTCCACTGGTTGAACCAGGTGTTGATGAGCGTGTTCCCGTTGGGCAGCCGCTTCGCGATTTGCATCGAGTTGAACAGGTAGTCCGGCACGTCTGCGGGAGTGAACTCCCAAACCGTCGCCCCGGTGGGGTTCACCTCGCGAACCAGTCTCGCCCCCGCCATGAGAGTATTGCCGTTCTTCAACCGCTCCGCCGACCAGGTGGCCGCGCCCGCCGAGTACGACCATAGTTCCTTGCCGGTGGCATCGTACTCGACGAGTTTGTTCATGTCCATGTGGGCCACCAGCAAGGTGCCAGCCTCGGTAAGACGGGCGTGGCGGAAGTGTCCATGGACGCTCTTGGGGTTCTTGACCGGCACGACAAACTCGCGCTCGGTCTTGCCGGTGACGATGTTCACGACCACAACTTTAGCCGGGTCGCCGTTTTGCACGTAAAGCACCTTATCATGGCCGATCGGCTGCGCCGTATGGATCTCCGTGCCAGCCGGAGCGTCATAGTTCCAGAGCTTCTTTTTATTACGGTCGATCAGCGTGATTCCGAATTGGTGCGCGATGAGCACGTTGCCGTTCGAGAGCAGGATGGCATCGCTGATTTCGCCCTTTCCCGCCGGATCGTGAAACTCCCAGGCGACCTTGCCGTTGCGCACGATGTACGTGTCCTGGGTCTTGGCCTCTCCGGCGTAAAAGAAATCATGCTGCGCCAGACCTTTGCCAGGCAGGACGGAGGGAAAGTTGTGCCTGGCTTCCTGCCCCGACGCGGTCCACAGCGAGCCGCAGGCCAGGATGAAGGTAGTGAGTCTGAATGTCCGATTCTTATTCATGTTGATGAACTCCATTCAATGGTAGCGGTATAGCTTGATTTTCTGAATCGTGTAGCGGTCTCCCCCGAACCAGAGAGCCTTCCACTCCGGGGTCTCGTCGCCATTCAGACGGCGTCCGGGAACCCAGCGGCCGCTGACGTATTGGCCTTCTTCCACCACCGCCAATCCCACGCTTTGGGCCGGGTCCGCGGCCGACTCGAAGTAAACATTCATACTTCTGCCCACGATCACGTAGTCGCCCGAGCCCAACTGGATGAACAAGCCGGCCACGCGGTCTACGGCGGGAGCAACGGGCGCATTGGGGTCCTGACTGCGCTCGGCGAACCGGGCCTCGATCATATAGTCGCCCAACCGCACCTTGGATCTCGGGGTCTCCTTATCCACTAGCACGGCCGTCACCTTACCAAGCCCCTGCCTCTTCAGAATCAGGGGGGCCACCTGCGACAGGACTTGATAACCTCTGGCAAGCTCGCCCTCCGGGTTCGCAAGCCGGTCGATTCCAAACGGCGAGTAGCCAATACCGTCATACTTGCCAGCCGTCGCAAACGCCTGAGCCACGCCGCGAGCGTCTCCCCTGGACTCGGGGATGAATAGCGGATTCCCGGATTGTTTGTACCACTTGCACCAGTCGTCGTAGTTGGGTACGTGAACGTCCGGCGCGAGAATGTCGATAGCAGGCCCTCCCGCCCTCCAGGCATCCATCACCTCGGGCAACGGGCCGCCGCTCGGAAAGCCACCGGGCTTGTCCTCGCTGGGCTTGAACGATCCCTGGCGGAGCCAGGTGTTCACGAACATCGGCAACGGATATTCGGCTTTGCCCGCGGCCGCGACGTGGCCTACGTAGCGGGCATAGTTCCACGCCATGAACAATTCGTCGGTCTCCATGCCAACGCCGAAAACCTCTTCCCAGCTTCCGGCGGTCTTGAAGCCGGAAGCTTCCCAGCGCTTGCGTAACTCGGGAATCAGCGTGTCTTTGTGCTTCTGGAGGTACTCCATAAACTCCTTCGGCACGGACGCCGCGAATGCGCTGTTAGCTATCCCCGAGTGATCGCGCGACGGGCCGAGGACTCCGACTTCGTTCTCCACCTGAATCATGATGACCGTGTGGGCCTCTCCGTCCACCTCGCGAATGTGCTTCATCAAGGCGGCGAAGGCATGCGAATCGGCGTCCCGATTGGCGTCGCTCAGCGTGCTGAGAGTCGGTAAACCCTTGCCCGTGTCGTCCTGGATAAGGGGAAATCGCTGCTGATTAGTCTTCACCCAGACCGGCTGGTAGGTCGACTTGCCGTTTTTCCAGCTCCCGAACCAGAGCAGGATCAGACGCAGGTTGTAGCGCCGGGCATCTTGAAGCAAACCGTCTATCAGGCTGAAATCGAACTGGCCCTCCTCGGGCTCCATCAATTCCCAAGACACCGTTGCCAGCACGGTATTCAGGTTGGTGGCGGCGATTTTGGGCCAGAGCGGCCGCAGGTACTCCAAGCTCGATGCGCTGGAGTTGTTCAATTCCGCGCCCAGGACCAGGAACGGTTTGCCGTCGACGATCAACTGCGTGGCAGTTCCCTGTTTCGCGAGATGCGGAATGTTCATCGCAGGCTTCGTCTGCGAAAACGCCACCGCGGAAGCGAGCGGCAGCAGGATTGCCGTAATGACGAGAGTTCTATTCATACCGGTAGACCACCACTCGAAGAATGGTATTCGGCCGGAGCGGCAGAATCTCGCCCTGGCCAATGTCGTCGCCGCCGAGTTGGCGCACCACCACCCACTTGCCATCGACAAACTTGCCTTCCTGCACGATGCCTAGCCCTACGGTTGCCGGCCCTGGCGTGTTCGCCGTGAACGCGATCCGGAGGCCGCCGCCGCCCATGTAGTATTCGTCCGGCCCTGCCGCGATCAGAATTGCGACCGCTTCCATGGGCGCGGGTCCTGCCGGCGGTGCCGGCCGCGCCATCGCATTTGGCTCGGGTGCGATGGGCACACGGCCTCGCCCTGTATAGCTGAGTTCCAGGGTATAGTTCCCCAGGGAGACTTTCTTCGGCTCATCGCCCTGATTCATCCGCACGGCGGTGATGGAATCCGTGCCCTGGTGCGCCGCGATCATCGGAGTCATCTGCGCAACCAGGCGGTAGACTGCGGCCAAATCGCTATCCGCGCTTACTCCTCGCTCGATTGCAAAAGGCGAATAACCGATCGCGCCGTACTTGCCGAAGGCCGTCAGCACGTTGGCCGCGTTGGTCCCGGTCTCCGGAATGAAAAGCGGGTTGCCGTTGCGTGTGAAGCGCGCGCAGACCTCGTCGAAATATTGCAGATAGAGATCCGGCGCGAGAATGTCGATCGCCGGTGCGCCCGCGCGCCACACGTCGTGCACTTGCGGCAGCGGGCCGCCGCTCGGATACGTCCCCGGCCACGCCATGTTCGGTTGCTGCAGCCAGGCGTTCACATACATCGGGATGTTGTATGCCGCGTTGCCTTCCGCGACCACTTTGCCCACGTACCGGGCGTATTGCCATGCCATGAAGATCTCATCTACCGGCCAGTGCAGCTTGCGCCAGCCGGTCTGATGCTCCTCCTGGCTCAGCGGAGGACTGTTGGTCTGGATGGGCATATCGACGCTATCGGGCTTGCCGGGGCCGAAGACCTCTTCCCACGTTCCGGACGTCTTAAAGCCATTTGCTCCCCAAACCTCGCGGAGTTCCGGGGCAAGGGTTTCTTTGTGCGCCTGAAGGTAATCCATCAGTTCCTTCGGCACCGGCCCGGCAAAGGCCTTGTTGGCCGGCTCCGACCGGTCGCGCGAATCGCGCAGCACGCCCACTTCGTTCTCGACCTGCATCATGAGCACGGTATGCTGCTGGCCATCCGCTTCCTTGATGTAGCGCATCAGGGCGCGATAGGCGCGCGCGTCCGCATCGCGGCTGGCCTCGCCAAAAGTGCTCAGCAACTCGATGCTCTTGCCCCCTTTGATCCTGATCCTCGGGAATCGCTTGTAATCCTGCTTTACCCACAGTGGTGCGTAACTCGAAAGGCCGTTCTTCCAACTGCCAAACCACAGGAACACGAGTTTCAGGTTGTTGCGCCGCGCCTCCTGGATGAGGCCATCGACCACCGCGAAATCGAAGCGGCCTTCTTCGGGCTCGATCTGGGCCCACGACACCGCCGCCAGCACGCAGTTCAGATTGCCCGCCACCAGCCGGGACCAGATGGGCTGCATATTTTCCAGGCTGGTGGCAGTGTTGTTGCCCAGTTCTCCGGTGAGCGCGAGGAACGGTTTCCCGTCGACGATTAACTGCGTCGCGGTTCCTTGCCTGGCGAGATGAGGGACGCCCGCGGCGGTCTGCGCTTCGGCCCCGGCTGCGATCGTACTGGCGCAGCAGGCCAGTGCGACCCACCAAAACAGTGTCAGCTTCATGTTTGTTCTTTGCCCCACTACTGAAACTTCATGGGAACGGAGATATCCCACGCAGCCTTCGTCAACTGGTCGATGCTCCTGACTACCGTCCCATTCAGCTTCACGTTTTTGAACAGAATCGGACCGACGTTTTTCCCGGTAATCTTCGCAGGCCGGCTCGGCGTATAGAAGATGCAGTTCTCGAAAACAAAGTTGGTCAACGCCGAATCGCCGCCATCGATGTAGATCTGCCCGCCGTCGTGCTCCCACGTGCAGTTAATAAAGTGGAAATCGTCCAAAGCCTGCTTGCTGCTCGCGCGGGTGGGATACCCCCGTCCGGTAAAGTACGCGGGCGTGAATTGAATCCAAATGGCAAACTTATTTTGGGTCGTGACGAAGTTCACGTCTTCGAAGCGCACGTGCCTGGCTGCTGGGATAGAGCCATACCCAAGGACCAGGGACGAACTGTAGCTGTAATTTACATATCCCTTCACCACCACATCCTCAAGGCCGGCGCCCGCGCCCCCATAGAAGGCGAAAGTATCGTCCATGGTCATGGAAAACCCGTTTTCCACCAGTATATGTTTGCTGCCGCCGGTGATGTCATAGGCATCGTCGTGGTACTGCTGCTTGCGGTTGATGAGCTTGATATTCCGGCTGGTGAAACCGTCGGTGTTGCTGACCGTCACCGTCCAATACGAGGAGCGAAGAAGGAACAGATCCTGGAAGGTGATGTTCTTGCAGTTGTTCACCACGTAGCCCTTGACGCCCTTCCCGTGAGGATCATTCACCAATCCCTCCGGCGTTCTTGCGCTGCCGTCCCCGAGGTCGGGTTGGAGGTCATGCCATAACCACGGATAGCCCTGCATGTCGACGGTTCCCCGGCCCATCAGGCTGGAATTCTCGACGTTGTTAAAGACAAACAGTGCACGCTGCACCCTACCCGGGCCTCCCGCCGTCCCGGGCGGCAAGACGTAGTCCGCATTCCTGGTGGACCCTTTGATCACGGCGCCGGTCTCGACGTAGAATTTGACGTTGCTCTTCATCATCACCAAGCCGGTCAGGTAAACGCCGCCCTTCGGGAAAAACAGCACGCCGCCCCCGGGCCTCGCGGACACGTCGCTAATGGCCTGATTGATCTTCGCGGTCTCGACGGTCTTACCCGTTTTATCAGTTTTGTAGTCCATGATGTTGACCACGTTCGAATCGCCCAGTTTAGGAGCATTCGCCTCGGGCGCATCGGCAAACAGCAGCAGTCCGGTGCTGGAGAAGAGCGGCTCCTCGTTGATGAAGACGACCAGATAACGTGGCCGGTCGAGGTCGAAGCTGACGGTATTGCCCTTGATCTGCGGCTGGATGTTGTAAGCGATCGGCCTGATGTAGCAGGTGCGCACATCCCTCTCGCTGATGAGCGACGTTATCGTGACATGAACCTTGCCAGTCATACTGAAACTGGCGTAGTCCATCCAATTGAACTGGTTGTAGGTTGGATAGCGATATGCAAAGATGGGTTGGCCGTCCACTGTCACCTTATAAGCCAGGCTCGGCGACGCCCCGGGATACGGAGGCGTAGGGACGACCGTGGCAAAGGTGGCTGCCGGACAGAGCATCGCCAGCATCACAATCGCGACGGCTGATAGTCTTGCCATTGCGTGTTTATCTCCTTGCTGCGAGTTACGTCAAGAGCGGCGTCTGGCGTAGGGAATGGGACGCATCGAAAAGCGGGCATTCCACCCTGACGAGCTAGCGTAGCAGGCATTCGCTACGGCAACAAGCACCAACCCCGAGGCACCACCCCTACCCCTGAGGCCGGACGGCAAAAGTGTCGAACACGATTGATAGCCGTACAGCAACTTGTTACCATTTCTCCTCGATGAAGACTCTACTGATGTGTGCACTGGCGGCCGCTACGGCGTACGCCCAGGCCCTTCCCCACATGGAAAAGCGGGGCGATGCAGTGCAACTGATCGTGGACGGCAAACCATTTCTGGCTCTGTCGGGCGAGTTGGCCAACACGGCGCCTTCGGACCTCGACTACATGCAGAGGATCTTTCCCATACTGGCCAGGCAAGTGCACCTCAATACGGTGCTGACGGCCATGGCGTGGGCATGGATTGAGCCGCGAGAGGGCGACTACGATTTCCACTTTGCCGACGCGGCAATCGAAAACGCCAACAAATGCAATCTCCGGATCGCCTGGCTCTGGTTCGGCAGTTGGAAGAACGGCCAGTCGAACTTCGTGCCCGCGTGGGTGAAGGCGAACCAAGACCGCTTTCCGCGGGCCCAGATCCAAAACGGCAAGAGCGTGGAGACCCTCTCGACGCTGAGCGAAAGCAACTGGCAGGCGGATGCACGAGCGTTCGCGGCGCTGATGCGGCACGTTCGCGAAGTGGACAAGAACCGCCGGGTGCTCATGGTGCAGGTGGAGAACGAGGTCGGACTGCTCGGCGATTCTCGCGACCGCTCGCCGGTGGCCAACCAGGCTTTCGGCAAACCAGTGCCGGCCGAGTTTCTGGATTATCTCCAAAAGCACAAGGACAACCTGCTCCCGGAATTTCGAAAAATCTGGGAGGCCGGCGGCTTCAAAACCTCGGGAACCTGGGAAGAAGTTTTCGGGAAGGGCGTTCAGACGGACGAGATCTTCATGGGCTGGAACTATGCCCGGTACGTCGATAAAGTGACCGAGGCGGGCAAGCGCGAGTACCCCATTCCGATGTTTGTGAACGCTTGGCTCAATGCGCCGGCCGACAGAGGGCCGGGCGATTATCCGAGCGGCGGCCCGCAGGCTCACATGCACGATATCTGGCGCGCGGGCGCCCCGCATGTGGATATGCTGTGCCCGGATATTTACATGCCCAACTTTGCCGAACTGGCGGCGCGATTCAGCCGGTCCGGCAACCCCTTATTCATTCCCGAGTCCGCCGGAGACATCCACGGCGCCGCGAATGCGTTCTACGCCATCGGGCAGCACAAAGCAGTGGGCTATTCGTCGATGGGCATCGGTGAGTTGCAGCGTCTGACTGCTTTCCGGGCCAGCGATGCCGGGCCACAGGTTCCTACCGATATCGAGAACCTTCCGCTCCCGGCCGCTTATGCGACGCTGGCGCAACTCGCCCCGCTGGTGCTGGAACACCAGGCCAAGGGCACCATCGCCGGCGCGTGGCTCAACAAAGACAACCCGGATACGCGGATCAAGCTGGGCGGTAATATTCTAAACGTGTCCCTTTGGGGGTGGGGCCGGCGTAGCGTCTCCGATGTTCCGATCGGCCAGGGCGCTTCGACCCTGAAGCCGTTCGACGTAGTACCCGACCTCACCGGCTACGGCATCTTTATGTTGACGGGCCCGGACGAGTTCCTCATGGCTGGCGACAACCTGCAGATCACCTTTTCGCCCGACCCGCCGGGACCCGAGTTCGTGGGGCTCGCGGAGCAGGAAGCCGGCCGGTTCGAAAACGGCCAGTGGGTTCACATCCGGTACCTGGCCGGCGACGACTCCACCCTCCGCCGCGACTTCGCCAACGCCGTAGCCCTTGGTCAGTCGGGCTTCGGCGTGCGGCTTTTTGCCCAGCCGCACCTTTCCTTCGCCGAACGCGCCATCCAGCGCGTGAAAGTGTATCGGTACAAGTAGAAGAAGCCCGAAGGAGAATTTGTGAAAATCGGGAATGCGTTGTGCTGCATTCTCGCGTGCTGGTCCGGTTTGGTCGCGGTACCGTCTCAGCGAACACAGTATCTTGCGGGTCAAACTGTATCGCTACCAATAAGGCGGGCAGTGCGGGGTCTCTATCAAACTGGCGTCAGTAGCGCATGAGTTTGACTTTGAACAACGCTCCTTGCGCGGGAAGGCTGACCGTGGGCGGGGCGTAGTCTCCCTGGGCGGTCCTGCCGATGTCTGTGCGCTTCCAGACGCCGTTCTCGTCATACACCCCTTCATCCGCCTCGAGGAATTGCGCCGCGGCGAACGCCGAGCCTTGGCTGGGCCGGAACTCCACATTCGAGTCGAAGCCGAGCACCAGGAACTCGTCCGGCTCCAACTCTCCGATCAACACGCGCCCGCTCGGCTCGCTTCCGGGCGGCGGCGCCGGCGCGAACCTGCTGGGCAGGCGGAATTACACCAGCACGTCGTAAGTCTGCGCCCGCGTAGATTCGCTGTATCATCGGACCTTCATTCGACGTGCGGAATGCCCTTCACAAACTATAGTCCTACGTTTCCTTGCCCGAGAGCCAGCCTCCGAAATCAGTTCCCCGTCACATCGATGGTCTTGTCCAACCGAAGATCGGCCGACGAGGCCCCGACCATGATTTTCAGCTTATCCCGCTCCACCACCCAGCTCTGTTTGGCCGCGTCCCAGTAAGCCAGGTCCGAGCCCTTCAGCGGGAGCTGAACCGTCTGCCGCTCGCCCGGCTTCAAGGTGATCCTCTTGAATCCCCGCAGTTGCTTGACTGGCCGCTCCACGGCGGAGCCCACGTGTTGCACGTACATCTGGACAACCTCGTCGCCCGCCCGGGCGCCGCTGTTTTGCACCGTCACGCTCACCGTGATCTGTCCCTTGCCGCCGACGGCGTCCGCGCTAGTGCGGAGATTGGAATACTGGAAGGTTGTGTAGCTCAGACCATAGCCGAACGGATAAAGGGGCTCACCCTTGAAATACATGTACGTGCGACCGTCGCGGATATTGTAGTCCATCATGTCCGGCAGGTCGCCCACGGACTTGACCCAGGTTTGCACCAGCCGGCCGGCCGGATTGTAGTCGCCAAACAGCACGTCGGCCAGCGCGTTGCCTTCCTCCTGGCTGGAATGCGCCATGTAGACGATGCCGGGCACGGTCTCCTCAATGGTGTTGATGGCGTATGGAAAACTCGCTTTGAGCACGATGATAGTCTTCGGGTTCGCTTTGAAAACCTGGTTCACCAAGTCCAGTTGCTCCTTGGGCAGATCGATTTCGGTGCGGTCGACCCCTTCCTTGCCTTCGGATGGCAAGCAACCCCGGCCGAAAGCCGCCCCGCACGTCGGGTTGTTGCCGACGAACACAATCGCCACGTCGGAGTCGGCCGCTATGTTGGCCGCCATGCGGTTGTTGATGTTGTCGCGCACATATTGCACATGCACGGCGGGTCCAACCTTGGCCCGGATGCCCTCGACGGGGGTCACCGCGTAAGGCAGGGTGCCGGCGTACCAGTCCGGGTACACTTCATTGGCGGCCGCGCCGATGACGGCGATGGAGTGGATGGCGGTCTTGCCGAGGGGGAGAATGTTTTTCCTGTTCTTCAGCAGCACGATGGACTTATCGGTCACCAACCGCGCCAGGGCTTTGTGCTTCGGGCCGTACCAGGGCTCCTCCTTCCCCGTAATGGTGCTGCAGGGCACCAGCGCCGGCGGATCGAATTCTCCCAGGCGCATCCGCATCCGGAGGTTGCCTTTGACCCGGTCCACGATATCGGCCTCGGTGAGGAGGTTATGGTCGAGCGCCTCCTTAACGTAGCCGGCATGCCGGTCGAGGAAAACCGTGACGCCAGCCTTGACCGCCATGGCTGCCGCTTCGGGAAGGCTGGAAACAACCTTCTGGGAGCGCATCAGGTTGGGCATACCGCCCGCATCGGTGCAGATCATGCCGTCGAATCCCCATTCATTCATCACGATGCCGCGCAGGATGGGATGGGCCGTGCAGGGAGCGCCGTTGAGAAGGTTGTAAGCCACCATGAAGGACTGCGCGTGCCCCTCGGTGATCGCCTTTTGGAACGGCACCAGGAAGTACTCCCTGAGGTCGCGCTCATCCATGACCGAGTTGCTGCTTGTCCGGTGCAGCTCGTTGTTGTTGGCGACGAAGTGTTTGAGGGTCGAGGCCACCTGGATGTACTTGGCGTTGTCGCCCTGCAAACCCTTGACGATGGCAACCGCCAGGGAGCTGTCGAGGAAGGGATCCTCGCCATACGACTCCTCGTTACGGCCCCAACGCGGTTCCCGCCCCAAGTCCACCATGGGCGCCCGGATCGCTAGGCCGACGCGCTTTCCGCCAGTCTTCATGTTATAGATCCGCGTTTCGTATCCTACCGCCGCGCCCATTTGCCGAAGCAGGTCGGGATCCCAGGTGGAAGCCATCCCAATGTCCTGCGGAAACTGGGTGGAGGTGATGCTCCCGCCGCTCGCCCACCCCAAGCCGTGCAGGCCTTCGGTGAAGTTGGTGAAGCTCTTGATGCCGAGACGCTCGACAGCCGGTGTCGTCTGCCCCAAAAAGTCGATCTTTTCGTCCAACGTCATTAAGGAGACCAGGTTGTCCACCCGCTCCTCGGTCGGCAGTTGGGGATCGCGAAATGGATCGGCGGCTGGTAGCGCGCCTGCCAGAGTCAGCGTCAGAAGCAAAGAGCAAAACAACCGCATGTGAGTCCTCCCAGTGTCACCCGGAATTGCCATTTTGGACCCCTGGGTCCTGTTCAGTATACCCGGGGCGGTTCGCGATATCCAGCCTCGGTCCCACCGGAGCTTCACTCGAAGCATCGCGCCTTCTTTTGGCAGCGTCAGTCCGCGGGCGGGAGACTTGGTGGAAACCCCGGGCTGGAATTTGTCCGGTGTCCAGACACCATCTTGGTAGAGACCTTCCTCGATCTCGACAAACCGGCCTTCTTTGTAGCCCGAAGTCACTGGCGGCCGGAAGTCAACGGTGCTGTCGAATCCCATGATCAGGAACTCGTCCGGCTGCAATTGGGCGAGAAGCACGCGGCCGGTCGGAATGGCCGGAGGTACTTTGGGCTCCCCCCAATTGGGTTGCCTGCCCATTGCAGGAGGGAACCTCACCTGCACATCGTAGCGGTCGAAAGAGAGAAAGCGGCGCCCGATGTTCTCCTCCTCGATCGCCGACTGCAGCTTCTTCGTCCCTTGCAGTTCTGCAATAACGGGAGCAGCGTTCCCCAGCAGGCGGAAATTCGCCGCCATATCCGCGAACTGGGAGCCGAACTCGCCGCCGGGGGTGCTTCCGTATTCCTTGATCCCCACTCCGAACTGCGCAAACCCGACCGCCGAGTATTCGCCAACAGCCATGAAGCAGTACCGGGCGAACTCCATTCCCTGGCCTGTCTCCACCAGCAGGAGCGGGTTATCGGGGCGCGCGTAATCGGAAAGGAGCTTCCGATAGACGACGGCGGAACTTTCGTAAATATCGGGAGCGATGGCATCAATGGCCGGAGCCGTTGCCTTCCAGAGGTCGAGCGTGTGCGCTTGACCGCCGCCGCTTGGATAGCCGTCGCCCGGGCGGCCAAAGGCGTTGGTTCCCGGCCCACCCATCCAGACGTTCAGACACATCGGCAGCGGGTAGGCATCCTTCCCGGACTGAGCGACTGAGTTGATGTACCTGGCCATGTAGTAGGTGGTGAACGCCTCATCCGCAAACTGAAGGCCGAAGACCTGTGCCCAGGTTCCTGGTTTCTTCTTGAGGGCGGTGGCGAACGCCTCCGGAACAGGCCCCTTGAACAGCTTGTTGGCTTCCGGAGAGTGGTCGCGCGCGGACCCCAGGAGGCCGGACTCATTCTCCACCTGTACCAGAATTACGGTCCTTTCGTTCTCGTCAATTTCCCGGATGTGCTTCATCAGAGCGGTGAAGGCCTTGCGGTCGGCCTCCAGGGTCGCCGCCTCATGCGGTGAAAGTGTCCGCAACGCTTTTCCATCCTTGTCCAGAGCCCTTGGAAAACGCGCGGGATTGGACCTGACCCACTCGGGCAGAAACGTGTCGTCGCCGCCTTTCCATGTGCCGAACCAAAGCACAACGGCCCGGAGAGCGTGCGCACGAATGTTGCGGACGATCTGGTCGAATGCGGTGAAGTCGAACTCGCCTTCTTTAGGTTCGATGTACCCCCAGTGGACTGGAAACTCGATTGTGTTCGCGTGGTACGACTTAAATCCGGGCAGTACCTTTGCGATCTCATCCGGGATAGGCGCAACGTTATGGAATGAGGGCCCAGGCAACCAGGAGCTGAAGTTATCGACTTGTCCCCCCAGCATAAGAAAAGGCTTTCCATCGACGAGGAGACTATATTTGGCGCCTTTCTTGACCAGTTGCGGGATTGGCTTCGCATGCGCGAGCGCAATCGAAGCCGTGGCGGACAAGACAAGTAACAACCCGGCGAATTTGCGTAGCATGGTCAACTTCCTCACTTTCTAATCTGCCTTTACTCCTAAGCCGTCAAGAATCCGCCGTCCGGCTGGAAATACAGTTGGAGAGAGAAGCGGACGTTAGGCTGACTCGCAGCCTAGGTGATGAGTGGAGCAAAACAAGCCTCGCAGTTTCATGGTCAGCTTCTTGCACGGTCCACCGGGTTTTCCAAACCGGCCAAGCTGTTGTGCGCCAGAATTCCCAATTTCGGATTTCTGACTCCTATTCAGGATACACCACGCTATCTCGCTTGCAGGTGCATCATCCGGGCGGCGGCGTCTACTTTCGGAGGTCCCGGGCGTCCGATCGGAGCGGGTGTATACTCGCTGGAAGCCGGAGCCGGAATGCGGGTTCCGGCTTATTTCAAATTAGATTAGGAGAATGGCATGAATATATCGAGAGTGACGTTGGCCTTTGTCTGGCTGTTGCCGCTGTTTGTGGCTGTAGACGCGCAGGGACAGATTAACAACCTGACTCGGGAACAACTGATCAAGTACACCGCTCCGAATCCCTTCGACCGGTTCCCCGACGGCCGGCCCAAGATTCCGGACGCGCTTTTGGAGAAATTCAAGGACATGTCCTCGGAGGAAGTCCTGGGCGCGGGCCAGGCAGTCAACGAAATCAGCCCCCGTCTTTTCGGGAGCGGGCCGGCGGTCACCTACACGGACGGATGGCAGATCCTCCACCCGGGAAAGAAGCTCATCGGGCGGGCGTTCACGCTGCAATTGATGCCGACGCGCCTTGAGATCTTCAACGTGGAGCAAGCGGAATGGAAGCAGAAAGGGAACGTGGTCGCGCTCAGCCACCAGTCCGCCCTAGATATGCTGCAACCCGGCGATGTGATTGTGGTAGATGCCGGCGGCAATCTCGACCTGGGCGGCATCATCGGCGACAACTTGGCTTTCTACCTCTGGATGAAGACGGGAACCGGCTTTGTCATTGACGGCGCCGTCCGGGATCTGGAGGGTATCGCCGAGTTCGACATGCCGGGATATTTCCGGGGTTCGGTGCCAGGGTTCGTCGCCCGGCACATGACGACCGGCATTAACGTTCCCGTCCGGATTGGCAAAGCGACCGTCATGCCGGGCGACCTGGTGTTTGGCGATCGGGAGGGCGTGAACTTCATTCCGCCACAGGCGGTCGAGCGGCTGGTCGAGGCCGCCAAGACGGTGCACATCCACGACGAATGGGTCAAAAACAACTTCAAGACGGGGAAGTACAAGTCCACCGATGTGTATGGCAGCGGCAGCTTGCACGATCCGGCGTTGAAAAAAGAATATGACGACAACATGAAGGAGCAGCTTTCCAAGCAGAAGTAACGCGCCGGTCTCAAAAGGGGCTTCAGAATCAGAAGACGCGTGGCGGCGCGTGGCCCTGCTGCAGCCCGTTCCATTCGGAATCCGCTTTTTCACAGCGGGTCCAAGTGCCAGGCGACGATTACATATGACCGTCGAACGAACTCTCGTTGTCCCACTGGGTTGTGGGCTCGAACAATCCGCCTTCGTGCAGATTTGCCCTGAGAACGTCCAGGTTGATTTCCACGCCTAATCCCGGGCCGTTGGGCACCGTCACGTATCCCCTGTCGATGATCGGATCGTTCGGCCGGTCCGTCCTTCTGATGCGGTCGAGGAAATGTGGAACATCGGCGGTGTGGTACTCACACGCCAGGAACTGGTCGCCGGCGGCGGCGGCATGCACGCTGGCCATCAAAGTGATAGGGCCGTTGTTATTGTGAATGCAGGATGCAATGCCGTGTTGCGTGGCCAGATCGATGACTTTTTTGGTTTCGAGAATACCGCCGACATTGGCGAGATCCGGGTGGCAGACGGAGATCGCCTGCTTTTCAAACAGGTCCTTGAAGCCCTCGGCGAGGTAAACGTCCTCACCGGTACAGATCGGCGTGGTGCAGGAATCCTTGAGTCTGCGGAGGTGGTCGGGGTAGAACCACGGGACCACGTCCTCGTACCAGGCCAGGTTGTATTTATCCAGTCTCCGCGCGAACTTGATAAAGGTCTCGATGGGAAAGTGACCGTAGTGGTCCGTGGCAATCGGAATCTCCCAGCCGACAATACTGCGCACGGTTTCACAGTAGTCCGCCAGCCAATCCAGTGCTTTGTCGGTGAAAAACGTCGAGGTGAACAGGTGCTCGCCGTAGGGGTTATATGCGCCCATCGGAATCTTCATGTTGGGCGGCGGCACACTTTGCCTGGCATCGGCGAAGCCTCCCCACACCGGCCGGTTGGCGGTTGGGTCGGGGGCGGGGTGCGTATACATTCCAACGGTGCTTCCCTGCGTGTGGGTGACCTCGTCTTCGCCGCCGGCATGCAGGTCCATCTTGCAGAAGGTCCAACCGGCCGCGATCCGTTCCTTCAAATGGTTGCCCATGGTTTCTCCGGTGGGCCTGCTGGTGGTGTCGCAGTACAAACGGACGCGGTCGCGCATCTTGCCGCCGAGCATCTGCCACACGGGCACTCCCCAAGCCTTGCCGGCCAGATCCCAGCAGGCAACCTCGACAGCGGAAACCCCGCCGCCGTCGCAGCCAAACCCGCCGTGCTTCTTGATCTTGCGGAAGATCTCGGCAACATTGCACGGGTTCATGCCGATGATGCGACTCTTCAAGATCAGGCCGTGCGCTTTGCTGCAATCGTAGCGGATCTCGCCATATCCGGAAATGCCCTGGTTGGTGTCGAGGCGCATGAGCATGGACCGGTCCGAATGGGCGATACGCATGTCGGTGATCCTCAAAGCCGAGGGACCTGAATTGGTGTTCACCTGGGCGGTGGTATTCTCCAAGTCGGCGTTGGTGACCAGGCTCCCCGCGGCGACCGCCGCGGTGGCCGATGTCGAGCCGGTGATGAATGTCCGGCGAGAAACGTTTGGTTCCTGAAGCACCGTAGTTCTCCTTTAATTCAAGGTGGGCGTTCCGCCCTTCCACAAGATTTCTCTTCTAAGCCTTTTTCACGGTGTCCTCATCTTCGGCGATGAGGGACTGCCACGAATCGACCGTCGCTCGTGACGCGGCAGGCGTTTTGCAACACGGTTCTACATCAGCGGCCTCGCGGATGTAAGTCTCGCACGCCTCAACGGCGCTCGAAGCAGAGACTGCCTATGATCATAGCGGTAACCGCCCTAGCGCACCTGAGCCTGCCGCCTGCCGGCCTCCTTCGGCCACTTCTGCCGCACTGCAACGGCGAACGGTGGACCCATCGTCGGGAATGCCGGGTGTTTTCTGCCGCGGCCGCCCGCCACCGTCATCAGTCGCCACGCACTTTGTCCACCACGTTTTCTAGCGGCAAGCCGTGGGCGTAACGGCGGACGTTGTCGGCCAGCAGTCCGATGTGGCGGATCTGGCGTTCCGGCGAAAATCCACCGGTGTGTTGAGTGAAGATCATGTTCGGGCAATCCCACAGAATCCCGGTGGGGGGATACCGCTCGACGGGTCCTGGGTCCGATCCGGCGCCGGCGATCCTGCCTTCCTTCAGGGCGGAGGCCAGTGCGTTCTCATCCATCAGCGGTCCGCGGGAGATGTTGAAAAAGTACGCCGTCTTCTTCATTGCCCGGAACACCTTGTCGCTGATCATTCCGTTTCACTGTAACTGTTTACATCGGTCGCGGTTTCCGCGACCACCCAAAACACCCAAAATAGCAATTCTGGGCACGTGTCGAACGCCTGGGCGCCAGCTGCAATGGGCGGTCAGATATACTAATCGCTGGTAGCCACCCAGGCCAAAACGGAAATTACGGACGATGTATTAATTTAAATTTAAGAGCTTGATGATGAGACTCATTCAAAGTGCGGTAGTCGTTCTCCTGATGGTCTCGGCGCTGTCCGCGGCCAAGACGCTCGACATGTATGTGATCGATGTCGAAGGATCGAAGGCGTTTCTGCTGGTTTCGCCCTCCGGACAGAGCATGCTGATCGATGCAGGTATCCCGGGATCCATGCAGAACGGCCGCGATACGGACCGGATTGTGGAAGCCTGCCGGGCGGCCGGTGTGAAGAAGATCGACTATATGGTGGTGACGCACTACGATCTGGATCACGTGGGCGGGGTTCCCGCGCTGGCCGCGCGCATGCCCATCGTCACCTTCGTGGACCACGGTCCGAACGTTCAAATGAACGATTTCACGATCAAAGGCGTGAAAGACTACATGGACGTTGTGGCCAAGGGCAAGCACCTGGTGGTGAAGGCCGGCGACAAGATTCCGATAGAGGGATTCGACGCGCAGGTAGTGATGGCGGCGGGGAAGGCGATAACTGAGCCGTTGAAGGGGGCGGGCCAACCGAACCCCGCTTGCGATACAACTCCCCGCAAGACGTGGGGGCCGAATGCTCGCGGAGTCATCGACAACCAAGACACCAACGAGAACTCCCAGGCGATTGTGCTGCTTGTCACGTATGGCAGGTTCCGGATGTTGGACCCGGCCGATCTGACCTGGAACAAGGATCGGGACCTGATGTGCCCGATGAATCGCGTCGGCACAGTGGACTTGTACCTCACGGCAAATCACGGTACCGACAACGCCAACTCGCCCGTAATGGTGCACGCGCTCCGCCCGCGGGTGGTCGTCGCGGACAATGGACCGAGGAAGGGCGCCTCGGCCGAGGTTTTCCAGACTGTCGAATCATCGCCCGGGCTCGAGGATTACTGGCAGATGCACTATTTGATCGCGGGCGGAGAAAAAGCCAATGTTGCACCGGACTATATCGCCAACATAGAGGGTAGCCCCGATGGGAAGTGGCTCAAGGTTTCCGTAGAGCGAGATGGCACGTTTACGATAACCAACACGCGCAACAACTTCACGAAGACTTATAAGCCGCGGAAGTAGGCTCGAACCGTCCCCGATTCCGCTCGTGCACTGCCCTATAATGAGCCCATGGTGCGTCCTGAAAGACGCGTTGTTCTAGCGGATGAAAGATCTGTCCGGGTAAGCGCCGGAGCGCCCGTTAGCAGGCCCCAGTCTGAAGGAGAGATCCGACAGGCCAGAGCGGGGCGTCAAAAGCCTGTGAAAGAGCAGGGAGCAAGGAAGCGGGCCGCAACATTAAGTGAACGCTGCAGCCACGTCATATTATCAGCCGAAAGGTGTTTGAAAGGGCCGAGCCGGTCATGTCACGGCGGAGGCAACAGAGAGCAGCCTGGACCGGAGCGACTGCTGGACCCTTCCGGGGTAGAGGGCGGCGGCACGTTTCCAGAGAAGAACGCGGAACAGGAGAGACCCTACCTGGCGGCCAAGTCAGGCAAAGACCGGGCGTATAAGGCCGGAAGGCGGAAAGCGCGTGGAGCCGGGAGGGAGTCCGAGGGGTCCACAGTACCGGAGAAGGCGTGCAAGACAACGCGCTGGAGGGAAGGGGCCATGCTTTGATCGAGCCTGGAAGGGGGTAAGTGCGAGGGCATGCTGGAAACGGCCGAAAACCCAAACGAAAAAGTACGACAACTCCAACGCAGGCTATGGGTGTGTGCCAAGCAGAGTAGGACGCGGCGGTTTCACGCGCTGTACGACCGGATTCACAGGAGTGACGTTCTGTGGGAAGCGTGGAAGCGGGTGCGTAGCCACAAGGGGGCGGCGGGCGTGGATGAAATCACGCTGCGATTCATCGAGGAACGAGGAGTAGCGCAGTTTCTCGAAGGGATACAGGCTGAACTCAAGGCAGGCCGATATCGTCCTTCACCGGTGAAGCGGCGATGGATACCAAAAGCCGATGGAAAGCAGCGGCCATTGGGGATACCGACGGTCAGGGACCGGGTGGTGCAGATGGCGGCGAAGTTGGCGATCGAGCCGATCTTCGAGGCGGACTTTCAGCCGTGCAGTTATGGATTCCGTCCGAAGAGAAGTGCGACACAAGCTCTGGAAGCGATCCGCGAGGCGGGCAACCGGGGTCACAATTTTGTCGTGGATGCGGACATACGGGGCTACTTTGACGGGATCGATCGAAACACATTGATGGATCTGGTGAAGGAGCGGATCTCGGATCGAAGGGTCTTGAAGTCAATACGACAGTGGCTGGAGGCCGGAGTGATGGAGGATGGCACGGTGAGGGAAACGCTGGCGGGAACACCGCAAGGCGGAGTGATCTCGCCGTTGCTGGCCAACATCAGTGGGGCGCCCAGTCCATGGCACCATTCTTCCAGGTGCCGAACCATAGCAAGATCGCGCGGAGTCCCTGGGAACGCAGGCCCGGTATGGATCCGGTCGAAACCGGAGAAGTCGAACCGCCCCTCCTCGGGCTCGATCACGTTCCAGTAGACCGGGTATTCGACGGTGTTCAAGTTCATGGCCTTGAAGCCGGGCCAGGCCCGCTCCACGGTATCGGGATAGGCGTTACGGTTACCCATCTGGCCGCCCAGCATGAGGAACGGTTTCCCTCTACCATCAAACGGAACTTGCCGTCCTGCTTTACCAGTTGCGGGATTGGCCGGCTCTGGGCGGATGTCAGCGCCACAGCGAATGTCAGGCTCAGAGAATATCGGACGAATCTGTTAGACAC
>JBEKZL010000145.1:0-20570 GCA_049509915.1 Bryobacteraceae bacterium | reverse complement strand
ACGTATGGGTCCGGAGTCCTGGTCTCGATGTGCTGCGAGCTGGCGTATGCCAGAATGCGGTTCTTTTGCGACCCGAGAAGCTGGTAGATGGGCAGCCCGAGCGCCTTGCCGAGCAGATCCCATAGGCAGATATCGATGGCCGAGGCGTAGGGGCTCTGGCCGTAATGGCGCCGCACCGGCATGTAGGATGCGGTAAACTGCAGGTGGCCCAGCGCGTTCTTGCCCACCAGCAGGCGTTTGGCATAGTCCACCCAACCGCGGTTGTCCCAGTCCGCGTGGAAGACGTGGGTCTGGAGCGTGCAATTGCCTTCGATGCCGCTTTCGGTGATGACGGAAGCCAGGCGTCCGGAATCGGTGACATATGACTTGACTTCCTTGATGGTGAGGTTGGGCAGATCGGCCGGTCTCGCGTCCGCAGCGGTGAGCCCTGTCGCGCCGGCGGCAAGGGCGGCCGTTTGGAACAGCCGCCGGGATAGATTGGTCGGCGGCATCCCATGGGCCGTATTGTTTGGTTCCATGACCTTACCTCCAAGACTTTAATGGTAAGGCGCGAACATCTAAAGAGCAATGGATATACAGATATTCAGAGTGTGTTATCCTAGACAGCGATTTCGTAACGGTTACCGCGCCACGCGGTGGCCCGCCCGCCGCTACCCTGGAGGACACGCGGGAGTCGTAGCCGTTGATCCCGAAACCGGTAAGATCCAGTGGCGCTATAAGCTCACCCAGAACTCACTGTCAGCGGGCGTCCTCGCAACCGCCGGCGGTGTCGTCTTTGCCGCTTCGTGCGAGGGTAATTTCATTGCGCTCGACGCCAGGACCGGCGAGCCCTTATGGCATTTCCAGGCCGGCAATGAGATCGCATCTTCCGCCATGAACTGTGCGGTGGACGGCAAACAGTACGTAGCCATTTCTTCAGCCGGCGTTCTTTTCAGCTCCGCCGGGTTTCGCGCCACCAGAGACGCTCTCGGCAGCGCAGCCTATACTTTGTAGTCCCACTCCTTGCGGTAGGGCATATCGACTAGGCCGTTGGCCACCTCATCGTTGGTGAATCTCATGGCCTTCGAGTCCCACAGGAGGACCTTGGAGCTTCGCCAGTAGCGAGGTGCATCCGCACCGCCGGGCTCCCAAACTCCGGGATGCGCCCCGCCGGCCGTGCTCCACACGTCCGCGGAGTCCGATCGGCCATTGTGCCCCCAACCAATTGGGGTACGAACCCCGGGCGTGCTGTACCGGCGCAGCGTCGCAGTCCCGAGCAGGGCGAACTCCGTAAGGTCGCAGGCGAACTCGACGGGCGTAATCGACTTCTTGCCAGCTTTGCATGCCCGCACCCACTCTTTGTAATGGTCCGGCCTCTCGCACCGCGGTAAGTACGGTTCCGGCTGCTTGAAGTCTTTGAAGCGGCTCTCCGGCAGGAGCCAGCCGCCGGGCAGACCTTGAAACTGTTGGCCCGGACGGGGTCCAGTATGGTCCGGCAGAGAGGGACTGCCGCCATAGAACGCGGAAACCTGAACGCCCTTATCGCCCACGAACATCATGCCCCTGCCCGGCATCCCCATCGCCGCGGGCATGCTCAGCGGCCGTGGCGGTTGCAGACCCCCGTCGTAGAAATACGCCATCATCTCCGGATGTTTCCCGCGCGCTGGAAAGTGCCATTGGACAAAGTTCGCGACGCTGGCGCACTCGCTATTCTCGACCACGCCTGCCAGTGAGAAGGACTGGCACGCATCGGCCGCGACCCAGTCCGGAGCGCCCATATCGAGTTCCTCATGGAATACGTGGAGCGCGTGGCAAGCCACGTCGCCCAGATTGCCCGTGCCGAAGTCCCACCAGGGGCGCCAATTGCCGTAATGGTAAATCTGATGGTACGGGCGCGCCGGAGAGGGGCCGCACCACTGGTCCCAGTCCATACCCGCAGGCGGCTTCTGAACCTCTGTAGGCCTGGCGAGCCCGCTGGGGCTGTGCGTGCCGGTCCAGAAGTGTACTTCCCGTATCTCTCCGATGGCTCCGGTTAACAGCAACTCCGTGGTGGCCCGGGCCGGAGACGTGCGCGAATCCTGAAGGCTCGCCTTGGTGGTGACCTTGGAGGCAAGCACCGCCGCTTTGACCCTCCTCGCCTCGGCGATGGTGCGCGTGATCGGCTTGGCGCAGTAAATGTGCTTGCTCATCGCCAGGCCCGCCAGCACCAGGTGAGAATGCCAGTGATCCGGCGTGGCGACGATCAGAGCATCGAAGTTCTTCTCCTCCTTGTCGAACATTTGCCGGAAGTCTTTGTAGATTCTGGCTCTGGGATAGAGTTTGAACGCCGGCGCGGAGAACTCGTGGTCGAGGTCGCAAAGGGCGACGATCTCCTCGTCCTTGCAGCCGGTCACATAGTCCTGACCCACGCCGCCGATGCCCACACAGGCGATCCGAAGCTTGTCGCTGGGAGCCCGGTAGCCAGGTCCTCCGAGCACGTGGCGCGCAACCACGAACGGCGCCAGGCCTGCGGCGACCGCAGTGCGCCGGGACAACGTGCCTTTGGTCGATTCGTTCGAATTCATGAAAACGTTCCCTGACCCCGCCGGCTCGCGCGGGTCTCATTGATAGCGGTACAACCGGACGCGCAAGATACTATGCTCGCTGCCGGCGTCGATACGATGAAAGGCGCCGGGCAGCAGCAAGGCAGCGTCTTTGGAGCTTGTGCGGTGATCCACATAGCTGCGCCCTTGAACCCAGCGGCCATCCACAAAACTGCCCTCGTCCATTATGCCGACGCCTACCAGCGGGGGCCCGGGCGTATTCGGAGTCAAGGTGACGGCCACCTCAATCTCGTTGCTGGCAATGCAATAGATTTCGTCGGGCGCAGTCAAAATGAAGAGCGCTCCGGCGCGCCGCACGTTGGGCGGGGGCGCGGGTGTGGCCCCGCCGGGCCGGCGGTCGTGGCCGAACGCAACCGTCATCGTGTAATCGCCCAGCCGGACCTTCTCGACCTGGTTACCGTCGTACAGCAGCACGCTCGCCATCGTGTCTTGGCCCTCGTGGTCCACGATCATAGGCATCAGTTGCGAGACGGCCCCGTAGATCCTGCCAAGCTCGTTCGCGGGATCATTCCGCATCAGATTGAACTCGACTCCGTACACCGACAAGCCGATTGCGCCGCGTCCGATGGCGTAAAGCACCCTGGGGGCGCCCGCCGGCCCACCGCTCGACTCGGCGATGAACAGCGGGTTCCCGGATCGCTGGTACCTGTCGCACCACGACGCGAAGTCCTTCGCGTTGTAAGCGTCGGGCGAGAGCATATCGATTTGCGGCGCGCCGGCTCTCCACACGTCCATCACGTCGTCCATGGGACCGCCGATGGCGAAATCGCTCCCCGGCGCCCCGGGTTCTTTCCCGATTGCGTCGGCGAGGGTGGAGGAGCGGTGCAGCGCCGCGTTCACATACATCGGCAGCGGGTATTCGGCTTTACCCGCCGCGGCCACGGGGCCGACATAGCGCGCATAGTGCCAAGCCATGAAGATTTCATCCGTCGCCCTGCTCCGGCCGAACACTTCTTCCCAAGAGCCGGATGTCTTGAAGCCGGCCGCTTCCCACACACGGCGAAACTCCGGAATCAGGCTGTCCTTGTGCTTCTGGAGGTAGTCCATCAGCTCCTTGGGCACGGGCCCCGCGAAGGCCTTGTCCGCCGCCGCCGAGCGGTCGCGTGAATCCTCCCCCATTCCCACTTCGTTCTCCACCTGGACCATGATGCACGTGTGCTGGCGACTGTCCACTTCTCTGATGTGCCGCATCAAGGCGGCAAAGGCGCGGGCATCCGCGTCCCGAGTCGCATCGCCGTAGCCCTCGATGGCCGAGAAGATCTCCAGACTCTTTCCGCTCCCGGTGCGAGCCCGCGGAAATCGCCTGAAGTCCCTTTGCGCCCACACGGGGGCGTAGATGGACAAACCGTTCTTCCAGCTTGCAAACCACACAAGACCGACGCGCAGATTGTGGCTCCTGGCCTCCTGTAGAATGCCGTCCACCAGGGTGAAGTCGAATTTACCCTCCTCGGGCTCGAGCAGGCCCCAGTAGACCACCGGGAGCACGGTGTTGAGATTCATCCGGTTCAGAGTGGACCATACCGGCCTCATGTTATCGAGGCTGGTGGAGGTTTCTTCTTCGAGTTCTCCCGCCACGGCCACGAACGGCTTGCCGTCAACGACGAACTGCGTGGCCGTCCCCTGTTCTTGCAAATGAGGGAAACCCGGGTCCGGCTGAGCGCCACACGGAACCGCGAGCCAACCGAGCCAGCAAACAGAAATGCAGCCTAAGGCGTTCCGGATCGTCATGATTCTCCTTCGAACATCGCCGCGAGCCGTTCCGGCCCGCGGCCCTCAGGATCGCACAGCGTCAGCGGTAGCGATAGAGCTTTACTCGCTGAATGCTGCCGTTGGGGATTCCGTTACCGCCAATCCGCACGAATTTCCCCTGGCTGGTCTCGTCGCCATTCAGCCTGCGTCCAGGAACCCACCGGCCGTTCACATAGGAGCCCTCTTCAATGGAGAGGACGCCCGCGATTGGAGCCCCGGGCGTGTTCGGCGAGAACGTGACGGTCGCCGGCCCGCTACCGGCAATTATGTACTCACCCGGCGCTACCGAAATGAAGATAGCGCCGGCAGGGGTCGATGCCGGGGGCGGCGTCGCGGGTCGGCTGCTTCGCGGATAAGTTACCGTCAGGACGTAGTCGCCCAACTGGATCTTCTGCGGCGGATCGTCCGCGCTCACCACTACGGCGGCCATCTTGCCTTTGCCTTGGTGCTCGATAATCGCGGGGGCGAGTTGCGCGGCGGTGGCGTAACTCTTCGCCAGCGGCAGGTCCGCGGGCATTGTCCCGGAATTGGCCGAGTAGAGGAGTTCGTCGATCGCAAACGGCGCGTAACCCATGGCGTCGTGCTGCCCCAAGGCATAGAAGAGGTGATAAGCGCCGCGGGTGCTATCCGTCTCGGGGATGAATAGAGGGTTCTCCGTATCGTTGGCCCGGTACCACTTGATCCAGTCGGGTTGATTCGGGGAGTAGAGATCCGGCGCGCGGATGTCGATCGCCTGCGCGCCAAATTTCCAGATGTTCCCCACCTGAGGCTCGGGGCCGCCGCTGGGGTACGTCCCGGGTCCCCGGCCCGGCGCGGGCATCGAGCACCAGGTATTTACGTACATGGGCAGCGGGTATTCGGCCTTGCCCGCCGCAGCCACCCGGCCAACATAGCTCGCATAGTTCCAAGCCATGAAGATCTCATCGGTGTACGGGGCCTCGCCGAAGACCTGTTCCCACGTTCCGGATGTTCTGGATCCGGCCGCTTCCCACGCCTTGCGGAGGTCCGGGTGCAAAGTGTCTTTGTGGCTGGCGATATAGTCCAGCAGTTCCTTTGGCACGGATCCTGCGAAAGCTTTGTTGGCCGCCTCGCACCTGTCCCGCGAGTCGCCCAGAACGCCCACTTCGTTCTCCACCTGCATCATGATGACCGTATGGCGGGCGTCCACCTGCTTGATGTGCCGCATGAGGGCGGCAAAGGCGCGGCTATCGGCATCGCGGTTCGCGGCGCTGAGGGTGGAGAGAGTCTCCAGGCCATTGCCGTCTTTGTCCTGGACCCGCGGAAACCGGTTCTGATCGGTTTTTACCCACGCGGGAGGATAGCTGGAGACGCCGTTCTTCCAGCTTCCGAACCAGAGGAACACCAGCCGCAGATTATTTCTTTGGGCTTGCTGGATCGCGCCGTCCACGAGCGTAAAATCGAATTGGCCTTCTTTCGGCTCCAACAGTTCCCAATAAATAGCGGTCAGGACAGTGTTGAGGTGCATCGCCGCGAGCTTCGGCCAAATCGGTTTCAGGTATTCGAGACTCGATCCGCTGGAGTTCCGCAGTTCTCCCGCCAGCATCAGAAACGGCTTGCCGTCGACGATCAACTGGGTTGCTGTGCCCTGTTTCTGAAGATGGGGAATAGCCGCCGAGGCGCCGCCGCTGGTTTGAGCGTGCACTAACGTCGCGGCGAGCCCGAGTGCGGCCGACAGACCGTAATAGGATCTCATATTCATAATTGCCTCCCAATCATATCGGCCACTAATAGGTGGCAAGCGTGACGCGCAGCACCACGGGTTCCTCGCCAAAGCGGAGGCCATAGTCCGTCGCATCTCCGTTCTGGCTGCCGAGGAGCTTGAAGACGCCCTTGTCGTAAATCCCCTGTTCGACGCGCAGGAACTGCCGGTGCTGCCATTTACCGTCGATGAGGGCGGAGGGAATCTGGCCGGTTCCCTGTACGATATGCTGGGACGCGCGTTGCTGCGCGGTGCCGGCCGGAAAGAAGTCGACCGTGCAAAAGTACCCGGCCACCAGAAACTGGTTGTCACTGAGTTGGGCAACCAGAGCGCGCCCCTGCGGCGTGGGATTTGCGCCTGTGGGGGGACCGTAGAGGCCCGTTCCGTACGTCACCACCGCGTTCCAGGATCCGAACGGCAGCGTCTGCCTGGGGTCGCCCTGGTCTGAGCCCTTGAAGTGCAGCGGTTCCGCCACGGCCTTGAGCTTCCCTTCGAAATTGAGGCGGGCGATCTCCCGCTGCATCGGGCCGACCAACACGAAATTCCTCGCCAAATAAGGCACCGGTTCATTCCCGGATTCGGAGTCTCCTATCGCCTGAAGACCGAGCATGGTGAAGAAATAGCGAGTAAAGTCGCCACTGGCCGAATCACACTGGAAACAACCGCTCTCAGGCAGGAATAGGGGATTGTCGTCGCGGCGATAGAGTTCCAGAACCTTCAGATACGCGGCGGGGTCGCCCTGGTAATCGTCGGGCGCCAGAATATCGATGGCCGGCGCCGCGGCCTTCCAGATGGGGATCACATTGTCGGTGGGGCCGCCGCTCTCGTAGGCGCCGGGAGCTCCCGGCTCGCCGGGAGGCCCTGGGTTGAAGGGGTTGCGCAAAGCGGCGTTGACGTCCATGGGGAGGGGATAAACCGCCTTTCCCGCGGCTGCGACCTGGTCTACATATCTCGCTACCGCCCAGGCGTTGAAGTACTCGTCCGCGTTGGGACCAAAGGCTTGCTGCCAGTTCAGGGATGAAGAAGCGGTCTTTACATGCATGGCCTTGAGGATCGCAGGCGGCACCGGAGCCTCGAAGACCTTCTGCGCGGCAGGAGAGAAATCGCGGACGCTCTTCCAGTTGCCGGTTTCATTTTCGACCTGAACCATGATTACGGTGCGCTGCTGGTCGGCTTGCTTAAGGTGTCCCATGACAGCGGCGAATGCCTTCTTGTCTCCTTCGAGCGACGCGGTCGAGAACGGTGAAGGCGAGTCCACTGCCTGCCCGTCCCTGTCGACCGCATGGAAATAGCGGACGGGGTCTAATAACATCCATCCGGGCATATAGTGCTGGCTGCCGTTCTTCCACGTGGCGAACCAGAGCAGTATGAGACGAACATTATGCTGGCGAGCTTCGGTCAGGAGCCTGTCGATGGAGGAAAAGTCGAACTGCCCGGGCTGCTTTTCAATCTGATCCCAGTAGATCGGTATTTCGATCGTGTTGGCATGCAGGTACTCCATGCTAGCCCAATCTTTTGGATGCGAAGGCCAGGTATTCTCCAGGCCCAGGTCCTGATCCTCTATACCCAGGATCAAGAATGGAGCATCGTCCACAAACAGAGCGAAGCGTCCGTCCTTTTGCACCAGACGGGGAATCGGACGCTCCGCGACCTGGGCGTAAAGGGTACCGATGACGAGTGTGGACACGAAAGCGGCCAGAACAGCGGAAGTCATTCTCATCTTTCGTACTCCTGTGTTGTTTTATTTCCTTTGTGGCTTCCTGACGCAGAAGTATTGTACACCCAACCGACACCATCAGAGCTGTTTGTCGTATTCTTCCAGGCCCCGCCTTCTTGATTCCGATGTCGGCGGATATTACCGAATTGGCAGCCGGTGTCGTTCGGGATTGGGGAAATGAGAGAAGCAGGTCCAAGAGAAGCGGTTGGACGTATAATCGACACCGGGCCCGGATGGTGAAATCGAAATCCTGGCCGAGTCAGTTCGTTCGGCGTTACGGCCCGCCTGGCTTCCGTGACGTTTCGGCGGGCGTTATGCCCCAGCCGGGATGGCAAGAGGAGCAACCTCATGATACTTTCGATTCGAGCCGGCGGCGCCGTGGTCTGCGCCTTGGCAATCTCCGCAGCATATGCGCAAACCAGGCCCGCGGATCCGGCCGTTCCCCATCTGGAGAAGCGCGGCCTGGCCACTCAGTTGATCGTCGACGGCAAACCTTTTCTCGTTCTTGGCGCGGAACCGCCAACCAGCGCGCCTTCCAACCTCGTGTACCTGCCTTACATGATGAAAGCGATGGCCGAGACGCACCAGAACACCGGCGCGATTGCCGTGGGGTGGAACTGGATCGAACCCGAAAAGGGCAAGTACGACTTCAAGATCCTGGATGCGGCAATCGAGGACGCCAGGCAGATCGGTCAACGCATCTGCCTGGTCTGGTTCGGGAGCTGGAAAAACGGTGTTTCCGGCTTCGCGCCCGCCTGGGTGAAGGCCGACCAGGATCGCTTCCCGCGCGCACAAGTCACAGACGCCAAAACCGCCGTGTTAAAGACCGCCGAAGCCCTCTCCGCGTTCAGCGAGAACAACTGGGAGGCGGATGCCCGCGCGTTTGCGGCGATGATGCGCCATATCCGCGAAGTGGACCGGTCGCACCGTGTGATCCTGGTTCAAGTGGAGAATGAAATCGGCATCTTCGGCGACTCGCGGGACCGCTCTCCGCTGGCAGACAAAACATTTGCGGAGCCCGTGCCGTCGGAACTCATGGGCTACCTGCAGAAACGCAAGGATGAGCTACATCCGGATCTCCGCAAAGTCTGGGAAGGGGCCGGCTTCAGAACCTCCGGGACGTGGGAAGAGGTTTTCGGCAAGAATCCGCAGGCGGACGAGATCTTCATGGCTTGGTGCTATGCGCGCTATATCAATCGCGTCGCCGAGGCCGGCAAGAAGGAATACCCGGTCCCTATGTTCGTGAATCAGTGGGGGACGGAAGGCTGGGGAAAAGGTCCGCGTGGCGAGGCGTTCGACCACGTACACGACATATGGAAAGTGGGCGCTCCGCTGGTGGACATGTACTGCCCCGATGCTTACATGGGGCGCAAGGGCGCCGCGGATCACATAGTGGAGTTGACCGCACGGTACACCCGCTCCGGCAAGCCGTTTTTCACCGTCGAAGCGGAGGACGGCGAAATGGGCGCCGCGCACGCCTTCTATGCCATCGGCCAGCAGCGCGCGATCGGTTATTCCGGGATGGGTAACGACGGCTTGCTCGATTGGTTCACAAAAACGGGCATCAATTTGCCAGCGGCGGTGACTCCGCCGGGCATGGATTCGCCGGCGCGGCTGATGGGGTTTGGCGGGCCGGGCTCGACCAAGCCGCTTCCGCCGATGCCGCCCGAATACGAAGCGAAGGCGCTTTCACAGGCGTTCCTGACGCTTTCCCAAATCGCATCTCAGATCCTGGAGCACCAGAGCAGCGGCACGATTGCGGGAGTGGCCTTGGACAAGCAGAGACCGAACGAAACCGTGAAATTGGGAAATTACATTTTGAACGTGGAGTTGCCACACGGGCGCGGCGCGCAGGCTCCCGTTCCCGACATCCTGGGCTTCGGTCTGTTCATGGCGACCGGACCGGACGAGTACCTGCTCGCGGGCAATAATCTGCTGCTCACTTTCACGCCGGACACGCCGGGGCCGCCGATTGCCGGTCTGGCCTCGCAGGAAGCGGGCCGGTTTGACAACAACGGCAAATGGGTGGCGACGCATTTCCTCGGTGGCGACGATTCCAATTTTTCATCCGAGCCCCCCGTGGGACAGTCCGGCAGCGTCGTGCGCCTTGCGTTCGGCGAACACGCCGTCCAGCGCGTGAAGTTGTACCGGTATCGATAAGCCCGGCGCTCGTCTTCCGCAGCGCTCCGGACCGGTCGGAGTCTACCTCCGCGGATTATAGGTCTTGGTGAAGTTGTTGCGCGTATTGGTGACCGTAAACGTGCCATCTCGCTCTACGGAAACGTCGATCCACTTCCCATCCGGGTTGCCCTCGATGTTGGCGATGTAGTCCGGCAAGACATTGCCTTTCTCTCCGCCCGCGATCAAGAGTTGGCGTTGTCGGTGCCGTGATTGGCGGTTATGTAAAGGTCCACTGTGCCAAAGCTATTGACCGGGCACATCAGGTCGCGATCCTTATTCCGGGTAAGATCCAGGCTGCGGGGTCTAGGGTTGCGCGCAGGCCAGGGTCGCGATACATGCCGCGATGGTAATCGATCCTGTTAGTAGCTTCCTGGCGGCCCTGCTACATGCCAGCGTTATTCACACTAATCGTCTTTTGCACCTTGACATCGGCCGAGAGAGCGATTACTCGCTAATAACAAATACGGTGCGTCAGTTAATAGCTCGCAACGGAGACGCGGAGAACCAGCGGCTCGGAGCTGAAATCCATTCCTCCGTCGGTCTGATCGCCATTCAAGACTCGAAGGAACTGAAAGACGCCGTTCTCGTAGGTCCCCTCCTCGACACGGAGAAACTGGCGGCGCTTATCCGGCGCGGTGGGACGAAAATCGACGCGGCAATAGAATCCAGCCACGAGAAACTGGTTATCTGTGAGCTGGGCAACCAGGGCGCCTCCCATGGGCTGTGGATTGCCCGCCGGGCGGCCGTACCGCGCCCAAACGCCATACGATACAGTGGCGTCCCAAGGTCCGAAGGTGAGAATTTGCGTAAGCTTGCCCTGCTCTTCGGCAACCGCCTGGAGCTTGCCATCGAAACTCAGGCGGGCGACATCCCGAGCCATTGGAGCGATCAAACTGTAGACCGGGGCGAACGGGGCCACGAACTCTCTCGTCCCGGTACGCGCCCATGGGGGAAGCAACTCGTCCCTCGGCCTGGCGGCATCCGGAATCGTCTTGATTCTGGTGAAGTCCATACCAAATGGCGAAAATCCGATGGTCTGACGGCCTAGGGCGAAGAAGAAGAAGCGAGGACTGCCACCGGTCTCGGGGATGTACAACGCGTTATCGTCCCGGTGATAGATATCGAGCGTTTTGAGATAGCCGGCGGCGTCCGGGGCATAGTTGTCAGGCGAAATCATGTCGACTGCGGACGCGACGGCTTTCCAGATCGGTATCACGTTGTCGCTGGGAGCACCGCTTTCGTAACTGCCCGGCGTACCCGGCTGGTTGGGATCCCGCGGCACGGCGCAGCGGTGGGTTCCCGGTGCCGCGTTGACGTAGAGCGGGAGCGGGTAGACGGCCTTGCCTGCGGCGGCCACCTTCCCGATATACGTTGCCACGGCCCAGTTGTGGAAGCAGACCTCGGCGTCGGGACCAAAGACCTTCTGCCAGTTCGCGTCCGGAGGAGTGCGCGGCACGTGCATGGCTTTGAGGACATCGGCCGGAACCGGGCCTTCGAAGAGCTTCTGCGCTTGTGGTGAATGATCGCGCAAATTGCTCCCGGTGCCGGGTTCATTTTCCACCTGTACCATCAGCACGGTGCGCTGCGGGTCGGTCGCTTTGAGGTGGCGCATCAGGGCGGTGAAGGCCTTGGCGTCCGCGTCGAGAGAGGCGGCGGCGAAGGGTGAAGGCGAATCCAGCGGGCGGCCGTTGCTGTCGACCACATACGGATAGCGTTCGGGGGCGAATTTCATCCAGCCCGGCATATAGTGCGGGTTGCCGTTCTTCCAGGTGCCGAACCAGAGCAGCACCAGGCGGATATGATGGGATCGGGCCTGGCTCAGGAGGGTGTCGACCACGCTGTAATCGAACTGGCCCGGTTGGGGTTCGAACTGCTCCCAGTAGACCGGGATCTCGACGGTGTTGGCGTGGAGGAACTTCATCGCCGCCCACACGTTGGGAAGCATCGCAGGCCAGGCGCTGGAGTTGTTCACCTGCGCGCCCAGGATAAAGTACGGCGCGCCATCCACAAACAACGCGTAGCGCCCATCTTTCTTCACCAGCCGGGGAATCGGCTTCTCTTGTATCTGCGGGGAGGCTGCCAGGGCGATGGAGGCGAATAGCGGTGCCAGGAAATGGGAGATCTTCAGCTTCATATGTCACCGGTAGCGGTACAGCGTCACCCGATGGATGCCCTTCTGACTAGGTCCGAACAACGCGGGATGCTCCTTATCGGCATGGAGTCTCGGCAGCACCAGGCTGTGCGAGCCGGTGTCGTCGCCGGCCAGCCTGCGCCCCGGAACCCAGCGGCCGTTCACGAACGTGCCTTCTTCCACCGTGGCTAATCCGGCGAGCGGCGGACCGGGCGTGTTTGGCGAAAAAACGACGTTCACTCCGTTGCCCGCCGCGTAGTATTCGTCGTGCCCCGCGGCAATGAAAATGGCCACTGCGGAAGGGAAGGGTGGAAGCGGTTCCGGCGACCCGGGCAGAACTCGCGGTTTCAAGAAAGAGACCTCCAGGGTGTAATCTCCAACCTGGATTTTCTGCGGCGGATCGTTCCAGCGCAGCAGCGCGGCGGACATGGTGCCGTTGCCCTGGTGCTCCGAAATCAGGGGCGCCAATTGGGCGATCACGTCGTAGGCGCTGGTCAGTTCGATGTCCGGATGCATCGGCCTTTCGATCCCCATCGGCGAGAAACCGATGGCGTCATGCCGTCCGAATGCGTAGAGCACTCTGGCTTCCAGCCCATTGGGCGGCAATCCCCTGGTCTCCGGTATGAACAGCGGGTTGCCCGACCGGCTGTACCGAGCGGAGGTCTCCGCGTAGTCGTAGTCGTAAATATCGGGCGACAGCATATCGATTCGCGGCGCTCCAGCTCTCCACACGTCGATCAGGTCGGGCATGGGGCTGCCGCACTGTCCATTTCCACGCTGGTTTGCTTTCGGAAACCCGGGCGCCCAAGCGTTGACATACATTGGCAGCGGGTATTCGGCTTTGCCCACCTCCACCACCTTGCCGACGTAGCGTGCGAAATACCAGCCCATGAAGATTTCATCCGTGGCGAACCCTTGGCCAAAGACTTGTTCCCAGGTTCCGGACATCTTGCGGCCGGCAGCGTCCCACACCTGGCGCAACTCCGGGATCAGGGCCTCCTTGTGCTGCTCGAGGTAGTCCATCAACTCCTTAGTGACCAGCCCGGCGTAAGCCTTGGCGGCCAGCGGGGCCCGGTCGCGGGAACCTCCCGGCACTCCGATTTCGTTCTCCACCTGAATCATGATCACGGTGTGCTGCTGTCTATCCACTGCCTTGACGTGGCGCATCAGGGCCGCGAAGGCCCGGGCGTCGGCATCGCGATTCGCCTCGCTAAACGGGCTGAGCAGTTCGATGCTCCTGCCCTCCGGGGACTGGGCCCGCGGGAATCGTTCGAAATCCTTCTTCACCCAGTCGGGCGCATAGGTCGACAAACCATTCTTCCAGCTTGCGAACCACAAAAGCACCAAACGCAGGTTACGGCTGCGCGCCCCCCGGATCACACCGTCCAGAGCGCTGAAGTCGAACTTACCTTCCGCGGGTTCGATCTGGGCCCAGGAAACGCCGGCTAAAACGCTGTTGAGTCTGGAATCGATAAGCTTGGGCCATACCGATTGCATGTACTCGAGGCTGGTGGCGCTGTTGTTGCCGAGTTCTCCCGCCAGCGCCAGGAACGGCTTTCCGTCCACGATGAGTTGGGTAGCCGTTCCCTGTTTTCGGAAGTGGGGGATCTGGGAAGCGGCGGTGGCGGCCGTTCCGAGTTGACCCCAACCCGAAACCGGGGCGAGGGAGCAGACCAGTACGGAACAAAATAAAGTTCGAAGGTTCATGATGCATGTCCGCGCTTTGTCAAAAGAAGATCTTCCATTCCACGTCGTTGCCGGTCGACGCCGTGTAATCCACCGTTAGCAGACGCCCTTCAGTTGCCATTGTTGCAGCCAGGCCGCCGGACAACTCCACGCGTTGTGCCCTGAATCCTTCCGGAAGGAAAAACCGCAACTGGTACGGGTCGCCGGCCACCGCCCGCGAAGTGCCTCGCAGCATGTGCTGCTGGCTGTCGTAGGCGAGTTCCTTGATGTCAAAAGCCATCTGCCGGATATGGCGGCTGGTGGAGATCAGCACCGGCCGGTTTTGTTTCTCCACGATGCTGTAAATGTCGCAATCGTAGGGTTTCACGGGACGCGGCGTAAAAACTCCCCGGAACGTCCCGATGAGTTTCTTACTCCAGAACTCATAGACGATGTACTCTTTGTCCGGATCGAGACGAAGATCCTTCGCCGCATTGAGATCGACGGTGAATGTAGCGATCAGCTCACGCGTCGCCGGAGTGGTATAAGTAAAGCCTTCGCGAGGCGTTCTGCCGGTATAATTGAACACGGCAATGACGTTCCATTTTCCAAAAGGCCGCTCGATTGGCATGTTCCAGATCTGAGCGGGCTTCCTGACGAACAGGTCGACCGGGTAGGACACATCCGGTGTCGGGGGGCTGATCCGCTTCAACAGTTCAATCCGGTCCTCGGGGTACGTCTCATTGAAGGCTTCCTCCAGGAAGAGAGTGTTGCCGGCAATGGCGTGAAAGTTCGCACTGACCTTGGCTTGGGCATAGTTGAAGCGTCCGGCCGACTCATCGATCGGCTGCGACTTGTACACGTGGAAACCGTCGCCGTCGTTCCAAAATACGCGGCCGTTGTAAAAGAAGCGGATCGAAGAGCCCAGCAGGGATTCGGTGAGCCATAAGCGCCAGCCGTCGCCCTCCTCATAACCGTGATCGGCGTCGTTCGAAACTCGAGTGATATCGACAATTCCGTATGTGTGATCCACTGCGTTCATGTTCGACCGGATTACCCTTCGCGGCGCCTTTTGATCGATCACTTCGCGCCAGGGGGTCCCTGCAGCGCGATAGGTTTCCAAGGCGCTCATAAAGGGGTCGTACTGGCCGGGCCATTTGTCCCACCAGTCCGCGAAGTCCATCTCCGCGCGGCCCGTTTCATTCTCGTGACCGGCCACCCACTGAAACGCACGCTCGCGTTCCAGCTTGATCGTCAAAGGGTTCGAAAAGTCGATGACCCTTGTCCCCATCGTCATGCCGTAGTATCGGGCATGTATTGGGAGATAGCACTCTGCCGGGTAATTGGTCCGCCCGGGGCCGCCGCTCGCTGGCTGGGTTGGCGCCGGCCGCTCGGTCCCCGCCGCCGGGTGGAGCCGGCCCGAATTCTGAGAAGGAGAGTCGGGCGGTTGCCGGTCTCCGCCGAGGCCATACAATCCGAAACTTCCCTGTCTGCCGGGCCCTCCCAGTCCCCAGTAGAAGTCGTTCAAGCCATGCGCCTTGAAAAACTTGTCCGCATTCGCCTGGCTGCCGCCGGACAGGTACCCGTGGAAGCGGCTGTAGTTGTTTGAGACCAACTCCCGATCGCCGAGATTAATCGGCCGCCGCTGTTTGAGACGGATGTCATACGCAATCGCAATCAGATCCGCCTGATGCTCCATGGCGCGGAGCGCATCGTTGTTAAAGTCGAGCAGGAGTTTTTCTCCAACGAAGCTCTTTCCCGAAGCCATGGTGACTTTATAGCTGCAATATCCCCGGACCCTCATCCGGTCGTTGGTTTTCCCTTGCCAGCCCGACGACACCTCGAACCTGGATGCGCCCTTGGTAATCGTCACGTGTCCCATCAACAGGCTGTTACCTGTGTCCATGTCCTTGATCACGTGATTTACCTGGTACATCCTAGGCACAACGAAACTGACCACCGGGGCAAGGTCGTAATACTCACGGTTCTGAGACATAGTTCCCAGACTGGTCCATCTTTCGGTGGATCCGCCCAGGCGCACATCGTCCGACACGAAGTAATCCATTTCCACCAGGTCAATGGCTTTGCCGGTGCTGTTCGATCGGCCCAGACTGACAAGGATGTCGTTGCCGGCCTTGCTGGCGGAGATCTGATACTCGAAATCGAGTTGTCCTCGCTTCTTCCCGCGCAACGTTACTGTGACGAACGATCCGAAGTTGCCGGAATCCGCGTTGTCGATGGAACTGGTCACTTTCCAGCCCGAAGGGTCGTCGCTAGGGAGGAAGTAAACGTGGTTCAGCCGCATCGGTGTGCCTTTGACTTCCGCCGACCAGCGGCAGGCGGCTACATCCACGGAAACCAGCAGGTTCTTCGTGTCGATCTTGATTGGCGTTGCCGCGCTGGCGCGCAGAGATTGAAGAAAAACGATGGTCAGACACAAACGCAAACCGCGAAGGTTCGTCCGGCTGTGCATAACTCCCTTTCGCAAAGGACTCATCCCTCGATGAACCAAAAGACCATAATAAGATAAAAAGGTATTGGTTGCCATGTTTCCCGCCGCAGGGGGACCACGAAGCCACAACGCACCGAAGTGCAGCGGTTCGGCGTTTTATTTCACCGATACGCCCCAGACATTGGCGAGGCGAGATTTGCCGGCGGGACCTTCCACCTCGAGGATCGCCGTGTAATCTCGTCCGGCTTTGTACTGGTGAACGGGATTCTGTTCGGTAGATGTGGCGCCGTCTCCGAAATCCCATTTCCAGGACGTGATCTTGCCATCCGACTGGTCCTTGAAGACGACCAGACGGCGGTCTATGTCCGCGACCTGGTACGACCATTTCGCCTGGATGGACTTGCGGAATTGCGGTTCGAGCGGCATCAGCCGGAAGCCGACCAGGTCGCTGGCGTCGCCGAAAAAGGTCTGTTTGTGGGAGAGATTCCAGAAACCCACGCGGCCGGGCGAGTTGACGTCGTCGTAATCGATTACCGCCCAGGAGAGGCCGATCAGTTTGTTTTCGGTGAGGACGGATTCCACGGCGCGCTGCGGGCCGTCGCAGGGAGAGTAATCGAAGGGCGTGATCCAGAATTCCAGCACCAGTTTGCCGCTCTCGCCGGGTTTGAAATTGTAGTTATAGGCCGCATTGGCGTACGGCAAGCGCTTGATGTATTGTGCGCATCCCCAGGCCATGGCCCAGTCTTTATCGCCGGGCGGCGTGAAGATGTGGTAGTTCTGCGCGTGGACGCCGTGGGTATTCCAGTGGGCTTCCCGTTCGCCGATGCGCGGGTCGATCACCGAGCGCGCCCGGCCCACCGCTTCCGGCGTCCAGACATCCCGGTGGTAGATATCGATCAAAGGCCCGCCGGAGAGATCGCCATCGACCACCACTTCGAAGATGTCGTTGTGGAGGTCGGTGCGCGAGAAATCCCAGTAATTGTCGTAAGCCTCGTAAAGGAAGTAGAGACGATTGAGTCCCTTGACCCAACCCACCTTGACCTTGACGTCAAGGTTCTTGGGATCGTGATTCATGCCGTGGCCTTCCTCCGTGTCCATGAGCTGATCCATGCCGATCGAGTAGCTGTCGGGAACGATAGCCCAATCGTCGGCGTTGCCGTCGATGCGCGGGATCTTGTCGGGAGGGAACTGAAAAATCTTGAAGGTGACGTCAGGGCGTTCCAGACCGAACTGCAAGGGAGTGAACAGCAGGGCCAGGAAGCCGGAAACAAACCATCGTTTAAACATGTTTATTACTCCGCGGACTACTTAAATTATCTGGGCCCAACCATAGGCTATCCGGCAGACTCGGGCCGGCCGGCTGGATTCCCCTAACGCTCCACCAGGCGAACCGGCCCAAGTAAGCCCGAAGCTGCCGGCACGGCACCTCGGCCTCCCGCGGTCGTGCGCACTTCCACTTCAAGGTCGTTAGAACCCGCTTTCACGAGATTGGTCACTTCCCAACGATAGGGCTGCCAGCCGTGAGCCTCCAATTCTCTCCCGTTCAGTTTCACGCGCGCGTAGTCGTTCACGTCGACGAATTCCAGAAACACCCGTTTCCCGGCGGGCGCGCCGGAACCCGTGAATTGCTTGCGATACGTTGCCGGACCGGCAAACGATTGCGTGCCCAGATCCTCCCACGATTTCAGCGAGGTAATGATCTGTTTGCCGTTAAGGTCCAATGTCCAGTGTCCGCCCAGCTCCGCCAGCATAGTGCCTGCTGCGAAGGACGGCTCCGAGGCGCCCACTCCGCTGGGAAGCGGCCCGACCACAAGGACCTTGGCTTCATAAGGTCCGAGCACCAGCGGCAAGTGCACCGAATCACCGTTGGCAGTGGCGGCGGAGAGTGGATGAATCTCACCCGTAGCCAGGTCCCATGCTTGCGCGTGACCGCGGCCGGCGATAGTTGCCACGCGGGATTCCGCCTGGTTGCTCTCGTTGAAGAAGAAATACATCTCGGCGTCGCGCCAGCTCCGGTGGGTGTATGTCAATCGCGGGAACTCGGCGTCCAGTTTCACATCCGGCTTGGGCAGCGCTGCCAGCACGGACGCGGTGATGTCGCCCGAAGGCTCGATGAGAGTGGCGAAGCTCAGGTCTGGTACATCCTTGGCATGCAGAAACGTCTTGTCCACGATCAGCCCGGGAGTCTTGCCCACAAAAATCGCCTTGCCGCCCGTTTTGACGAAGGCCCGCAAGCGTTCCAGAGCGGTGCGCGTGATCACCGTCATCGACGGGAAGATAATCGCTTTGTAAACCTGTCCGCTGAGGTTCTTGAAACCGCCATCCTCGATTGTGGCTACCGAACTGAGCGACTGCTCGTCGAAGTAATCCCAATCCACCTGGTGCTCAAACAACTGCCAGCCCAGCATGGTCGCGCTGCGGTCGGCCTCCTGGTCGCCCATCCAGATGCTATTGCCGGGATGGTACAGACCGACCTGCGCGGCCGGCCGGCCAATGGCCATCAAATAGCCGCCCCGATTGGTATACCAGGCCACCATCGCGGCTTGCGGCGGCGCCGCGAACGTCGCCGGCGGAGGCGTGGACGGGTCGCCGCCGCCGCGCAACGCCGGAACGCGAAGCTGTAGCGCGGTGACACCTCGCACCAGTTGAAAATCCAACTGGTATTTGCTGTCAATGCCGACAGGTCCCGTCCGGCCGGTGCACGGCATCCGGAACAAGCTGGTTGAGGTTGTCGATTCCTGGCACCTCCACGTACCGGTTGTCGCGGAAGTAGTCGCCTTCGCTGTGCTCCAGCGCGATCATCGTTTCTTCATGATTCAGGTGCACCAGGTATTCCACGTTGTACCTCTTGCACCATTCGGCCTGCTCCCCGAAGAAGCTGTTCTGAAAGATCGCGCTCCACACGTCGTAGTAGTCGGCTCTGGCCCGCCGCGTCTCTTCCGTCAACTCCGCCCCTTTGCCGACGAAGAGCGACGGGATGTAGGGCTTCAGGTCGTAGCCTTTCCGCTGCTCGAATTCCTCCAGCAATTTCGGAGTCCAAGGAATGGCGCTGCTATAGTCCGGCTCGTCCCCGAAAAAGCCGAGAACGATTTTGCCGAACTGATCGCCTACCGCCTGCCGGTAAGTTTCGTGTGTGATTTTCAGGAAAGCGCGGGTGGCTTCCGGATCCAGGTAATCGATCAGTGAGTAGAGGGCATCCTTGGCTCGCGTCCCGTCCTCGCGATTGAAGTTCCGCGTCGGCGAACTGACGTAGATGTGCCGCACAAACACTACTTCCCAGGAAAGACGGGGCTCGTTGGGGGTCGACCCTTGGGCTGGGACGGTCCATTTAAGATGGCCGTCCGGCGGAACCGGAATGGGAGTGACGCCCTGTATTTTTTCGTCGGTAGACGTTTTGGTCGCGTAGATCGCCAAAGTGTCAGGCGGCGCCGGCATGGTGAGCGTCTGGCCCGGCACCACGTGGACCCGGATATCGGCGACGATGCCCTGCATGGCGAGTAGCGGGTACTGCCTGCTGATATTCCCTCCGGCGAACCCGCTGGGGTAGTCGGACTCGTCTTGGATCCATAGCCTCATCCCGCGCTTCGCCGCCTCCTTCACCGTGAACTTCACCTGGTCCATATGCTCTGGCGAAAGGTACTTCGGTTGGCCGCGTCCCGGCGAAAGGTTCACCACGAAGATTCCATTAGCCGCGAGCCGGTCGAGATCCCGCACGATTCTCGCGCGAACTTCCTGGGGGTCAGGACCGTTCCAACTGGCAAACGGCTGGATGGCGCCGTATTCGCGGGGCGGCGCTTTGAAGTTCGCGGCCACGTCGCGCAAGGAGGGAATCGTGATCTGCTGCCACGGTCTCTGTGCCGGCACTGCGAGTGAGGAAAGGAAAAATACGAGTATTCTGGTAAGATCTCTCATCCGCATCCGCTAGCCTCGGCTGACGGCGCTGATTGTATCAAGTTTCGGAAAACGCAAATCAGGCTCGTTGCCGCTTCTCTTGAACGTAGTGATAAGCTTTGAGGGAAATCGAGGCGCCCGGCTTCGATGACTCCTCCTGGACCGTGGAATGTATCCGCCACGCGAAACTGCCGATCACCAAATACCTGTTCGACATGCCGCCATTCGATCCTCTGTAACCGGACCCGGCGAGCAAGTTCAACATACCCGCCGAGCCTACCGCAAATGCGCAGCGGCCGTATGGCCAATAGCGGCCCGCTATTTCAAATCGCCGAAATGCACCGCTTCGGGAACACTCGGCTGGTCGAGTAACTGAAGCGTGGTTGAGGGACCGAGATCCACCGGGTTTCCCCACGCGCGCAACGCCCAAACCACTTTCTTGTCCGGCGTAACTTCCAGCGCCTGTACGGGCGCCGTGGCGG
>JBEKZL010000144.1:0-19085 GCA_049509915.1 Bryobacteraceae bacterium | reverse complement strand
GGGCGCGACACGCCGGATTTCGCCATCACGCTGCGCAGCATCATGCGGCAGACGCCGGACGTAATTCTGGTGGGCGAAATGCGCGACGCCGAAACCATGGCCACGGTGCTGACCGCGGCCGAGACCGGCCACCTGGTTTTCTCCACGCTGCATACCAACGATGCGGTTCAGGCGGTGTCGCGGATACTCGATTCGTTCCCCAGCGCCAACCAGCCGCAAATCCGCCAGCAGATCTCGTTGGCACTGGCCGCCGTCGTCGCCCAACAACTGGTTCCCGGCGCCGACGGGGTAGCGCGCTGGCCGGCTACCGAGATCATGACCGCGACCGACGCCGTGCGCGCCCTGATCCGCAAAGGCGACGACCACCAGTTACGCAGCCAGATCTCGACGAGCAAAGCCGAAGGCATGATGACCATGGAACAATCGCTAGCCGAACTGGTGCGCGCCGGCCGGATTACGAAGGAGACGGCGGAGGCGCATTGCTTCCGGATGGAGGATTTGCGGAGGTATTTGGTGTAGGCTTTGAGGGCTATGAGTGAGGCGGACGCTGTCGAGATCGTTCGCAACGGAGCGGCGGTGCTGACTGACCTGTTGGCACGGTGGGATGGTAGGCTGCCGTGGAGACGCCAGGTTAGGAAGACGGGACGTTGAGTCTCATGTCGTGCGGCAGTCGCCGCCAGTAGAGCGCCATACCGAGGTAGTTGCGCAAGTATGGCGGAATTCTCATCGAAAAGGAAGAAAGGCCGACCGGGGGGTCGGCCGCGGACCAGGGGGGTCCGCCCCACCGGAGTTCACGCTCCTTCCGGCGTCTCCTCCGGCAGCTTCTCGATCCGCACCTTCAGCACCCGGTTACGCTCCATTTCGAGCACCGTATATCTGCGGCCTTCGAACACGATGCTTTGGCCCGTGCGCGGGATCTCGCCCAGCTTGAACATCAGGAAGCCGGCCAGGGTTTCGAATCCGGCATCGGTGGGAATGGCGATGCCGAACTCGCTTTCGAGATCGCGGATGCGGGTGGCGCCTTCCAGTTCCAGTTCCTCGGCTTCCGGAAGCTGCCGCGGGAGGCGTTCGTCGTGCTCGTCTTCGATGCGCCCGACCAGTTGTTCCAGCACATCTTCCACTGTCAACATGCCGGCGATGGTGCCGAATTCGTCCACCACCATGGCCATGTGCGAGGCGCCCTGGCGGAACTGTTCGATCATCTGCGAGAGCGGCTTGGTTTCGGGCACCACCACCGGCTGGCGCAACAGGCGGCTGATGCGAAACGAGCGGCTCGGGCGGCCGGAACGGATGGCGTTGCGGCGTTCCTCCCAAACCGGCAGCAGGTCTTTATAGTGCAGGATGCCGACGATTTTTTCCGGCGACCCCTGATAGACCGGCAGCCGCGAATGCTTCTCTTCGATCATGGTGCGGAGGACGTCGTCGAGCGAGGCGGCGATGTCGATCGAAACCATATCGTTGCGCGGCACCATGACTTCGCGCACAGAGACGGATGCCAGATCGAGCACGCGGTGAATCATGTCTTCCTGGGCTTCAGGAAGGTAGCCCAGGCCGCGGCTGGAGCTGACGATGAGCTTCAATTCCTCGGTGGAATGGCCGCCGGGGCCGCCGCGCCCAAGGCCAAGCGCGCGGGTGATGGCGCCCGCCGACCGTTCAATCACCACCACGAACGCGCGCGACAAGCGGTCGAACACGAGCAAACCGGGAGCCACCAGCGCGGCCAACCGGTCGGCCTTGGCAATGGCCAGGTTCTTCGGCACCACTTCGCCGAGCACCACGTGGAAATAACTGATGGCGAGGAAGGATATCCCCAGACAGGCTCCATGCAACAATTTGATCAACATTGGGGTGGTGGGATGGACGGCCGAAATCAGCAGGCCGTACAGGGTTCCCTCGCCTGCCCAGCCCAATCCGAGGCTTGCCAGCGTGACCCCGACCTGGGTTACAGAGAGCAGGCGGCCGGGATTGGCCAGCAGGTTCAGCGCCGCCTGCGCGCCGGCATGACCGTCCTCGGCCATCTGCCGCAGCCGCGATTGCCGCACCGAAAGCAGCGCCACTTCCGCGCCGGCAAATAGTCCATTCACGGCGATCAGAAAGATCACCAGCAGAATTCGCAACGGTGAATACGTCACAAAGTTTCCGCCCTCATTCTAGCCGAGGCGGCCTAACCAATGCGCGGCCCGCCCGTCGAAATAAATAACCAACTCACTCTGTTACGTAATTGGGCCCGCTTCCTACGGATCCTCGGGAAGCGGGCCTACCAGGGCACGTACCCGCGCCTTTTTCGGGCTTCAAACCTCGTCCAGCCGCTATGATGAAACTGTAGCCTGATATGACGGGGTCCACGGGTTCGCGAATCTTACGATTCGTCAACATTCTTATCGCGCTTGCGCTGCTGGTGGTAGCGGCCGGGCTGTTCTGGTACGTTTGGCGCCCGCTGCCGCGCCGCTCCGGCACCATCGAGACAGACGTAAGGGCCGGCGCGACGGTCGCCTTCGACCCGCGCGGCGTGCCGCACATTCGTGCCGCCAGCCTCGACGACGCCCTCTTCGTGCAAGGCTATGTCACCGCGCAGGACCGCTTATTCCAAATGGACTCGCTACGGCGGGTTGCGGCCGGAGACCTGGCGGAGATCGTCGGCCCGGCGGCGCTCGAATCCGACCGCGATTCGCGCCGCCTACGCATGCGCCGGATCGCCGAACAAACCTACGTCACTCTGCCGGCGGCCGACCGCGCCGCCATGGCGGCCTACGCCCGCGGCGTCAACGGCTTCCTTGCCACTCACCTCAACCAGCTTCCTCTGGAATTCACTCTACTCGGTTATCAGCCTCGTCCCTGGAGCGTGGTGGATTCGCTGCTGCTCAGCCTCTACATGTACCGCGATCTGACGACCTCGTGGCGCGACCAGGTGACCCTGCGGGGGTTGCTGGCCACCGGCGATGCCGCCAAAGTCCGCTACCTGTTCGACGAGCGGGCTCTGGGCGCGCCCCTGCCCGGCTCGAACGGGTGGGCTCTGGGCGGCGGCCGCACGGCTTCCGGCAAGCCGCTGCTTTCGAACGACATGCACCTGGAGTACTCGCTGCCGGGCATCTGGTATATGACGCGCATCGCGGCGCCGGGGTTAGATGTATCCGGCGTCACCGTTCCCGGCCTTCCGGGCGTGCTGGTCGGACATAACCAAAATATTGCCTGGGGCATCACCAATCTCGAAGCCAGCGTGCAAGATTTGTTCGTGGAAAAGATCGAGGGCGAGACCGGGCAATACCTGTTCGACGGGCACGTGGAGCAGGCGCGGCGGGAACGGGAAATCATCCCGGTCAAGGGCAAACCCAGTGTAGAGCTGAACGTTTGGGTGACGCGCCACGGACCGCTGTTCGTGGCCGAAGGCAAAGAGGCCATGTCTTTGCGCTGGACGGCGGCTGAGCCCGGCCTGCTCCAATACCCGATTCTGGATATCGACCGCGCCCAGGACTGGACCCAGTTCATGGCGGCACTGGCGCGCTTCCCCGGCCCCGGCTCGAACTTCGTCTACGCCGACCGCGCCGGCAACATCGGCTATCACGCCGCCGGCCGTATCCCCCTGCGGCGGGAATACCGCGGCGACCTGCCGGTGGATGGGTCGTCGGCGCGCTTCGATTGGGATGGCTACATTCCGTTCGACAAGCTGCCCTCGGCCTTCAATCCTCCTTCCGGAATGGTTGCCACCGCCAACCAGGACCCCTTTCCGGAAGAAGATCCCTTGCCCAGGCAATACGCCTACCCGCCCGTCGGCCATTTCGCGGCTCCCTATCGCGTGCGACAGATCCGCGCCAGGTTGGCTGCGCGCAGCGGCTGGCGCGCGGCCGATCTCATCGGCGTGCAGACCGACGTCTACTCCTCGTTCGAAAGGTTCCTGGCGGCCCAGGTTGCGGAAGCTTACCGGCGCCACCGGATGGGAAACACCAGCCTCGATGAGGCGGCCGCGCTACTGGCTGGTTGGAACGGGCAGATGGAAACCGGCTCCGCCGCCGCGTTTCTGGAATCCCTGGTTTTCCAGCACGTGCGCACGGCGGTGTGGCAATCGGCTGCGCCGGGTTGGACCGACATCGACCATATTCCGAAGTTCACCACCGCCTCCATCGAACGCCTGTTGCGCGAGCGGCCCGCCGGCTGGTTCGCCGATTACGACACCATGCTGCTAACGGCTTTCTCCGACGCCTTCGAAGAAGCTCAACGGATTGAGGGCAGGGACGCCAAACGTTGGAAGTACGGCGCCTGGTCCACGATTACCATTCACAACCCGGTCTTGCACCAGGTTCCGCGGGTGGGCCCGTACTTCGATATCGGTCCCGTGCCGATGAGTGGCTCGCCCATCACCGTGAAGCAGTTCACCCGCGCGGTAGGCCCTTCCATGCGCATGAACGCGGACCTGGCCGATTGGGACCGGTCGCTGCTGAATATCGTGACCGGCCAGAGCGGCCAGATCCTGTCCAGCCATTACCGCGACCAATGGGACAGCTACTACCACGCGCGCAGCTACCCCATGTCGTGGAACCGGGAAGAGGTCGCAAGCACGCTCGAGTTCCGCCCGGCGAAGTAAGCGACCCAGTCTGCACAAAAAATCAAAACTGGATCACCCACTTCGCCCGATGCAGGCACAGGGCACCACGAGCGCCAACAGCGCCACGCACCAACTGAAGGCGGTCCTCACTCTCGCAGACCGTGCGGGATTTCATAAACTCTGTCGCCGCTGCTCTCATCGCCGTCACGAATTCGATCTTCGCTTCGAGCCTGTCTTGGCAGGGCTCGCAGATCAAAAGGTGCTTCTCGACCGGCCCCGCTTTGGGCTCGGAAAGTCTATGCAAGACGTAGCGCTCCAGCAACTCGTCCGAAATGTGTCTCATTCCCTCTCGCTTCCCTACACACAGGTGTTTATCGGCATTTCCTCTCCGGCCCGTTAGCCTGAAAACCCCATAGACGCCAAGAACGTGTGAAGACGCTGCGCGGTTTGCGTTCCAGCATCATCCTTCGCCCGGCACTGGCAAGAGAACTGGCGCTCGCCTTGGTTATGTCGTCCTGGTGAGGCGGCTGCACCAGGGCTGCGCGACTTGGGAGAATATTGGTAGAGGTCCTCGTCGGGGCGAATATGATCGACACTTTGCTGAACGTACTTCTCCGATGTTCTCACCGCCGCCTTACCCGGCCGATGACACCCATCACCAAGGCGGGCCGACCGCATGGTCAGAGCTACGTCGTCTGCCTGGACTGCGGCAAGCAGTTCGAGTACGACCTGAGCCAAATGCGCGTTGGCAAGGCCATCGACCAGTCGCATGATGCCTGCATTGTGCCTCCGAAAGTGCCTGCTACGCGCGAGACCAAGATCAAGTATGCGTTGCTGGCCGCCGTGCCAGCGGCTGTGGTGCTTGGCGCGGTGCTGACAGGCAATAAGAAAGCGCCAGAGCCGGAGCGCGGCAAGGCCGATCCCGAGGCGGCGCGTGATGAACCAGGGCAGGGTGAACAAGTGACGGAACGCCCCGACCCGGTATTACCGCAAGATGCGAGAACTACGCCAGAAGAAACTCCCGCCAACCCCGATCCAGCGGCACCATCTCGTCCGCCATCAGCCAAGTAAGCCCACTCGCGGCTTCCGTCTGCGCATACGCCCACCGCGCGACCCGGTTTGAGGCTGCCAAGTCCCATGCCGCCAGAGGAAGTTGTGACCGAGATGCGGCGGATACCGCGCCCAGGCCACGAAATGGTCAATGTGCGCCGTGCATCCTGTGATCTGGATTCCAAAAACTGCTTGACGAAATGGCCATCTTCGACTTTAGAACATCCCTATTTCGTTTCAATTCTGTTGGCCGGTCTTGAAGTGGCCGCGTATGGCCGGTTTTCGGCCGCCGAGGCGATCGGCATAATAAGGGGGAAGCTGCGTGTCAGTCATTGACGACCTGAAGGAGATCGGGGGCGGAAACGCCCAGGTGCAAATCGGTGAAGATTTCAACCAGGGAACTTTCCGGGGAGATACTACTGTTGATGGCGTGGACCTGACAGGCGGTTATTGTGCCGGTGTGGTCCTGGACTGGGCTCGCCGTGTGCTTCAAAGTGCACCCGACCGAGATGAGAACTATCTGAGTTACACGACGTCCAATTCAGAGGGCAGACGCAAGGAAACCGTGAAGCGTATGGTCACGGCCTATGCCGGCCAGTCGCCCAGCTATGTCAGCGGCGACACCAACAAGGTCAAGGCTCTGGCATTGCTGAACAGCCTCAAGGAGAGGCCCGAAGTTAACTATAAGGGTTATGGAAAAGGCGCTCCTGTGTCGAGTGCTGAAGCAGAGTTGTTCAAGAAGTTTTGGAAAGTCCCTGGCGATCCGGGGAAAATTTTCGACAAATTCAAGCTTGATAAGGAGCCGGCCGGAACGTTAACCAAAACAGACATCGACACGCTGATACTAAATTTGACGGCAAAGGAGGATCCGCAGCACAAGGCAGAGAGTGCGGACGGACGCCATTGGGAAACTTTTGCCGCGGGACTCGACAAGAGTTTTAAGGAGCAACGAACCCTCGCAAGCAGGAAGGAGCCCAAGAAGCTGTTTAGCAAGCTGAAAGTGGTCAGCTCAAAGCCCCAGAAACCCTACGGTTCGGGCGGTGAGTGGCACTACGAGTTGGAGCACAACGGTTTTAAGCAAGGGTGCTGCACCATCCTGGCTTTTAGTCCATCCGCGGGGGGGAGCGGGCATGCCGTAGCGGTTTATCAAAAGGGAGCCGAGGAATTCATTTTCTTCGACCCGAATTATGGCGCTTTTAGTTACTCGAAAACGGGCCTCTTAAACTGTCTCCAGCACCTGTTTTGGACGCCCTACATCAAGGCCGGTCAAAACGTACTGGACGGCGCGAAAGCCGTGTACCTTCGCCGTGAGAAAATACCGACAAAGTGGAAGGACGCTGGGACAAAATGGGTTATACGGTTTTTGGCGTGTAATCCTTCGGTGGAGTGTTCGCCTGCCGGTACCCCGCTTCAGTGGGGCCGCGATTTTCGCACGGCCAATACGGCCACAAACACCGCTGGCGGCTATCGCCGAGCGGTTGCGTGTGGCGCTTGCTGTATAGTTTTATACAAGGGCAACCTGCCCTTCGGAGGGTTCCGCTCAACAGTACCAGGGTTCGGTCAGGTAGGGAATGGTGGCGCGGGCGGCGAGCGGGATATCCGGGAACTCGGCGGTTTGAGCGGCGCTCCAGATCTGGCGGAAAATGTCGATTCGGGGTGCGTGGCGGCGTTCCTGGGCCTGAACCAAAGTCTGAATCGCGGCTTGCAGATGGTCCACGGCAGTTTCGTCGTTCCGCCACGGGTAGGCCAAAGAGCGCGGGTCGAAGGGGTCCACCCGCCGCCGGATTTCCGGCAATTCCATGAGCAGCGAGCCTTCCGGAATCAGCAGGCGGATGGCGAGTTGGATAGGCGCCACCGAATCGATCAGGCCGAGCTCGGCAATCTCCCGGAGAAAGGCGCGGTAGCCGGCAAGCGTAGTCCAGGGAGTGAAAGGAATGAACGTCGGCGCCAGGGGCAACCCCGCGGCACGGGTAAGCGCCAGGGCTTGGAGAAACCCGGCGCGGGTGTGGCCTTTGGCCAGCGTGGCCAGCACAGCATCGTCCAGCGATTCCACCGCGCTGGTCACGAACAGGCAGCCGGTGGCGGCCAGAACCGGCACCAGATCGCGATGCGCCAGCAGGTGCTCGATTTTGATGGTCGCGTCGTAGGTGATCTCCGGCCACTCGCGGTGCAATGCCTCCACCAGCCGAACCGCGTGGCCGGGAGCGTTGAGAAAATCCGGATCGCCGAAGGTAATGTGCCGGGCACCGGCGGCGATCTGCCGGCGGATATCTTCCATCACCACTTCCGCCTGCACCACCCGGAATTTGCCCCCGTATACCGGCACCACGGGGCAATGCCGGCAAAGGTGCTTGCAGCCGCGGGTGGCTTCGGTGTAGCCCACGGTCCGGGTCGCGCCGCCCACCGCCAGCCGGGCGTAGGCCGCCAGGGGTGGAAGCCCGGCGCGGTCCGGCACGCGAAACTGCTGGCGATGGAGCGAGACCATACTGGATGGCACCGCCGTACCCGCGCCCGCCAGCGTCCGGCACAGGTCGGCCAGCGGCTGCTCGAATTCGCCTCCAATAATATGAGTGAAGCCAGCCTGCCGCAAAATGGTCTCGCTCAGCGGCGCATAAAGGCCGTAGGCGCACAGCACGGCCCGCGGGTTCAAGGTTCGCACCCGATCGAGCAGACGCAGCGCCAGCCGCGTGGCGGTGTGCATGGGCAGGTAGAAGGCGACCAGCTCCGCCTCGGCCAGCGCCGCAGCCCCAAGCGGGGAGCGCGAAATATCGGCGCACACCACACTGTGGCCTTCTTCACGCAACCACGCGGCCGGAGAAGCCAGCCCGAACGGCTGACGGCCCAGCTCGTAGGTTGAAATCAGCACTACCCGCACTTTTCTATTATCGCCGGGCTGTTAAAATCGGAGTAGCACTTCGTCTGTATTCCTCATGATTGCCTCGACAACGATCGTCGATGAGATCCTGGATCTCAAGAAACAGCGCCATGCCACGTTGCTGGCGCATCATTACCAGGAACCCGAAATTCAGGAGCTGGCCGACGTCATCGGCGACAGCCTGGAATTGGCCCGCAAGGCGCGCGACTTTTCGGGCGAAGTGATCGCCTTTTGCGGCGTCTGGTTCATGGCGGAAACCGCTAAGGTGATCAACCCCGGCCGGATTGTCGTGGTGCCGGACCGCGACGCCAGTTGCAGCCTGGTGGAGAGCTGCCCGGTGGAGGCCGTGCGCGCCTTCCGCCAATCGCACCCCAATCATGCCATCGTCAGCTATATCAACACCTCGGTGGAAGTGAAAGCCGAAAGTGACATTCTGTGTACCTCGCGCAATGCCGCAAAGGTGGTGAACTCCATCCCCAGGGACAAGCCGGTGATGTTCCTTCCGGACCGGAATCTGGGAGCATTTGTGAAGCGCAAGACCGGTCGCGAGAATCTGGAAGTGTGGGATGGCGCCTGCTTCGTACACGACACGTTTCCCGCGCGGCGGCTGGCGGAGGCGCGGCTGGAGCATCCGCGGGCCGAAGTGGTGGCCCATCCGGAGTGTACTGAAGCGGTGCTGGCCATGGCGGATTTTGTGGGCTCTACGTCGGCCATCATCGAATACTGCTCGTCGAGCGACGTGCGGGAGTTCATCGTCATGACGGAAAGCGGCGTGCGATTTTCGCTCCAGCGGCAATCGCCCGGCAAGCGGTTTTATTTCGTGGCCAACGAGCAGTGCAATTGCAGCGAGTGCCCGTACATGAAGTTGAACACGCTCGAAAAGCTGCGTAACGCCCTGCGCGATCTCACGCCCTGCGTGGAATTGTCGCCGGAGATCATGGCGCGGGCGCTGGTGCCGCTCGAGCGCATGCTGGCGCTGAAGTGACCGCGATTCGCCAGCTTCCGCTCACCGATTCTTTCGGGCGGCATCACGATAACCTGCGCATCAGCGTAACCGACCGCTGCAACATCCGCTGCACCTATTGCATGCCCGAGACCGGCGTTCCCTTCACGCCGCACCGCGAGATTCTGACCTACGAGGAAATCGAGCGGTTCGTGCGCGTGGCGGTCACCCTCGGCGTCGACAAAGTCCGCGTGACCGGCGGCGAACCGCTGGTGCGGCGCGACCTGCCCGAGCTCATCGCCCGGCTGGGGGCCGTTCCCGGCATCCGCGACCTGGCGCTCACCACCAACGGCGTCCTGCTCGACCGGTTTGCCGAGCCGCTCTACGCCGCCGGGCTGCGCCGCCTGAACGTTCACCTGGATACGCTCGACCGCCAGCGCTTTATCGAGATCGCGCGGCGCGACGAACTGGAGCGCGTGCTGGCCGGGCTCGAAGCCGCCAAACGCGCCGGTTTCGTCAACATCAAGCTGAACGCCGTCGCCGTCAAGAACCTGGTCGAGCCGGACATCGTGCCGCTGGCGCAATTCGCCCGCCGCAACGGATTCGAGGTCCGCTACATCGAGTTCATGCCGCTCGATACGCAGAACCTTTGGGACCGCGGCAAGGTGCTGCTGGCAGACGAGATTCTGGCCGTGCTCGCGCGCGAAATCGCCCCGCTCCATCCGGTGCCCGACCCGGACCCGCGCGCCCCCGCTTCCGAATACGCCTTCGCCGACGGGGTCGGGCGCGTCGGCGTAATTGCGTCGGTGAGCCGTCCCTTCTGCGGCAATTGCAACCGCATCCGGCTCACCTCCGACGGCAAGCTGCGCTACTGCCTGTTCGCCCTGGAAGAAGACGACGTAAAGGGGCTGCTTCGTTCCGGTGCGCCCGATGCCGCCATCGCCGCCGCCATCCGCCGCAACATCGCCGGCAAGTGGGCCGGCCATGAAATCAACAGCGGCCGGTTTGTGGCGCCGCCCCGTCCCATGTATGCCATCGGCGGGTAAGGCGGGGACCCACCTCACGCTACTTCGCCGCGCCCAGTTGCGCCAGCGCGGCGGCGACCCGTTCGGGGGAACCCTGGAACAAGCCCTCGGGCGGACGGCGGAACTGTATCATGTCACGGTAAATCACATCTTCCAGGCTGCTGTTGATGCCCCAGCCTCCCAGGTACTGCAAACGCAGATCGCGGTCGCGGTTGATTTCGGCGCCTTCCACCCATGGGCCCAAATCTGCCCGCCGGCCGGCATAGGTGGCAAACAGGGCCAACGGGCCGGCGGCGCCGATCTCACTCAGGGATTCCGCGACGGGAGCATAATCCGGTCTGAGGTAGCGAGCTTCGATCGCGTCGAGATCGATGCGCAGCGGCTCCGCCTGACCCATGAAGACCATGTCGTAGCCGCGGCCATCGATGGTATTGGCCCAGACGGTGCCGTTGGGGAAGGCGGCGAAGAAAGTGGCGAGTTCGCTCTTCACCGTGCGCGCGTCGCTCTCGTAGAGCGGGACATAAAGCGTGAACATGCCGCCGCGGTTGAGGTGGCGCTTGATGGCTTCAAAGTACTCTTCGGAATAGATGGCCGCCGTGCCTTTGACGAAGACGTCCAGCGGGTCGGAAGCGATGATGTCGAACTTTTCCCTGGTGGTGAGAACGAAATGCCGGGCATCGTCATAGACAATGCGGGTGCGCGGGTCGTGCAGCACGTTATAGTCTTCGTGGCCGAAATAGCGCGTGGACGTGGGCGGGATGACGGGCTCGATTTCGCAAACCGTAATGTGTTGGATGGTGGGATATCGCGTGAAGGTACCGGCCGAAACGCCCGCGCCGAAACCGATGCCCAGCACGGAGCGCGGATTGGGATGGATGATGGCCGGCAGGTGCCCCACCATGCGCTGCAGCTTCATGTCGAACGGCTCGTTGGTGGCTTCCACGTGGCCGTTGACGTCGATTTCGGTGGCGCCGTCGCTCCAGCGCGAAATCGCCACGGAGGAATTGCGGCCCTCCACGACCTCGACGATCTGCGCCCTGCCGGCGTAAATGGCGGAGCGGCGGCCGTAGGCGACCACTTCGCCGGGAATGGAGCCGGTCGCGCGAATCAGGATGGCCGCCAGAATCGCCGCTACGGCTGCCGCTATCGCTGCCGCGGTGCGCTTGCCGGGCGCCTGTTTGCCAATCATCGCGGGAAGAAACGCGGCGATGGCTCCCAGCGCGGCCAGCGCCACCAGCGTACGCTGCGAGAAATGTGTGCCGAATGCCGGTATCAGGACCAGGCTGACGCCGAGCGCTCCGGCTATCGCACCCAGGGTATTGGCGGCATAGATCCGGCCAACCACGGTGCCGGGGTCGGCCTCCGCAGTTGCCGCTGCCGCCATCGCCAGAGGGAAACTGGCGCCCCACAGCAGAGCGGCCGGCAGGATTGCCCAAAGGCAGCGCGCGGCATCGATTTGAAACGTATACCAGGGGCTTGCGGACAGAAACGGGTTGATGGGCCAGTAGGGCAGGGAAGCGGTGATGATCCAGCCGGCCCACGCGATGGCGAGCAACAGCAGCACCTGGCACCAGCCGAGCGCCACGCGGGCCCATTCCGCGCCGCGCCCGGCGCCGGGTTCCGGCTCGATCAGCCAGGAACACACCGTGCTGCCCACCGCCATTCCGCCCAGAAAAACCGCCAGAATAATGGAAAAGACATAGACCGTGGAACCGAGCAGCATCCCCATCAGGCGGGTCCAAACCACTTCGGCGCCGAGGGCCGAAGCTCCCGAAAGAGCGATGGCGGCATAGATCGACCAATGGATAGGCGCCGGTGCGGCGGATTCCGCGCGTTCGGTGCCGGTGGGCACGGGCTTCGAAAGACGCCATGCCGGCAGCGCTACCAGGAGGTTGAGCGCGACTGCGGTATAGGTGGCGACGTAAACGTCGTAAAGGCGCAGCAGATAGAAGCCCGCGGCCAGGCAGCCCAGCACCGCGCCCAGCGTGTTCAAGCCGTAGAGCCAGCCCCACGAAGCCGCGCTCGCACGCTGGTCTTCGAGGGCGCGCACGATGGCCGGCAGCGATGCGCCCATCAAAATGGTCGGCGGCAGCAGGCAGATGCCGCACAGCAGGCCGCGCATCAGCATGCCCGCCGTGCCGGTTGCCGCGCCGGCGAAGTAGACGCTCGTGATCAGCGGCATCAGATGGAGCAGCAGCACGCCGCAAGCGGCAATTCCAAGCTCCAGCGAGGCGTAGACTCGCAGCGGCTGGCGGCCGGCGAGGTTAAGCCGCGAGAAGCCGGCGCTTCCGAGCGAGAGCCCACCCATGAAAGCGGCCAGCAGAAATCCGAGCGAAATAGCGGTGGAGCCGATGGCGAGCTGCAGCAGGTGATACCAGACGATTTCATAGATCAGCGCCGAGCAACCGCTGGCGGTGGAAAGCACGAGCAGGGGGACGAAGAGCCGGCTTTCGGAAGACGGGTTAGGCATGGGAGCGACGACTGCCATCATAGCGCGGCCATCGGCTACCATAGAATGCGATATGGACCTTGCCCGCCTGCAACAGGAATTGCGCGAACAGCGGCTGGACGGCTGGCTGTTCTTCGACCATCATTTTCGCGACCCGCTGGCGTATCGCGTGCTGCACCTCGCGGTACCGCGCACCCCGACGCGGCGCTGGTATTACCTGGTGCCGGCCGAGGGCGAGCCGCGCGGGCTGGTGCATCGCATCGAAGCGAATATGCTGGACCCGCTGCCCGGCGAAAAGAACCTGTATTCGAGCTGGGGAGAGCAAGTCGCCGGGCTGGCCAAGATCACCGGCGGCCTGAAACGCGTGGCCATGCAGTATTCGCCCAAGTGCGCCATTCCGTACGTGGCAATGGTCGACGCGGGGACCGTGGAGCTGGTGCGGAGCGTGGGCCTGGAAGTGGCGACCTCTGCCGAGCTGATCCAGGCTTTTGAGGCGCTATGGAGCGCGGCGCAGCTTGAAAGCCACCTGGAAGCGGGGCGACGGGTGGACCGGGTGCGCTCGGCGGCTTTCGCCATGGTTCGGGAGCGCACCGCCAATGGCGCGCCCATTCAGGAAGTCGAGGTGAAGCAATTCATTCGCGGCGGATTCGAGGCGGCCGGCCTCGAGACCGATCACGGCCCCATCGTGGGAGTTAATGCCAACGCGTCGAACCCGCACTACGAGCCCACCGAAGAACTGAGCCAGCCGATTCATTCGGGCGATCTGCTGCTGATCGACATGTGGGCCAAGCTGGCGCAGCCGGATGCCGTCTACTACGACATCACCTGGACGCACTTCTTGGGTGAGAACCCGCCCGAGGAAATCCGCAACGTGTTCGAGGTAGTCACGGGAGCGCGCGATGCAGCCATCGAACGGGTGAAGAGCGCCGTAGCCGCGCGAGAGGCACTGGAAGGTTACCAGGTGGACGATGCGGCTCGGGACGTCATCCGCCAGGCCGGTTTCGGCGAATACTTCACCCACCGCACGGGCCATTCCATCGGCACCGAAGTACACGGCAACGGCGCCAACATGGATAACCTGGAAAACCACGACGACCGGCGCGTGATCCCCTGGACGTGCTTTTCGATCGAGCCAGGCGTGTATCTTCCCGGCTTCGGCATCCGCAGCGAAGTGAATATGTTCGTGGGTGAGAGCGAAGCCCGGGTCACCGGCGAAATCCAGCGGGAACTCAGGCTGAGATAGCGTTCATCGAAAAGGAGCCGTTCATCATGCATGGGACAGGAAGATCGAGCGTCACACGACGCAACCTGTTGAGAAGTGTAGCCGGCGGCACTGCGGCCGGCTCTCTATTGAAAATGGCGGTGACGGCCGCCTCAGGTCGGGCGAATCCGGCGCAGCCCGTGAATCGCTTTTCGGCTCCGAGTAATCTGAAGATCACCGATATTCGCGCCGCCACGGTGGCGGCGTATTACGATTACCCGCTCATCCGTATCGATACCAACCAGGGCGTGTACGGGCTGGGTGAAGTCTTCGCCGCCGGCGTCAAGGGATCCGCCCTGATGCTGAAGCCCTACCTGGTGGGCAGGAACCCGGTGGAGATCGAGGCGATTCTGCGGCCCCTGCGCGGCTCGGTCGGCCAGAGTTTCTGGAACAGCGGTTACGGCGCCATCGACCTGGCGCTGCACGATATTGCCGGCAAGGTATACGGCGTACCCGCGTGGCGATTGTTGGGCGAGAAAGTGCAGAACCGGGTTTTGCTCTATGCCGACACCGCCGGCGCCAAAGAACCAAAACAGTATGCGCAGCGCATCGACCGGCGGCGGAAAATGGGCTTCCGGTCCTTCAAGATGGATTTGGAGACCCCGCTGGTGGCGGACCGCCCAGGCGCGGTTTTCCCCAACGGCATCGCCACCGACAAAGGCCTCGGCTATCTTTGCGAATACCTGGCCGCCGCGCGCGACGTACTGGGCAAGGGCGTGCCGATTGCCGGCGACCACTTCGTCCAGCCGGAGGAGAGGATGAGCGTGAAGGACGCCATCCGCTACGCCAGAGCGTTCGAGCCCTACGGTCTGGCCTGGGCCGAGGACCTGATCGGCAGAAACTCGGTTCGCTGGCGCGAGTTCAAGGAGATCCGCCAGAACACCACCACCCCGATCCTGACCGGGGAGATGGCCTTCGGCGTGGAAGGCTTCCGCGAACTGATTGAGAACCAGGCGGTGGATATCATCCACCCCGACTATGTTTTCTCCGGTGGGATGCTGGAGATCAAGCGGATTGCCGACTATGCGGCGGCGCACAGCATCAAAACCGCCATCCACCTGCCGGGATCTCCGATTGGCATGATTGCCATGGCGCACGTAGCCGCGACCCTGACGACCACCAATTTCGTAGCTATCGAGATGCATGCCGCCGACATGCCCTGGTGGCAAGACCTGGTGAAGGGCGTGGAGAAGCCAATCGTCGACGACGGCTACGTCCGCGTGCCAGACTCGCCGGGCCTGGGCCTGGAGTTGAACGAGGACGTCGTCAAGGAGCACCTGCGCGAGCCCGGTTTCTTCGAGCCGACGCCGGAGTACGACAAGATCATCACATCGGGCTTTCGCACCAATGGCCCCTGGCCGCACTTTAAGGCCGATGGCACGTGGTGCAATTGCACCGACGAGTGACGCCGCGTGGACAGTTGCGCAGCGTGCGGCTTCCCTTCACGGTCGCGGCTCGGAAACGCGCGAAACCGAGCCGCGACCGCCAGGGAGCGATTGCCGAATATGAGTCTGTAATTGCGAAAGCGAGTACTAAGTTAATTGCGGCAGCGCTTTCCTGGCTTCCCTGTCCGGGTCGTTCTTCGCCGCGCAGGTCTCATCGAGGACCATGGTTTCACCGTTGGCGGAGGAATACTTGGGCCAGGTGGGAAGTCCGCCCCCATTGGGATCGCCAGTCTTCATGAATTGCAGCAAAGCACCGGCCATTTTGGCGGACAGTGCTCTTGGTTTGGGGCCGCCGCCTGTGTGGGTCAGCATGAGATCCGTGTTGTAAAACCAAAAACAAATATCCACACAATGGAACGCGCGCATGCGGTTGTCGAATAACGGAGGCTGCCAGGTGAACCAATCGACAAATACCGGGGCGGGCTGCTTGGACTTCACATCCGCGAGCGCCACCACGGATTGCCGGTTGCTGCTGATCAGCGACCAGATTTCCACCGGCTTTTTGCCCGGGAAGGCTTTCGCATAGGAGTCGACGACGTCCTTGGCTTTGTCGCCGAAGCCTGGGGCGAAACCGGCTCTTTCCCTGAGTTTGTCCGCCACCTGTTCCAGCGTGATCGATTCCAGCGAGGAATCGTTCCAACTGGGCGACATTTCGTTCTGCACCGAACTGATGATCATCGGCACATCGGCTGCCGTGGGTGCAGCTTCGGGGTCGTAAGGATGCTGGGGCAGAATCTTGCCGTCCACGACGGGGTTGAATCCGTGTGTCATCATGCCCGCGGGTCCCGCTTCTTTGGCCAAATCCTGTTCGGTTTTGGCGGCGATGGCATAAAAATCTTTCCACGGCATAGCCTGCAGTTTCTTTAGCTCGGTGGGCTTCAGCCCGGCTTGTTTCACCACGGCGGCGCCCAACTTCTCGGCAAAAGCCTTGTCCCCCGATCTCCGGGATGCCCCGCTTAATACCACGGCTTTGTGGAACAATCCCTTGGCCGAAGGCATCGCAGTGAGGTTGCAGACTTTGGCGCCGCCGCCGGACTGCCCCATAATGGTGACGTTCCCCGGATCGCCGCCAAAGCCCGCGATGTTGTCCCGAACCCACTCGAGCGCAGCCACGATATCCAGCATGCCTACGTTCCCGGACGCGGCGAAGTCTTCTCCGCCTACCCCGGCAAGATCGCAAAATCCCAGCGGCCCCAGGCGATGATTGATGGAGCAAAAAACCGCGTTACCCAACCGGGCGAAGTTTTCGCCGTTGTACCCATCCTGTTCGATCCCGTTGCCGGCCGTGAAGCCGCCGCCGTGGATCCAGAACATCACCGGTCTTTTTTGGCCGTCATTGATGGCAGGCGTGAAGACGTTGATCCGGAGACAATCCTCGCTTATGTCGGCATAGTTCCAGTGATCCCGGAATGAACCGTATTTGTTGGCATACCGGTTCTCCATGTCCTGAGGCGCCGTAGTGCCCCACCAGAGCGCCGGGTATACATCAGTCCAGGGTTTCGGTTTCTGCGGAGGCATGAACCGATTTGCCCCGGAGGTATCCGCGCCATAGGGCATGCCGAGGAAGTAATTGATTCCGCGGAGCGCGTATCCTCTGACTTTTCCGTATTGGGTATTCGCGACGGCTATGTTGTCGCCGACAAGCAGAAGCTGCCCATCCTTGCTTTCATCGGACGCCCGGGAACATCCCGTGGAGATCGCTGTTGCCGCAAGTGCAATTCCGGATGCGCCCGTCCCAATTGTTTGGATGAACTGGCGCCTGTTTGCTTTCATAGTTTGAGACTCCCTTATCGATTATGAAGTCGGAGTTCCGTTTGGCCATCCCGGCTCGCCCTCAGTATACATCCGGCCGGGCTTCGCGTAGGAAGCGACATCGCCGTCACCCGCGCTCAGCGTCCTTGATAACGATACGACCCCGCCTGGATGGTCGTTACCACTTGCCCGTTCACCAGGTCCATGGACTGTTCGATGCGAGGCCCCTTCGCCACGAAGCCGTTGGGCGGAAGCACGTGTACCCGCCCGCCGATCCCGGCCGTGTAGGGCTTCTCGCCGAAATTCACCAATACGCGCGTGCCGTCGGCAAATCGCGTCTGTTGCACCGCCCGGTCGCGGGTAACGAATTCATGGCTGAGCATCTCGCTCGCTGCAATCGCCTCATGCAGCTTACAAGTGTTACGGTAGGTACGCAGAAAAACTTCGCGCGCGGACGTCCATGAGCCGTTGGGCCCTGCCCACATCATCGGCATGGTCCCGTAGAGGATGTTGAAGGCGTCCTTTTTGAGCGTGATCTCGGGCGCCGCGGCGAGCAGGAAGTCGCTCGAGTCGCCCCAATACCACGTCGATACAATGCAGTCGTGAAACACCAGTTCCCACAAGGGGATCCGGTACTCGTGCCCGATGCCCCATTTTGCGTACGCCTCCCAGCTTGGGTAATGGTTGCCGGACGGGCCGTCGAACGCCTGGTCTTTCGTCTTGGGCCTGATCAGGTGGCCGGATGGCCACGAAGCGAAGCCGCCGCTCATCATGCCTTCGATGTAGTCGACGTGGGGCACGGCCCACCAACGGCCGTGTTCGGAGCCCACCACCAGCCCCAGTGAGCGCACGTAGCGAAGCATCGCGGTGTTGGCTTCGCGTTTCCCGGTGCGCGTGAGCGGATGGTGGTCGTCAAAGCATTCGTAGAGGCCCTCCGCAGTGATGACGTCGATGAATCGGCCGATGTACGGGAACAGCGCCAGGTCTCTGGGGATGACGAGTTTGGCCACCTCGATCCATAAGGCCGGACAGCGTTTCATATATTGTTTCTTGTCCCAGGTGAGCCAGGCGGTCATGCGCTGGCCATCGGCGCGCAGAACCACGTTTTCCGGAACCCGATCGCTATGCGGCGTCACCTCATGGCCGGGCTCGAGCGGCAGGACGTCGGCGTAGACGTCGTATGTGCTGGTCAGGTAGCCGAGCGCATCGATCGCTTTGATGTCCTCGGCCGTAACACCGCGGCGGACGCCTTCCGAACCGCTGGTGTGCTGCAGCATCTTGTCTACACCGGCCGTTTTGGCCTCGCGCGCGAAGCCCAGCGTACCATCGCCCCACACGTCGGGCGCGCCGAACAGGCGGGCCAAATTCGGATTTTGTTTCAGCTTTTCGGCGAATGGCGTCACTACGCCGAGCGTGCGAGCGTATTCGCGGTAGCGCTTGGCGAGAGCCACATAGCCGCCTGTAGCAGCGAAGTGGTAGATGGCCCGCCTGGGATAGCGGAACTGACGATAGCTGGCTGTCCACACCAGGCGCGGCGCCGAGACCTGGGCGCCGGGCACGGCGCGCAGTTCGATGTATCCATCGTCCGGCGTGTCAGCGATCAGGGCGTATCCGAAGCCCCGATCCACGTCGCAGACCCCCACCCACGGCATGTCGATGTTGTCGAGCGGGAAGCGGGTCTTGGGAAGCGGCCGGAGGTTCAATGGATAGAGATGGCCATCGGCGTAATCGGCCACGGCGAGCGA
>JBEKZL010000143.1:0-19098 GCA_049509915.1 Bryobacteraceae bacterium | reverse complement strand
GTGGCGATCTGGCCGGAATCGGCTTCGAGGCGTCCGGCCAGGATCTGCAGCAGGGTCGATTTGCCGCAGCCATTGGCGCCGATCAAGCCCAGCCGTTCGCCCTCGGAGATGCCCAGCGAAATACCCCGGAACAACTGCCGGGAGCCGAAGCTTTTGTGCAAATTTGTGCAGCTTAGCAAGATGGCCATGGCTGAAGGGTGGGCTGAAGGAATTGTAACAGCCGTGGAGACGGGCCGGCGGCGCGGGCGCGCCAGCCGGGACATCGTTCACCGGCAAGGAAAAGAAGTCGCTCGCCTATGTCATCGGCATCATGAACATGATCCTGCATGGCATCGACGCGCCGAATATTAACCACACCAATACCCTCACCGACGTAGCAGGAAAAAGACCGCTTCGACATCGTGCTGGCCAATCCGCCTTTCGGCGGCAAGGAGCGGAAGGAAGTGCAGCAGAACTTCCCCATACGCACCGGCGAGACGGCGTTCCTTTTCCTTCAGCATTTCAACAAAATTTTGAGCGCGGGCGGGCGCGGCGGGGTGGTGATTAAGAACACGTTCCTCTCCAATACCGATAACGCCTCCGTGAGCCTGCGCAAGCTGCTGCTCGAAAGCAGCAACCTGCACACGGTGCTCGATTGCCCGGCGGCACGTTCCAGGGCGCGGGGGTGAAGACCGTGGTGCTGTTCTTCGAGAAGGGCATGACGACGCGGAAGATCTGGTATTACCAGCTCGACCCCGGCCGCAACCTGGGCAAGACCAACCCGCTCAACGACGACGACCTAGCCGAGTTCGTCCAGTTGCAGAAGACGCGCGCCGATTCGGCTAAATCCTGGACCGTGGACGCGAAGACCATCGACCCGGCGACGTGCGACCTTTTCCGTGAAGAATCCCAACGGCGGCGAGGCGGTGGTGACGCCCAAGCGTAAAGACAACGTCGACACCTACGCCTACTTCGGCGATCCGGTGTACATCTACTCGCTGAAGGACGGCATCAACGACGGCTTTCTGACGCCATTCAAAGTGCGGCAGATCGCGACCACGCTCGACGAGTACATCTACACGCCGGACCACCTGTTGATCGAAGGCGAGATCGAAAGGGGGGTTACATGGAAACGGGCCAGCGGTAACGCCGGAACCGCGCCATAATCTACCAATGAAGCTCCTTTTATTGGCTGTAGCACTCCCTCTGCTGGCCGAAGACCCGGCCGGGTTCCAGATGTGGACCGCATCCGAGTTGCAGACCCGTGCCGAGGCGCTCAAGCTGAATCAATACCGGCAGGGCGTGGATCGAATGGAAAATTGGGGAAATCACGCCGTAATTCTGGAACGCCTGGAAGGCGCAACTCCGGCCGAAGCTCATGAAACCATGGCCGACCTGATTATCGTCACCTCGGGAGAGACCGGCCTGACGGTGGGCGGTGTCATCGTGGACCCGGTGAACACGGCTGCCGGCGAGACCCGCGGCAAATCCATTGACGGCGGAGTAGCCAAGAGGCTGTCGCCCGGCGACATGGTTCACATTCCGGCGAAAATGCCCCACCAGTTGCGCGTCGAAGCGGGGAAGCGTTGCACCTATCTCGTCTTCAAAGTCCGAATGGAGTAGGCGCATATATCCACGACCAGGCAGGCAAAAGGAGGTTTCCATTCACAGACGCGACTTCATGCTGGTGGCGGCGGGACTGCCGCTGCTGGCTCAGACCCAACACGGCGCCACGGTCGAGATTCCGTCCGATGTTCTGGAAGACAAAATCCGAGGGGGATTCCTCGGTCAGATTGTTGGGGACCTCAACGGTCTCAAATACGAGATGAAGTACATTCTCGAACCTGGCGACGTGAGGGAATACACGCCCTCGCTGCCCGATGGTGGGTGGACCGACGACGATACCGACATCGAATGGCCCTATATCGTCGAAATCCAGAGGGCCAGGAGCCTGTTGATTTCGTACCGGCGCATCTCGGAGATTTGGAAAAAACACATCAACCGTCGGATCTGGTGCTCCCACTTGTACCTGCGCCAGATCATGGATCTCGGCATTGATCCTCCGCTCACGGGCCGTATTGAGATCAATCCCTGGGCCGATTTCAAGCTGTCCGGCCAGTTCGTCAGCGAGAGTTGGGGCTTGATTTCGCCGGGCATGCCCCAGGCGGCGGCGCGAATCGGAATCCATTACACCCATGTGAGCGTCGACGGGGAAGCCGTTCAGTCTACACAGATGATGGATGCCATGATCGCCACCGCGTTCCTGACCGATGACATGAATAAGATCCTGGACGCCGGCGCGGCGGCGCTCGATCCGAAGAGCGTCATGATGCGGATCATGTTCGACGTACGTCGTTGGTACCAGGAGAACCCTCGCGACTGGCGCGCGACCCGGAAACTCACCAGGGACAAGTATTGCAAGTACGGCGGCCAGGACATGCGCGACCGGAACAGCGTCTGGCTGAATGGAGCGTCGACCCTCTCGGCCCTGCTCTATGGTGACGGCGACTGGGCCCAGACCGTGCGAGCTGCCTTCAACTTTGGATGGGATGCCGATAACAATGCGGCTGCGTCCGGCACTATCGTCGGAGTCCTCAAAGGTAACAGGTTTCTGAAGAGCCAGGGTTGGGATATCAAGGACCAGTACCGGAACACAAGCCGGGACGACATGCCGGAGGGCGAGACTATCGCAACTTAACGAATGAACAAGCCTCGTCGCCGCCGCCCGCGCCTGACCCTGCCGCCCCTACTTCACCCAGAGGGTGCCAGCCACTGTCGATTGCCCGGAGTAGGTAATCACCAGCGGATAACTTCCGGCTGCCAGGGCTGATGGTACCGTGATATCTACTTGGGTGAGTCCCACGAAGCCCGGCGCCAGCCCGGAAAAGGAGACTTGAGCCGCCGCGGTTCCAATCGTCGCCGTCGGTAAGATGGCCGTGTGCGTCAGAGTGGAAGCGGGCGCCGGTGCGCCGTCCGCCACAGCCGGTGTCACCGCGCCCGCACCCGTAAGATAAGCGATGATGGTGCCGCCGGCCGCCACCGGATTGCCGCTGGAATTCAGCGTATAGGCCGGATAATTCTGCACCGCCGGACTCGACCCCACCAGGAATAGCCCGGGAGCCGTGGCAGTCACCGGCACAGTCACTGGATTGCTGACCAGGCTGTCTACAGTCACTACGATGCTGGCCGCTCCGGCCTGGGTTTCATACGGCACCTGGAAATTCACCTGGTTGGCGTCGCCGTACACGCCCAGAATCGGCGCATTCAGCCCGTTTACAGTGAGCGAGACGCCCTGAAAGGTTGTCGAAAACGGCAGGCTCGCGGTGGCCGTCACCGGTGGAAGGTTGCTCACGAAAATGCTGGCCAGGGCCCCCGGAGCCAGTTGAGGGACGTAGCTGGCAGCGTCCACCACGCCGCCGGTGGAGATGCCCGGGTAGGCTGGCGACGCCTCCCGAATCACGTTGTTCTGCGTGTCGCCCACGTACAGGTTTCCCGCCGGATCTACCGCCACGCCCTGCGGAATGAAAAGGCCGGCCGATTTGGCCAAGCCGCCGTCGCCGGTATATGCAGCCGAGCCGTTTCCCACCACGGTGGTGATAATGCCGCCCGGCGTCACCATGCGAATCACCCCGTTGGTGGAATCGGCGAAGTAGAGATTGCCGGCGGCGTCGAATACCAGTTGCTGCGGAGTGCTGATTTCGGCGGAAGTGGCCGGGCCGCCATCGCCGGTGTAGCCGTCCACCGTATCTCCCGCATAGGTTGTCACCACCCCGGCCGCGTACCTGGCGATGCGGTGGTTGCCGGCGTCGGAAATGTAAAGGTTGCCCGCCGAATCGAGCGTGATCGCCGTGGGGTGGTTCAACGCATTGCTGGTAGCGCCGGTGCCGATAATAGTGTTGATATAGCCGTTGTGGACGTCGATTTCCCGGATCACATTGTTGTCGGAATCGGCGATATAGACATTGGCCGCCGCGTCCACCGCGACATCCAGCGGGGTATGGAGTTGGGCGCTGGTAGCTACGCCGCCATCGCCAGTGTAACCCGCGCTGCCCTCTCCCGCGATCGTGACGATAATCCCCTTGGGGCTAATTTTCCGAATCACGTGGTTGCTCGCATCGGCAAGATAAAGCTGGCCCTGCCCGTCGATGCACATTCCTCCCGGCGGGCCGATCTCGGCGCTGGTGGCGGCTCCGGTGCTGCTGGGCTGCCCCTGATCGCCGGAATATCCCTCCGTCCCGTCCCCGACGTAGGTATTGACTTGCCCGCCCGAGATCGCCCGCACCCTATAATTGGCGGAATCTGAAATATAGAGGCTGCCCGACTGGAACAGGACATGGGTGGGCGAACTCAACTGGGAATTCCCACCGCCGGCCGGGCCGGCATCACCGGTGTACCCCGCCGTCCCGTTGCCGGCGATTGTCGAGATGCTGTACTGCTGGCCCCAGCAGGCAAGACTGGCAAAAGCTGCCAAAGAACAAAATCGGATAACCGCGCGACGACTCTTTTTCATGGAACCTGCGACCTTGTGGGCGAAACTCCGGCGCACACTGTAGCTCTGTCCGCACACCTCGGCTTTGCCGCGAAATAACTGAAACGAATCCAGTTTAGCAGGTTCACTCGCCCGGCAAGCTGAAGCCCGGATGTTCCTTATTCAGACGCAAAGTCAGGCTGCGGTCGAGCTCGCTCAACGGGGCCTGTTTGGCCACGTTCTCAAGCGTCGTGTAGTGCAGAACGCCGCCCGTAATGCTGTAGCCGGAGGCCGCTTGGATGGTATGATCCTTGAACGCGAACAGATACATTGGCGCGGAATCCGCCTGGCTGGCGCGCGATGGCGAGATTCGCTGACCGTATTGATCGTATTCGCCGCCGCCCCGATATGCCGGCTGGCCCTGCCCATACGCCGGCTGGTTTTGGGCGTAGGCGGGAGGATCCGCCGGCGCATCGCCATAATAAGAGTTGGAATAGTAGCCGGGATAAGCGTAGGGATCGTTGTATCCGTAATCGTAATAAGGATACGGGTAAGCGCCGTAGTAACCGTAATACGGCCACGCGCCGAACCCTAAGCCCAAGCCCCAGTAAGGATAGCCCCAACCGTAGCCGCCATATCCGCGGTAGCCATAGCCATAACCGTACCCGCCGCGGTACCCCCCACCCACTGCGCCGCGATACGCTCCGCCATAAGCGGCCCCGCCGCGGTATCCACTCGAAAACGAAGAGCTGCCATGGAAACTGCCCGCCGAGGAAAAGCTGTGTCCCCCGCCGAACGAACCGTGAGAACCGCCGCCCCCACCACCGCCATGGCCTCCCCCGCGCTGCGCATAGGCGCCAAACGCCATGACCGTGGAACAAAGGATAAGACAGAAAAGCGGCCGCATAAGATGTACTCCCTATTCACGAGCCTACTCCCGAAGTGTGCCCCCCGCAACCGGGCCGTTTGGGCCACAGCCCCGCTCCGGCATCCATGCCGGAGCAGCGATTCTCCATAATGGGAGGCATGATCTATACGAGTTACGAAATGATGCGCGATTGCCGCGCCAATCGCCCGGAGGGGTGGCGATTCCTGGTGGTTCAATATGTTCCGCTAATGCGCAAGATCGTGAGCCATTATGGCACGGCCCAAGCCGATGTGGAGGACGCGCTCCTATCCATCGCCCGGCCCGATTCCCCTTTGTTCGCGTCCCTCGATCCGGCGCCCGAGCGCGTCTTCGTGGCTGGACTGCGCCAGTCGATACTCGAGAGAATCCCCGCGCCCGCCGCCGAACTTCCCGTTTCGCTCGAAGCCGTGGCCGCCGCCTTCGAACCCTTGACGCTGGTGGAAAAGCAGGCCGCCTGGCTCGAATCCATGGGCTACGGCGCGGAACAATCCGGAGCGATGTTGCGCATGGCGCCCGCCACGGTCGCGGCCATCCGTGCGCGCGCCGCCGAGTTGCTGCGCGGCCGGACCGATAGCTGGCGTCCCAGCCTGCTGGCCGAAAATGGACGCGCCTTGGGCAGCCAGGCCGCCTCACCCGCCGACGGTTGCCTCGCCGCCCGGAAATTCCTCGACATTGTCGATGGCCGCACCACCTGGGCCGGACGCGAAGAACTGGCTCGTCACACCGATGCCTGCTGGCACTGCATCGACCACTTTTGCCGCTTGCTCGAAGTGGTCAGCCTGCTGCGCGGCACCCAGCCGCTCACCGAAGCCGAGGCCGAGCCCTTCTATAGAGCCCTGAACCTTCCTGCGTCCAAACCCGCCGCCTGGAAACGCTGGTTCGCTACATCCTAGCCCTCGCCGGCCCTCAAACTCGATTCCGGTTCATTTCGCCGGCACCGCCAGGATCGTTCCCGAGTTCAATCCCGTGAAGATGGTCCTCAAATTCAGGCTGCCGGCAGAGGCGCGGTCGGCGGCTGTCAGAATGTAATAGTCGGCGCCAGGCCCCACCGGGTCCCGCGTAATTGGCTGCAGCCAGGTCAGGTTATCCTTCATCGCGTAGAAGTTCAGGGATGGCTCCAATTGCCAGGAATTTGCGATTCGGACCGAGCCGGGGCGTTTATTGGGGACTGCCTTCCCAAGCGCGGCAAGAATGGCGTGAGTATCGGCATCATACGCCCAGACGGCGAACTTGCGAGTATTGAATTCCAACAGAAATTGCGCCACAACCAGGATGGAAATCGCGGCGGCGCACACCCTGGCGGCTTTCCACCAGCCACTTCCCCCGATCTGCTCCGACAAACCGGCCAGCGCCAGGCAGGTGAGCGGCAGGAAGTAGATTCCCGTGCGGTCGAGCGGATAAAGCAGATGGATCGCGACATGCAAAAGCAGCGGGACAATTCCGCAGCCAATGGCCGTCGCGGAGACCAATACTAGCAAGATATTGCGGCGTACGATGCCGGCAGCCAGCGCACCCAGCAAGGTCAGCGGGGCCAATCCAAATGCCACGCCGTCTCGCAAAACGGGCCAAAGGGCCGCCTGCTGGAGCGGGCCGCCGTGCGCCAGCGAGACGGAGTAGAGGCTCCGCAGACTTTCGGCAACCGTTTGCGCGCCCGCATAGAATTTGCCGGGGGTGGATTGCGCCACCGGCGAGATCAGGATGAACACGGCGCAACCCGCCGCCGCCGGAATCACCAACCAGCGCCAGAACGTCCGGAGGGCGCGATCCTGGTCCAAAAGCACCTGCCTCTTCCTTCTTCTCTGCCGCTTTTTGGAAGCCGGCGGCGGCGCCGGCGCTGGCAGCACCGCGGGCCTGGCGGTTTTGAGCATCGCCCAAGCGGCCGCCGTCAGTACCATGGCGGGCACTGCGAACACCAGGTTCGCCATGATCGACAACGACAACGCCGCGCCTGCCCACAACAGCTCCCGTGCGGCCACGCTCTCAGGCCGCCGGACATACGCTACCAGTACCGCCAGTGCCCACATCAAAAAGCCCAGTGCCATCCCGTAGCCGCGCGCCGCCACCATGAAATCGAGGATCATCGGGTTCAGCGCCAGCAGGGCAGCGGTCAGGAAAGCCGCCGCGTCTCCGCCTATTTCTCTGACACAGATCCGATAAACGGCCGCCAGATACAAGGCCGCTCCCCCCAGTGCCGGCAATCGCAGGGTAAATTCCGAAACCCCGAAGATAGAGGCCGATATCCTCATCAGCAAAGTGTTCAGGAAGTGGTGATTGGCGTCATAGAACTGAAATATCTGGCTCAAAGGGGCGCCAATATAAAAACCGTAAGTGAGCGCCTCGTCGTGAACGATGGATTGTGTCATGGCGCGGTAAAGGCACACCAGCCACACCAGCGCCAAGAAAACTTTCAGCCCGGCTTCGCGGCGCAATCTCATCGCCCCGCCTTCCGGTTCGGCTGCCCGGCCGCATACCTGCGGACGGACGCGGCGCTCGGCACGGCCGGCCGGATCTGCACAAACAGATGGGTCAAGGTTGTGACTCCCGTTGCCGCCGCTCGCCGTTTGGAGCGATTGTCTCCCAGCGGGGCGTTCTCTTGGATTCCCGTACTCCATAACCTAACACGCCCGCCGGCCTGCGTAATCCGAGAGCTGACCACCGGCCTCAGGCAGCTTCTTCAGTACAGCAATCGCGTCCGCAGCGTTTCCGGCACCGCGTCGAGAGCGCGTTTCAATGCCAGCGTCTCTTCTTCCTCGCGAGTCTCCACGTCAATCACCACGTAGCCTATTTTCGGGTTGGTCTGCAGATACTCGCCGGCGATATTCACCTTGGCCGCGGAAAATACCTGGTTGATGGCCGACAGCACTCCCGGCTGGTTGCGGTGAATGTGCAGCAGGCGGTGCCCGCTGGGATGCTCCGGCAGCGAGACCTCCGGGAAATTCACTGCCGTCAGCGTCGAGCCGTTATCGCTGTATTTGACCAGCTTGCCCGCCACTTCCAGGCCGATATTTTCCTGCGCCTCTTCGGTCGACCCGCCGATGTGCGGCGTGAGCAGTACATTGTCCATGCCGCGCAGGGGCGAGACGAATTCGTCCGCGGCGGTCTTGGGCTCCGCCGGGAACACATCGATCGCCGCTCCTCCCAGGCGTCCGTCCTTGAGCGCCGCGGCCAAAGCGCCGATATCCACCACCGTGCCCCGCGCCGCGTTGATCAGGCAGGCGCCCGGCTTCATCGCCGCCAATTGCGCCCCTCCCATCATGCCCGCGGTCTGCGCGGTTTCCGGTACGTGCAGGGTCACCACGTCGGCGGCTTCGAAGAGAGCCTCCAGCGATGCCACCGGCTTGGCGTTGCCCAGCGCCAGCTTGGTTTCGATGTCGTAATAAATCACCTGCATGCCCAGCCCTTCGGCCAGTACCCCCACCTGGGTTCCAATGTGGCCGTAGCCTACGATGCCCAGAGTCTTGCCGCGCACCTCCCTCGACCCCGCCGCAGTCTTGATCCAGCCGCCGCGATGCGCCGACGCGTTGCGCAGAGGAATGCCGCGCAGCAGCATCACCGTCTCCGCCACCACCAGTTCCGCCACGCTGCGCGTGTTTGAAAATGGAGCGTTGAACACGGGAATGCCGCGCTCCTGCGCCGCATCCAGATCTACCTGATTGGTACCGATGCAGAAGCACCCCACGGCTGTCAGCTTTGGCGCATGTTCGAACACTTCGGCCGATAGATGGGTGGCCGATCGAATCCCGATGAAGAACGTGTCGCGCACCGCTTTGATGAGCTCGGGGAAGGGAAGTGATTTGGAGTGAACTTCGATATTTCCATAACCCTCGGCGCGAAACGCTCCCGCCGCGGTGGCATGAATGCCCTCTAAGAGCAGAATCTTGATCTTGCTTTTATCGAGTGAGGTCTTGGTCATGAACGGTCTACCGGCTGGTCCGGCGATCTTGCCGCCAGTTCTTTTATGGTAGCCGTTGCGCCTCTTACCTTGCGTCGAGCATCCAGACCAGGATGGTCGTAATGGCCACCAGGGAGATGTCCAGAAGCGAAAACTCCATGTCTCTAATTCCATCACCTTGCAGGAGCAGCCGCACCGTTAACGGACACTGTTAACGTACTGGATAACAGCCGGCGACATCCGGAAAATCCCTGAGTGAAAGCCCGGCAGAGCCATCGTGTTTCGTGGTCTGTCGCCCTTAGCCGGGCCGTATTGCTCCGCTGCAGCGTGTTATCGTAATCGCTGATGAGTGCGAAAGAAACCCTGCGAGCGATTACCGAAGTCGGCATCGTGCCCGTGGTGCGGGCGCCCAGCGCCGATTTAGCCCTTCAGGCCGTGGAAGCCATTTACCGGGGGGGTGTCCGTGCCGCCGAAATCACCATGACCGTTCCCGGCGCCGTCGGCGTTCTGGAAAAAATCGCCGCTCGCTTCGGTGGCAAAATCCTGGTCGGCGCCGGTACTGTGCTCGATCCCGAAACCGCCCGCGTCTGCATGCTGGCCGGCGCGGAGTTCATCGTTTCCCCCAGCTTGAGGCTGGCTACCATCGAGATCTGCAAGCGCTACTCGGTCGTCATCTGTCCCGGCGCGCTGACCCCCACGGAGGTACTGGCCGCCTGGGAAGCCGGCGCCGACGTGGTCAAAATCTTCCCCTGCGGCAATGTGGGCGGAGCTAAATACATCAAGGCTCTCAAGGGGCCGTTCCCACAGATCGAAATGATTCCGACTGGCGGCGTGAACCTGGAAACCATCGGCGACTTTCTCAAAGCCGGCGCTTGCGCGGCCGGCGTGGGCGGCGAGCTGGTCGACGTCCAAAGCATGAAACAGGGCCGCTTCGACGTGCTGGAAGAACGCGCCCGGCAGTTTCTGGCCGCCGTAGCCAAAGCGCGCGCGCAGTAGTAAACAGTAGTAAGCTGATGCCCCGCCGGCGCTCCACGCAGAGCCCGGCGCTATTCTGATTTCGGAACGGGTGACGCTATGCAGCGGAGTGTCCGTCTCTGGTTGACATTGGCTTGGTTGGCGGGAATCGCCGCCGCCCAGCAACCGGTCCTGGAATTACGACCCAAAACCGTTGCCGCCGTCTCCCTTCTCCCTTCAGCCAACCTGCGCGTCGACGGCAACCTCGTGCTGGTCCCGGTAACCGTCTGCGATCCCATGAACCGCCCCGTCACCGGCCTCGAAAAGGAGCACTTCCGTGTTCTCGATAACAAGGTGGAGCAGACCATCACCCACTTCGGCATGGAAGACGAGCCGCTGGCGGTAGGCCTCGTCTTCGACACCAGTGGCAGCATGGGCAACAAGCTGCAGCGGTCGCGCATGGCGGCCTCCGCGTTTTTCAAAACCGCCAACCCCGAGGACGAGTTCTTCCTGGTGGAATTCAACGATCAGCCTAAGCTGATGGTCCCGCTTACCCGTGACGTGGCCGAGATTCAGAACCAGCTCACCTTTTCCCAATCCCGCGGACGCACCTCGCTGCTCGACGCCCTTTTCCTGGCCCTGCACGAAGTTCATAAATCGGACAAGAAGCGCAAAGCGCTGCTGATCATCTCCGACGGTGGCGACAACTCCAGCCGCTATACCGAAACCGAGCTTCGCAATCTGGTACGCGAGGCCGACGTGCTGATTTACGCCATCGGCATCTACGAATCCGATGTCCGCCGCAACCGCACTCCCGAAGAAGCCAACGGCCCCGGCCTGCTCAACGAAATCACGGAACAGAGCGGCGGCCGCCATCTGCCCGTCGACAATCTGGCCGACATGCCCGACGTCGCCGCCAAAATCGGCGTCGAACTGCGCAACCGCTACATCATCGGCTTCTCCCCCACCGCCGCCGGGCGCGACGGCAAGTATCATCATGTGCAGGTAAAGCTGGTCCCCCCGCACGGCCTGCCAGCGCTACGCGCGTATTGGCGGCAAGGCTATTTCGCGCCGGGCCAGTGAAGGCGCGCGCGATGCCCGCTTACGCTACCAAACGATTCGTGCATCCCCGCCGCGTACAGAAGTGCGGGGCAAGCCTCGGCGGGAGAGGCCGTGGGGCAGGCCGAAGGAGCGTAACATAGCGCACACTTCCGGATCTTTCCGCGTCCGCTTAGGACCTAAAAATGAGGTTAATGGATCCTATTAAGTCGGTTTGATGTATAATCACGGCCGTTGAAGCCACTAGGGTGAGAATTCTGGGAACGAGCCAGGGAGGTTTGCAGTTATGCCGAATGGCTTTCGTCTCTTCACGGTGGTAGCTGCGTTTGCCGCTGCGCAAACGCTGTCAATGGCCCAGTCGGATGATACGACCCCGCCAACCCTCGTAACACTTTCCTTCAGCACCGCCAGCGTCAACGTCTCAACCGCGGCGCAGAATCTGACGGTCAACGCAACAATCACCGACAACCTGTCCGGGGTAAATTACGGGTACATCACTTTTACCAGCCCTTCGGGTCAGACGGCAGGAGGGACGCAATCCGGGTTCTTCGCGAGAACATCGGGAACCGACCTTAACGGTGGGTATCAGGTGACAGTCCCATTTCCCCAGTTTGTGGAACCTGGCGTATGGACCGCTTCCGTCTACTTGCGCGACAACGCCGGCAATTCCATCACATTGCAGTCCGCGACGCTCGTGAGCGACGGTTTTCCGGGGACGCTGACCGTAGTCGATTCGACGCCCGACACTACACCCCCAACCTTGCTCGGTGCGTCTTTCTCGCCCCCGGCGATCAATACCTCCGCGGGGCCGCAGAGCATTACCGTAAGTCTTCAGGTCGCCGATAGCCAATCAGGGGCAGTTTTCTCGAATTCTTTGCCCTGCGTGGTCAATACCTACTTATCGCGGGTCGGCACAAGCGCCACGGACTCCCTGGAACTTTGGGGCGACAATTTCACGCTGGTGTCGGGGACCGCTCAAAATGGCGTCTGGCAAGCGACCTTGACAATGCCCCGATACTCCGGCGGCAATTGGGAGCTTACCTCGGTGTGCCTGTCCGACGCGGTGACCAATCATGTCTCCCTTACGTCGACCCAGTTGGCGGCCATGGGTATTAATCCCGTCCTCACCGACTCCTCCACGCCCTCGGATACAACTCCACCGACTCTCACCGGTCTAAGCTTCGCCCCGACAGTCGTGGACACCTCGTCTTCCAGCCAGAACGTTACGGTCACGCTCTCGGCTTCCGACGACATTTCAGGCGTTTTCTTTGGCCTGTTCAACTCCTATTACTATTATATCGAAGCGGAATTCGAGAGTCCCTCCGGCAACCAGTACGTGTCGACCGAGGGAATCTACAGCAACCCCGTTCCCATCGCCGGAACGCTTCTGGCGGGCACCTGGCAACTGACCGCGCAGTGGCCCCAATACAGCGAGCAGGGCACCTGGAACCTGAACTACCTAACTCTGCAGGACGCGGTGGGCAACTCGGTGTTCTACTCCCCTACTCAGCTCCAGGCGCTTGACTTCCCGACCACCATCGTGATCACGTATCCCTCGCTCGCACCCGACGGCACAATCGGGCCTGCCGGCGGCACCGTGGACGACAACGCTTTCGGGACACGCGCCTCCATTACCTTCCCGTCGGGTCTGGTCTCGTCCCCGACCACGGTCTCGATCGATGTTTTCGCCAGCCCTCTTTCCGTGCCCACGCCGCGCGGATTCACCGTGCCCGGCACCTATTTCGAGAACCTCTCGTTTGTCCCGGCTTTGCCCGAACCCGTGCCCGCCCCCGGCATCACGGTAGTGCTTCCGCTGCTGACCCCTATGACTCCCGGGGCTAGTTTGAGCCTGTACCACATCGATCCCATCATCGGCCTCGCGCCAGCCATGAACGCTTCCGGCAATCCCGTGGTGGGGACCGTTAACGCAGACGGGGTCGACGCCACGTTCAACAACGTGGTCACGTTTTCCACGGTCGTGGCCTATTTGTCTACCGGCAGCGTGCTTGGCGACGTTAACGGAGATGGCGTGGTGAATTGCGTGGACGTCTCAATTGTGAAAAGCAGCTTCGGTACTCATACCGGTCAGGCGGGCTTCAACTCCGCCGCCGATCTCAACAACGACGGAACGGTGAATATCCTGGACCTGTTCATCGTGAGCCGGCAATTGCCAGCCGGAATAGTTTGCCACTAGACCTAGGCGATAGAGGGAAAACCCATGCGAACAAGACAACTTACAACAGCTTTCTGTTTATTCGCCGCTTCCGCTTCCTTACGGGCGGGCACGATATCTGTCGAGCCCCCCACGCCGACGGTAACAGCCGGACAGAGTTTCACGTTGAGCGTCGAAATATCCGGGGCAACCGATCTGTACGGCTACCAATTCGACCTTGGATTCGACCCGACCGTTCTAGAGGCCACATCCGTTACCGAAGGTGCGTTTCTTGGGACCGGAGGGCCAACAATCTTCATACCGGGAATGATCGACAACGTCGGCGGCTCAATTACAGCCAACGCCGATATCCTCAATGGTGCCGTGTCCGGGGTAGGCGGCAGCGGCGATTTGCTCAATGCGACGTTCCAGGCGCTAGCCGCCGGATCGAGCAGCGTGCAGATCTTCAACCTGATCGCGCTCAACTCGTTTGGGCAGGGCCTGACCGAGACCACAACCGGTGCGACCGTGACCGTGTCGGCCAGCGGCGTTCCAGAGCCGGGGACCGGCCTGCTGCTCACCATTGGCGTAGCCGGGGTCCTAGCGTTTCTTAGACTGCGGCCATCCGGATCTCCCTGGTCCTGACGGGCGCTGGCCAAGCCAAGATCGGCGTCGCGTTGCGCAACCGCTACGTGCTCGGCTTCTCCCCGCCGACACCGGACGCGACGGCAAATATCATCGCGTGCAGGTCAAGCTGGTACCACCGCGCGGCCTGCCGGCCCTACCGGCCTTCTGGCGGCAAGGCAATTTCGCGCCGGAAATTGAAAGGGGGGCGCCTCCGGCTTTCACGGGTGCCGGGGACACGCACGAGCGCGTGCGCCGCGGTAACCGCTCTACACCAGCAGACGATCGCCCATCCCGCCGTAAATAAACGTGCGGACCATGTCGCGGCGGTAGAAATCGTGCGGGAAGCCGAGCTCGATCGCGCTGGCTTGGTCGAGCTGAGCGACTTGCTCGCCCGTGAGCGCGACTTCCAGGCTCGCCAGGTTGTCCTCGAGCTGCGCCAGCTTGCGCGCGCCGATAATGGGGATCACTGGAATCGCCCGATGACGCAGCCAGGCCAGCGCCACCTGCGCCGGGGAGCGGCCAATCTCCCCGCTGGTCTGCTGTAGCGCGCGCACGATCCGCTCCCGCCGCTCCTCCGCGGGCAGGAACGCCTGCATCATTTCGCTGTTATAGCGGCCCTCGGCCGGCTTGCCCTTTGCGTATTTTCCGCTGAGCAGGCCGCCGGCCAGCGGCGACCACGCCAGCAGCCCCAGTTGAAACGCTTTCGCCATCGGAATCAACTCGCGCTCCACGGTGCGCTCGGCCAGCGAGTACTCGATCTGCAACCCCACGAACTTCGACCAGCCGCGCACCTCCGCCAGCGTGTTCGCCTGCGCCACCCACCACGCCGGAGCGTCCGATACGCCGATGTAAAGCACCTTCCCCTGCCGCACCAGGTCGTCGAAGGCGCGCATCACCTCGTCGACCGGAGTCAGACCGTCCCAGATGTGCATCCAGTACAGGTCGATGTAATCGGTCTTGAGGCGCTTGAGCGAAGCCTCCACGGCCTGCATCATATTCTTGCGCTGATTGCCGCCCGCATTGGCGTCGTTGCCGGGACCGGAATTGGTGTACTTGGTCGCGATCACCACCTCGGCACGATGTCCGATTGTGAACTCGCCTACAAATCGCTCGCTCTCGCCGTTGGTGTAGAGATTGGCCGTGTCGATGAAGTTGCCGCCGGCCTCGCGGTAGGCATCGTAGATTTTGCGCGCTTCCTCGCGCGGAGAGCCCCAGCCCCACTCTTCCCCGAATGTCATGGTGCCCAGCGACAGCTCGGACACACGCAGACCGCTATGGCCTAGTAACCGATAATTCATGGATCTCCCTGTCTGTTATGGATTTGGACGACGCCTTCTTAGATGAAGCGGCTGTTTACGAAGTTTCGGAGCAAGCGGGGATGGCCCTCCAAGCCCGCTCGCCGGTTCACTCAACGTCCCAGGGATTGAGAACCGCGACACCAAGGCCGAAGAAGTCCTTCACGTTCCGCGTCACCACGATGAGATCGTGTTCCAGTGCGGTCGCGGCGATCATGCCATCCCCTGTGCCTAGGCGAGTCCCTCGTAATTGGCACTCACCGTCCAGCACTCCCCAGCGATTGGCAACTCCTCGGGTCACCGGCAGGATTCTGTCGGCGAACAATGGAAGGAGGTACTGTTCAAACCACTGTTCCAGTTGCTTGCGCCGCTTGCCCAGCGGGAGAATGGTCAACCCTTTGCGAAGTTCGCCAACAGTGACCACGCTCATGTACAGAGCGGCCTTGTCCTGAGCGGCAACCCAACCGCTCACGCAAACATCAGGCATCGGCCTTGTCAGCTCCGAAGGGACGTTAGTGTCAAGCAGAAAACCGCTCACGACAAGTCAACAGGACGCCCAATGGATGGATTGCGACTGAAGTCCAGGTCGTCCGTCAGGCCCCTGACCATAGCGCACACTTCTACGAGGCTCCCATCCCGCCTTCGTTCCTCAGTATTGTTCGCCGAATCGGCCGGAAGATAGACGGCCTCTTCGAGCAAGCCAGCGGCGTAGGCCTCAACCGCCTTTCCGCGCAAGGCCGCCTGACGGGCGAGTTCTGCCTCAACCTCAGGCCTGACATCAATCGTGATTGCCATGAGCACCCCTCCCGAAACTTACCCTACCGCCGGCCTCGCTCCGAAGTCAAGCAATCGGCGCGCTCTCGCTGGAACTCTGTTCCCTGGCGGCTTCTGTGGCTAACTCGTCGCAGCGGTTGTTATCGGCGTGATTGGCATGTCCTTTGGTCCAGGTCCAGGTGGTTTTGTGCCGGTCCACCTGCTCATCGAGCGCTTGCCACAGGTCCTGGTTAACTACCGGTTTTTTGGCTGAAGTCGTCCAGCCTTTGCGCTTCCAGTTATGAATCCAGGTGGTGATGCCGTTCTTCAGGTATTCGGAATCCGTCACCACCTCCACCGCGCAGGCTTCCTTCAACATGCGCAGCCCTTCGATGGCCGCGGTCAGCTCCATGCGATTGTTGGTGGTGTGCGGCTCCGATCCCCACATTTCCTTTTTGCGATCGCCATAGCGAAGAATGGCGGCCCAACCGCCGCGGCCGGGGTTGCCCAGGCACGCCCCGTCGGTGATTAGCTGGACTTGTTTCACTGGGCGATCGCTTCGGACTGGAAAAACTCGTCTACCAGATCCAGAATCGCGGCCGGTTCCACCGCGTGGTAAATGGCGGCGCGAAGCTGCGCTCCGTGGCGCACGCCGTGAGTGAAGTAAGTTGCGAACTGTTTCATTTTTCCGGTGATGTCGCGCTCTCCGCGCTCGATCAGCATCTGGTAATAGCGCCGCATCATGAAGTAGCGGTCTTCTTCCGCCGGCTGATCGTAACGGCCGGTTTCGACGTACTGCGCGATCTGGCGGAAGATCCACGGATTGGAGCTGGCGGCGCGGCCGATCATCACCGCGTCGCAGCCGGTTTCCCGCACCATGCGCACCGCATCCTCCGGCGTAACGATGTCGCCATTGCCGATCACCGGAATCTTCACCGCGGCCTTTACCTCGGCTATCCGGCTCCAATCGGCTTGCCCGGCATACCCCTGCTCGCGCGTGCGCGGATGCAGCGCGATAGCATCCAGGCCGCACTCCTCCGCCAACCTCGCCATGCGCACCGTCACCAGCTCCCGGTCGTTCCATCCGGCGCGATATTTCAAGGTGAATGGGATCGAGATGGCCTGCCGCACTTCCCGTAGCAACCGTTCGACCAGCGGCAAGTCGCGCAACAGGCCGGAACCGCCGTTGCACTTCACGACTTTATTTACCGGGCAGCCGAAATTGATGTCGAGAACATCGAAGCCCAACTCCTGGCAAACCTGCGCCGCGTCCGCCATGATCGCCGGGTCGGCGCCGAATAGTTGCGCCGAGATCGGATGCTCTTCCGGATCGAACGCCAGGTGCCGCAGCGTCCGCGAGGATTTGCGGCCCACCGACGCCTTCACTCCGTGCGAACTGGTGAATTCGGTCATCATCAATCCGCAGCCGCCCAAATCGCGGATGAAGCGGCGAAATACGGTATCGGTCACGCCCGCCATCGGCGCCAGCACCGTGGCCGGCGCGATGCGCACCTTGCCAATCGAAAAATGGTTCGGAAAGAGTATCATGAAACCGCGCGGGTGATTCAATTTTAGCGTTTCCCGGATAGAAACGGAACTTTCGGCGCAGCCGTCCATCAGCACGAGGAGCAGCTATGCGGCCGGTCAATATCGTGATTCTGGTGCTGGCAGGCGCCATGGGCGGGGCCGCGGTAATGAAAGTGGTGGAACTGCGGCGGCACAGCGCGGGCCAGTTGGCCGGGATCAGTCCACCCGCGCCCCGCGTAATCGCGTCCGCCGAACCGATGCCGGCGCCCGCACCGGTCGTGATGAAACCCGCGCCCGCGGCGCCGCTCAAACCGGCTCCCGTTTCGAGGTTCCTGCCGGCCCCGGTTCCGCCGCGCCGCCGAGCGCGGCCAACGCCCGTCCATCCGCCCACGCTGGCTACCGCGGAGCCTCCCCAGGCGGTACCGTGGGCCCGCCCGAGCGATCCCGCGCCGGTGCTCGCCGCCGATCCCGAACCGCCGGCTCCGGCGCCGCTTCCGGCTCCCCGGGAGGCTCCTCCATCCAGCTCCCCCGCTCCACCCGCGCGCCCCGAGCCGGAGGATGCGACTCCGCTTCCCGGTCCGACTGAGAGGACCCCTAACACGGTGACGCTGAACACCGGGCTTTTGCTCCCGGTGCGCCTGTTGGATGGCCTCTCTTCGGACCGGAATGCCGCCGGCGATCGGTTCACTGCCACCCTCGACCGCGAGTTAGTGGTAGACGGCTTCGTGATTGCCGAACGAGGCGCGCGCGTGGAGGGCCGGGTAGTCGCTTCCCATCCGGGCAGCCTGGCGAACGCCGCGGGTATTGCCGTGGAACTGACCCGCCTGAATACTTCCGACGGCCAGCAGGCGGCCATTCATACCGATAGCTTTGAAGAGCACGCCGAGCCCAACCGCAACGCGGACGTGGAAACCGTGGCCGCCGGCGCCGTGCTGGGCGCGGTCATCGGCGGAATCGTAGGTGGCGGCAAAGGCGCCGTCATCGGAGCTGGCGCTGGCGCGGGGGCCGGGGCTGGCGGGGTAGCCGTCTCGCGCTCTCGTCCGGCCGCGCTCCCACCGGAAACTCGCATCACCTTCCGCCTGCGAACTCCGCTAACCCTAACCGAGCGCTTGGGGGGCTGAACCGAGCCCGGTTTTCCGCGGCGTCGGCTGTCGAGACGGCGTTCTTCGTAGCGCAGGCGACCTTCCGGCCGGTATCCCGGCGTTATCCAGGCCGCGGGCCTGCCCGTGTCGTGGCAAGCCGCAAGGAACGCCTTCCCTGGAGCTTTTCGAATCGGACCACCGAAGGGAGGCGACAGGTGAGAACGCCTGATCCACAAGAGCGGCCTGCAGGTGCGGGCAGCCCAAGAAAACGATGGTCTGTCCAAGGACAGACGATCGTTTCTTGTCGTCTGTTTGAATGGGCCTCCGGCCCGCGAAATCCCATGAAAAACTGAGATCATGGCAAAGGCGAGCGGTGAGGTCGGCCTGACAGTGGAGAAGTTGA
>JBEKZL010000142.1:0-19127 GCA_049509915.1 Bryobacteraceae bacterium | reverse complement strand
AAGTCGGCCATGCCGGAAGAGACCATGGCGGAGGCGGCGCGGCGGATCAGGTCGGCGGTGACGCGGTCGTAGTGCGTGTACCAGTCGTTCCAGCCCATGGGGGGAGTGAGGGCGAGCGTGTCGCCCACTACAATCTTGAATCGCCGCGCGGCCGCTCCGCGCAAGTTCCGGGCGCGCAACGTCAACGTATATTCGCCAGCCTTCATCGGCACGGTTCCGCTGATGATCCCGGTGGCCGGGTCGAGCCGCAGCGACGCCGGCATTCCCTGGGCGCTAAATCGCATCGGCCGGTCGCCGGTGGAAGGAATACGGTAGAGAAACGGGCGGCCCGGGCGCGCGCCGTAAACCGAGGGGCCGTTAATGGCCGGGGCGGGGCGGGGCTTGGGCGTAAGGATGTAGTTGTCGGCGATGGCGGCCGGGGCCGCGGTCGCCATGCCGGCCTGCGCCAGTAGCAAGCCGCCAATTAACGGAAGTCGGGCGATATGCGGTAAGGTCATTGCGGAAGCTCCAGCATAACCCAAACGCCCGCTAACACCCTTTCGTCCCTCCGGCTTGCGCAGGAGGCGCGGGCATGCGCGGCGTCTCGTGAAGTGGCCAGCGAATCGACTCGCGCCATTTGCCCTCCGGGTGGCCGCCAATTATTTACGAATTGCCGAAATGCGCTTGCACGCGGCACGCCATCAGCGCGGCGGAACGGCGAAAGGCGGGGAAGTACCGCATCGAGCTCCATCCGCTGCTTGCGGGGCGTCGTCTGCACTGCTCTTATGTTTGCCTCTGGTGGGGGCCGGGGACGACGGGCACTTTCCTCTCCCCCGCCGCGTTGAAATATAAGATCGGGCTGAATGCCGCTCAGTGCGTCATCGCGTACACGATGTAGTTCACGCCCATGCGGATGGCCTGATCGGAGAATTTGGAGGGATAGTAAGGATCGTCGGCCCACTCCCAGGCGTCGCCGATATCGGAGTTAAAAGAAATCGCCACCAGGATGCGGCCCTTATCGTCGTAGATGGCGCGCCAGTGAGCGCCCTTGCCATCGGCGTATTTGTAACCCATTCGCAAGTGGGCCTGCCCGGGAATTTGCAGCTTTTCGCCGATGTCATAGACCGTGTGGAAGATGGGGTCGTCGTCGGGAATGTCCTGAATGGGGCGGTCGGGAAAGGCTTTGCGGATGCGGGTTTCGAACTCGCGCCATTCCGCCCCGCCGTGAAAATCGTCGGCCATGAAGAACCCGCCGCGCAGCAGGTACTCGCGCATTTCGGTGGACTGCCGGCCGGTCAATCCCCATTCGCCCACCTGCACCGCGTAGAGCCACGGCCAGTCGTAAGCGTCGCCTTCGTCCAGGTTCACGCACTGCTCGGCGGAACGGGTTTGAATACGTGTGAGGCGGCGGACGGCCAGCGAGAAATGGCGGTCGGCGCGGGGGAAATCCTGAGTCCACAACGATACTCCGACGTGCCAGTCAAGGTCGCGGCCCTCGTAACCGTTGAGCGGCCCGGGGGGGAACATGAGGCGGGCAAAGACCCACTCAGCGTTGTCGGCATAGTCGGAGGGCAGCGGGATCTCGCCCAGCCGGTACTCCACTCCCGGGAATTGGCGGAACGGACGCTGCGCGTCGACCGCGCCTAGCGACAGCGCGGCCGCAAGAGCGGCCAATCCTCCCCTCGCCCATCGCCGCGGTTGGCGGTCCATTGCTTACCAGAATACCGCGTTTGCCGCTCCCCAAACGCTGGTATAATCCAGGGAGATGGTAGTTAACCGCCCGCACCAGCGGGTTGTCGAAGGTTCGTTCCTTTCCCATCTAAGCGCGTTTTCCTGTTCGGTTTCCATCTCAACAGGGAGGTATCCACCGCTCCTTCAATGAAAGCCAGCGTGCGCATTCTCCGCGGCGTGGAAAGCCTGTTCGGCACACGCGACGAAAATATCCGGTTGATCGAGAACGGCTTCAACGTTCACACTCAACTGCTGGACGGCAATCTCGAAATCGAAGGCGAAGAGCCCGGGGTGGCGCGCCTCCAGAGCATTTTGGAAGATTACAATACGCTGCTGCGGGAAGGCCACGTCTTTAATAACGGTGACCTCAACAGCTACCTGAGGGTGGTGGCGGCGGATCCGGAAGTGACACTGCGCGCCCTGGTATCGAGCGGACGGCAACGCAGTTTCGGCAAGAAGGTTCTGGCCCCGCGTTCGGTCAACCAGCGCCGCTATCTGGAAGCCATCGAACGCTACGACCTGGTGTTCGGCATCGGCCCGGCCGGCACCGGCAAAACCTACCTGGCCGTGGCCATGGCGATTTCGGCCCTGCTCGCCAAACAGGTGGCGCGCATTATTCTGACCCGCCCGGCGGTGGAAGCCGGCGAGCGACTGGGCTTCCTGCCGGGGACTTTGCAGGAAAAAATCGACCCCTATCTGCGCCCGCTCTACGATGCGCTCTTCGACATGCTGGAGAGCGACCGGGTGGAAAAACTGCTGGAGCGCAACGTCATAGAAGTAGCACCCATCGCTTTCATGCGCGGCCGCACCTTGAACGACAGCTTCATTATTCTGGACGAAGCCCAAAACTCCACTTCCGAGCAGATGAAGATGGTACTGACCCGGCAGGGCTTCAATTCCAAAATGGTGGTGAACGGCGACGTGACCCAGATCGACCTGCCCAGCGGGCGCCGCAGCGGTCTGATGGATGCCACCGAGGTACTCCGTGGCGTGGAAGGCATCAGCTTCGTGCAGTTCGACGAGAAGGACGTGGTCCGCCACACGCTGGTGCAGCGCATCGTCAAAGCCTACGAGCGCTACAACGAAGCGGTCGGCGCGGGCCGCCAGCTTTCACTCAAACTGGCCGAGCCCGAGCCCGCGCCGGAGGCGGCCGCGGAAACAGCGCCGCAGGCCTGAAGCCTCTCCATGTCCGGCAGCGAGGGCAGTACGGTTACATTTCGGCGCAGACAGCCAAACCTCGATTGCGCGTCGGTGCTGCGCTTCGCGCGCCGCCTTCAGCGCGAAGTGGCCAAGGGCAAGCCCTTCGACTGCCTGGTGGCCGGCGACGCCGAACTGCGCCGCTTGAACCGTGAATTCCGCGGCAAGGATTACGCCACCGACGTGCTTTCCTTCCCCATCGCTGGCGGGCTCGCCGCGAGTCGAGGGAAAAGCGGGACGAGGACGTCCCGCGCGGACCAGGGGGTCCGCCCCACCCTGGGCGACATCGCCGTTTCTCTGGCCCGCGCGCGAGCCCAGGCACGCGCCTTCGGACACACCACCGAAAGCGAGATCCGCATTTTGATCCTGCACGGGCTGCTGCACCTGCTGGGCATGGACCACGAAACCGACGGCGGCCGCATGGCCCGCGCCGAAGCGCGCTGGCGGGTGCGGCTGGGCCTGCCCGGTGGCCTGATCGAACGGACGCGGGCATGAGCTACGCGTTTGCGATATTGGCGGTGGCCTGCGCTCCACTGTTGGGCGTCGTCACCTTCGTGCAGCTTCTATACCTGGAAAGCCTGCGCCTGCGCACCCGCGACCTGCCCGCCCTGAAATTCTTCAAGGACACACTGGAAGAAAAGCTCGGCCTCGAGACCGAACAGGGCGCGGGCACCTTTTCCCTTATCAAGCACACCCTGCTGGTGCTGCTCGGCATCTTCTGCTTCGGCTGGCTGGAAGACAGTGTCTGGCAGGCCGTCCTGGCGGGCTGGCTGACCATGGCCGCGGCCGCCTACGCGCTGCCGCAACTGCTCTATCGACGCACCGGCGCCCATTGGCTGCTGGGCCTGGTGGCGCCGCTGCGCGCCCTGGCCTGGATCGCGCGCCCCTGCGCCGCCTTGCTCGAATTCTTCCAGTCGTTGGTGGACCTGGCCGACGAGGGCCATCCCAAGAAAGAGGCGCCCTCCACCGAGGAGAACATCGAAGCCCTGATTTCGGCCGGCGCCGAAGAGGGCCTCATCGAGGAGGACGACCGCAAGCTGATTCAATCCGTGGTCGAGTTCGGCGACAAGGTGGTGCGCCAGGTGATGACGCCGCGCCCCAACATCGTGGCCATCGCCGCCGAGGCCACTCTGGAGGCCCTCCGCCGCCTGGTGATTCACGAGCAGTATTCGCGCATCCCGGTGTATGAGCAGAACATCGACCAGGTGATCGGTTTCGTCCACGTGCGCGACATGTTCGAACTCGAGGAGGATCAGCGCGACCGCTCCGTGCGGGAACTGGCGCGGCCCATTCCTTTCGTGCCGGAAACCAGACCGGTCAACGACCTGATGCGGTACATGCAGCAGGAAAACACACATATGGTGATGGTGGTGGACGAGTACGGCAATACGGCCGGACTGGCGACGATGGAGGACCTGCTCGAAGTCATCATCGGCGAAATCCGCGATGAGCACGAACCGGCCACCGATGTGACCGACGATGGCCACGGCGGCTTCATCGTTTCAGGCAGTTTCGATCTGGCGCGCGTGCCCGAACTGTTCGAGTCTTTTCACCGCGAGGAAGACATCGAGTCGACCACCATCGGCGGCCTGGTAAGCGAATGGCTTGGCCGCGTGCCCAAACCCGGAGAATGGGTGGATAGGGACGGCATTCGCGTCACCGTGCTGGCCGGCGACGAGCTGCGCGTCGAGCAGGTGCGCATCGGCAAATCGGAAAAGGTGGTCCAATGAGCGAAACCCCGCGCGCCGGCGAGGCCTTCCGTTCGGGCTTCGTTTCCCTGATCGGGCGCCCCAACGCTGGCAAGTCCACCCTGCTGAACGCCCTGGTGGGACAGAAGGTTGCCATCGTCGCGGACAAACCGCAGACCACCCGCACCGCCATCCAGGGCGTGCTCACGCTGGCCGGCGCGCAGATCGTGTTTGTCGACACGCCCGGAATTCATAAAGCCGACTCGTCGCTCAACAAGCGCCTGATGGACACCGTCCGCGGCGCGGTGGAGGAGCGCGACGCCCTGGTGCTGGTGGTGGACGCCAGCCGCGTCTTCGGTCCCGAGGACCAGGGCGCCATCGACCTGGCCGGCAAGACCGGGACGCCGGTAATTCTGGCTCTCAATAAGATCGACTTAGTCAAGGATAAGTCGCGCCTGTTGCCGCTCATCGACCATTACAGGAAGTTATTCGACTTTGCCGCCTGTGTCCCGATTTCGGCCGCGCGCGGCGACGGCATCGACATCCTGCGCCAGGAGATTCTGACGCGCTTGCCCGAAGGCCCGGCGTATTTCCCGGAAGATTACGTCACCGATCAGCCGGAGCGTTTCCTGGCCGCCGAGTTGATCCGCGAGAAGGTTCTGGCGGCAACCCGCGAAGAAGTGCCGCACTCGGTCGCCGTCATTGTCGATCGTTGGGAGGAGACTTCCAAGCTGACGCGCATCTACGCCACCATCCATGTGGAGCGCGACGGTCAGAAAGCCATCGTGATCGGCGCCAAAGCCGCTACCCTAAAACAAATCGGAACTGCCGCCCGCCAGGAGATGGAACGCCTGTTCGGCGTTCACATCTATCTCGATCTGCACGTCCACGTCCAGCCCGGATGGCGCGAGCAGGCCGCCTACCTGAACGCCCTGGACTGGCGCAATTCGGGTGGCGGACCGGCCGAGTGAATTACCGTACCCCTCGGCATGAGCATCGGATGCTTGAGTCCGAGCCGGAACCGCAGGGAACGGCCGCCGCCGATTTTGAGTGGTTGTTTCCAGACGGCCAGACACAGATAGCCTTTGGGCGGCCATCACCTTCTCGGCCAGGGGAGCAGTCGCTGCCCCTGCGCTCTGCGCGGCGATGGGCCGCATCGCCAGGTGGTGAACGAACAGATCTAATTGGGCGCGCGTCGCGCTTTCAGGCGTGAGTTCCTGTGCCCGGGCCACCAGGCTGGCCAGCGATGCCGGCTCCGCGTCAATATCCACGAGGCAGGCGGCCACCTCGCGCTTCTGTTCGAGCAGCGATAGTTTCAGCCAGCCGTCCAGAATCCGTTGGTGCAGCCGCCGCGCCGAACGGGGGGAAATCCCGAAACGTGCGCAACGCAACCAGTTGGCCAAATACCGAGTTTTGATTCGCGATCAGGTCGTTCACTTCGGGCGCGCCGGGCGGCCCGAGTGCGAGGACGCATGGACTCATTCGACAACTCCTTTGCCGGCGGGTCGTCAGGGGAGACATCAAACTGAATTCGCCGGTACTCGGAATCTTACTAGGAGCCATCGGGCGCGAACAAGACGCAACTTGGTTAGCGCTCCGGTTATATCGAGCGCCATGATAGTACTGAACCCGGCCGCTCAGTTGTAGTGGTTGGCGTTGATGTCGGCGAAATGCGCCTGTTCGGCGGGCAGGTCCTCCAAAGTGTAGATCGAACTGGTCGGGCAAACCGGGATGCACGCGCCGCAATCGATGCAATCCGCCGGATTGACGTAGAGCTGCGGCGCTTCGGCAAAGGCCGGCTCATCCTGCTTGGGATGAATGCAGTCCACCGGACAAGCCTGGACGCACAATTCGTCTTTGGTACAGGTATCGGTAATTACGTAGGCCATGCCCGTTGGGCTGCAATCGTCGGGCCAACCCTTTGGCGGTGCCAAGTTGCAGAAAACAGGATGTGAAATTCTACATTTGTTCTTTAGTGGTTGGGTCAAATAACTCAGATTGACCGGTTCTTGCCGGCCGTTGCCCAAGAAGCCGCGTTTCATGCCGCGCGTCTTCTTGTCCGCGCGGCGCTACGCTAGAATTTCATCATGCCGCTGGTTTCGATCGTCACGCCGTGCCTTAACGCGGCCCGGTTCATCGGCGAAACCGTACGCAGCGTGCTCGATCAGGATTACCCCGATATCGAGTACCTGATCGTGGACGGCGCCTCGACCGACAACACCCTCGACGTCCTGGCCTCTTACGGCACGCGGGTGCGCGTAGCCAGCACTCCCGACCGCGGGCAGGCCGACGCCGTCAACCGCGGATTCGCCCAAACTCGCGGCTCCGTCTTCGCTTTTCTCAATGCCGACGATCTGTACCACGCCGGCGCCATTCGTACCGCCGTCGAGGCCTTCGCCGTCCACCCGGAAGCCGCCGCGGTCTACGGCGAGGCGCGCTACATCGACGAATCCGGCCGGGCCGTGGGCAGCTATCCCGTGGAACCCTTCGACCCCGCCGTTTTCGCCCGCCGCTGTTACATCTGCCAGCCCGCGGCCTTCGTCCGCCGCTACGCATTTGGCGCCTGTGGCATGCTGGACGCCAGCCTCCGCTACGCCATGGACTACGACTTTTGGATCCGTCTCTCCGCCTCCTACCCGATGGTCAAAATCGACCGCGTCCTGGCCGATTCGCGCCTTCACGCCGCTAGCAAGACGCTCGCCGAAATGCCCGCGGCTATGCTGGAAACCATTGAGGTGCTGCGCCGGCACTACGGCTACGTACCCTATAACTGGCTCTACGGGTATGCACACCGTCTGCGCACGCAACAGGCGCTCGCCTCCACGCGGCCGGTGGCGTCGTTCGGGAGCGCGTGCCAGTCGCTCGCTATGGGCGCCCGCTACAACTGGCGCCACCCGATTCGCTTCGGCATGGATATCCTGTCGACCGCCCGCGAGGGGCTAGCTTGAGCCAACCCCTGGTTACCATCGTCACCCCTTCGCTCAACCAGGGCGAGTTCATCCGTGCCGCCATCGAAAGCGTCCTGGCGCAGGATTACCCCGGAATCGAATACCTGATTATGGACGGCGGCTCCGCCGACCACACTGCTTCGATTGCAGCCGAATACTCCAGTCGCCTGGCCTGGACCAGCGAAAAGGATCGGGGCCAGTCCCACGCCATTAATAAAGGTTTTCAACGCGCCCGCGGCGATATCGTGGCCTGGCTGAATTCCGACGACCTGCTCCTGCCCGGCGCGGTAGGCGCGGCCGTCGACGCACTCCGGCACGCCGGACCCGCCGCCGCGGTTTACGGCGAAGGCTACCTGATGGATCGTTCCGGCCTGGCGCGCCGCCGCTTTCCCGCCACTGAGCGTTTCAATCTTTGGAAGCTGGCCTATCTGTCCGATTACATCCTGCAGCCGGCGGCCTTCTTTCGCCGTTCCGCCGTGGAGGCGGTTGGCTGGGTCGATGAGTCACTCCACTACGCCATGGATTGGGACCTGCTGATCCGCCTGGGGAAAAAGTTCGGCCTGACCTACACGCCCGCATATCTGGCGGCTCTGCGCGAGTATCCCGAGGCCAAGACCTTTTCCGGCGGCCGCACCCGCATCGCCGAAATTCGCCGCGTGCTCGAGCGCCACACCGGGTTGCACCGCGCGCCCGGTTACTGGACTCATGCCCTGGACCAGTGCCAACGCAGTGCCATGGCCGCGCTAGCCCGTCCGGGCCCGCGCTGGCTCCGTCCGCCTGCCCAATTCCTCAGTCTGCTGGCTTATGCCGCCACGGCCGCACCCATCGCCTTGGTGGCGCTCGGGGCCCAAGGGTGCTTTGCCGGCGGCTGGGTGGGGCGGCGCCTGCGCTGGATGCTGCCCGAAGGACATGGCAGGGTCGAGATCCGCGGTGTCGTACCCGAGCACCCCTCCCTGCGCGGCCAGTCCCTCACCGTCTGGCTCGAAGGCGGCGAATTAGCAGGCTGGCCGGTCGGCCCCGGCAGCTTCGAAATCGCTTTTGACCCTCCCTCCTCCGCCGGACGCGCCCTTCAGTTTGAAATCCGCGCCGCCCGCTGGCGCCGGGCCCCGCTCGAAGCCGGGTTAGGCCTCCATGGCATGGCCTGGAAGATGGAGTCCATTCGTTCGGAGCGGGTCTAGCTCCTTCCATCCCTGCGTTATTTCAACTTGCTTTCGGCACTTTTGTTGTGTTACAGGTACCAACGGTACTTTAGCGATAGTTTAGCCAACAGTAGTAACCGTTTGGAACTTGCTACCGCCGGTGGAGAACTGATTTACTCAGAATGGGCGAGAGATTCCCGCTCGATACTCTGGAGGTTATGCATGTCCGCCGCTCCCACTGTTCCGCAGACTTTGGCCCATCGCTTGGCTGACGGAAAGCTGCCAGTTCCCGAATCGCTCCGGACCGGAACCCAATTGGCCGAGGCATTGCGCAAGTTGCACGATACCGGACGAGTACACGGAGCTGTGTCGCCCGCCAATGTGACTCTCACTCCGGACGGCGTGGAGCTGACTTCCGCGCTGCCTTCTTTGACACCCACGCCTTACACCGCCCCGGAAGTCATCGCGGGAAGACCGGCGGATGTGGCCAGCGACATCTTCTCCTACGGCACCGTGTTGTACGAAATGTTGACCGGGCGGCGCGCTTTCGAGGGTGCCGACTTCGCCTCCATTGCCGTCGCCGTGACCCAGGCCCAGCCGGCGCCGACCGGCAGCCCGGCGGTGGATCGGCTAATGGCTGCCTGCCTGGCCAAGGACCCCACGGCGCGGCCGCCGCGCATGCAGAAAGTCATCCTCGAATTGAAGATGTTGAGCATGCTCGCCAAGCGTTCGGAGCCGGCGGCTCCGCGCCGTGACGCTACCCTCGAAACCGCGCTACGAGCCGAAATCGCGCAACTCGAGGCCCGTATCGACCGCCGTCTGGAGAGCCATCGCCAGGACGTCGCTGCATCGCATCGCGACACTGCCGATACCCTGTCCGGGCTGCGCGGCGAACTGGGTAAAATCGCCTCTCAACTGGACGCCGCGCAACAAAGTTCGGTGCTCTCCCAACAGGAGATCCACGCCGCCGGCGAAAAGCTCATCGGCCACGTGCAACAGCACCTCGATGCCAGCGCCGAGCGCGTCCAGCGGCTCGAACAAAATTTGGCGGCCAGCCAGGAGCGGGTGCGGAAACTGACGGAAACCGGGTTGAACCATCAACACTTGGCACAGATCGGCCTCAACCTGGAAGCTCACGCCAGCCGCATGCAGCAAATCGAGGCCGCCCTCGCCGCAACCCATGGCGCTCTCGAGAAGCTCGATCGCAACGCCGCCAGCCGCGAGCACGTCGCCGAGATCGCTCAAAGCCTGGGATACCATCAGGCGCGCACCGAGAAAATCGAAGCCGCCCTGGTTGCCTTGCAGGCCGCTTTCGAGCGGCGCGTGGAAACCGCCGTCAATCCGGAACAGGTGGCGCAACTCGCCAATGGCATCGAGACCCAAACCTCCCGCGTCGACAGCCTCGAAAAGACCGTCGCCGAGCACGCCGGCACCTTGGCCGCCGATGTTACCCGGCGCATCGCCGATCTCCACAAACTGGTCGCCGACGACGTGCAGAGCCTCGAGGGCACCATCAAACAGCAAGCCGGAACGATCGAATCGCTGCGTACCGCCATGTCCCAGACCGACGATCTGGTGGAACGTGTGGTCGAAGCGCTGGAGTCCCTGCAATCGACCATTCTCGAACATAACGAAGAGCGCACCGCTGTAGTCGGCTAAATGGTGGGGCGGACGCCCTAGTCCGCGCGGGTCCCCCTGGACCCGCTCTTCGCCCCGAGTAATGAGGCCCCTTGCCGGCGGGGGTGCGCGACCAGGGGGGCGCGCGCGGACGAGGGCGTTCGCCCCACCAAGGAAGCCGATCTTTCCCCCTTGCCTAAAGGCGAATAAAAAGCGAAAATATAGGTATGGCACTGGTCGGCATTGCGCGTCTGGCTTCGCACGCCGAACGCCTGGAGGCCAAGCGGCAGGTGGAGTATTTCGAAATGCCTGCGCGCAGCATTTTGAACCGCACGCGGCCGGGCGCGCCGTTTCACTGGACCGTCAATCCCTATCGCGGCTGCGAGTTCGGCTGCAAATACTGCTATGCCCGCTACACCCACGAGTTCATGGAGATGAGCGCGGCCGATTTCGACGACCGCATCTATGCTAAGGCTGCTTCGGCCCAGCTTCTCCGCCAGGAATTGCGGCGCGTGGCGCCGGGGGAGCGAATTGCGCTCGGCACGGCTACCGATCCCTACCAGCCGGCCGAGCGGCGCTACCTCAGGACACGGGCCCTCCTCGCGGTGTTCGCCGCCGAAAACGGCCGGCATCTCGGCATTACCACCAAGTCCGACCTGGTCGCCCGCGACCTGGATCTATTGCTCGAGATCGCCCGCCGCAATGTGCTGAACGTGTATTTCACCATCACCACCTTGAATGAAGCCCTGGCGCGAAAGCTGGAACCGCGCGCTCCCAGTCCCGAACTCCGCTTATGCGCGGTCGAGAAGCTGAGCCGCGCCGGCATCGTGGTCGGGGTGACGCCCAGTCCGATCATGCCCGGCCTGACCGATTCGCCGCGCAGCCTGGACCGGCTGGCCAAGGCTGCCCGCGATCGCGGCGCGCAGTCGTTCGGCGAGGGAGTCCTGTTCCTGATGCCCAGCGCGCAAAAGGTGTTTTTCCCATTTCTGGAAGAACGCTTCCCGGAGATGGCGGCCCGATACCACCGCCTGTTCGCCGGGGGCCCGTATCTGGGGCGAAATTACAAAGACGAACTGGGTGCGCTCCTGGCGGGAATCCGCGCTCGCTACGGCCTGTCCCCGCGCCCGGTGGAATATCGGCCCGAACTCTGGCTCGACGATCCCCAGGGCAGCTTATTCCAATAGCTCCTTCGGTGCGTGCCGCCCTATTTCCGCTACATTGGAACTTGCCCTCCGATCCCGCCGAATTCGATTACCACCTTCCCGAAGATCTCATCGCCCAGGAGCCCCTCCCGGACCGCGCCGCCTCGCGCATGCTCGTGGTCGACCGCGCCTCCGGCCGCTGTGATGACCGCGCTTTTCGCGACTTGCCCCAGTTGCTCGGTCCTGGCGATTGCCTGGTGTTGAACGATTCGCGGGTTTTTCCCGCTCGCCTCTACGGACACCGCGCCGGTTGGCAAGGGAAGGTCGAGGTCCTGCTGGTGCGGCCGATGCAGGCGGGCGGCCGTGTCTGGGAAGCGCTGGTGCGGCCCGGCCGCAAGCTGCGCACCGGCGAGCGGATCTCTTTCGATGGCGGCCTGGAAGCCGAGGTGATCGGCCGAGGCGAATTCGGCCAGCGCACGCTGTCGTTTCCCGCCAACCGCGACCTGTTCGAAGATTTCGAGCGCATCGGGCACGTGCCGTTGCCGCCCTATATCCGCCGCCCCGATCGGCCGCAAGATCGCGAGCGCTATCAGACCGTATTTGCCGCCGAGAAAGGCTCGGTTGCCGCCCCCACCGCCGGCCTTCACTTCACCCCCGAGCTGCTCGAAGCGTGCCGCGCGCGCGGCGCCCGAACGGCATACGTCACCCTCCACGTGGGCCTGGGCACGTTTCAACCGCTGCACGACGAGCAATTGCAGCAAGGCAAGCTGCACCGGGAGCCGTTTCGCATCAGCGCCGAAGACGCCACTCTCATGCGCGCCGCGCACCGCCTGGTAGCCGTGGGCACCACCAGCATGCGCAGCCTCGAATCCGCCCTGGCGTGTGGCCCGCTCGACGACATCTCCGGTGAAACCGATCTGTTCATCCGCCCCGGCTACGCCTTTCGCGGCGCAGGTGCCCTGCTCACTAATTTCCACCTGCCGCGCAGCAGCCTGCTCATGCTGGTCTGCGCCTTCGCCGGAACGGAGTTGGCCCTGGCCGCCTATCGCCACGCGGTGGAGCAAAGGTATCGCTTCTATTCGTACGGAGACTGCATGCTGATCGTGTAGGACGGCTTCTTGTGGGGCAGGTTGTTTAACCTGCGGAGCGATTGTGGGGTGCCCTCTGGGCCGGGTCCAGCCGGGCGCCAGCCCGGCAGCAACGCCGACCTGCACTCCAAGTCTCGCATGGCTAATGTAAAGGCTATGGCTGAACCTGTTTACCAAGGCCCCTTCGTCTGCGTCGACGCAGTCGAGGTGGACGCCGAAACCGTGGCGGCGATCGACCGCGGAATCAAGGCTGATGACGAAGGCCGCACCGGCTGAGCTCCCCTGCGCTCGGCTTACGGTCGTCCGAAAACCCGTGGTCCCTGACGCCAGGTCAACGCCGCCTGAGAAGTGATCATCTCCGAGCCTCGCATCGTGGAAGCCGCGCTAAGATGGCAGCGCCGCTGGTTCGCTCCCCCCTACACCGCGTTCAAAATCGCCACGGCCCCCTGGTAGCTCCATTGGTTCAGCCACAGGCCGAGAGGCGTCACCCACATCGCCACGATCAGCAGGCCGAATCCGAAGCGCGCCAGTTCCATGTACACTACCGGCGGAATGCGAGCGGCCAGCAGCAGCTTGGAACCATCCAGAGGCGGCACCGGCAGCAGGTTGAACAGCGCCAGGTAAAGGCTCAACAGCACTCCGCGGGCGGCGAATTGGGCGAAGGCGGGGAAGGCGTGCGCCGTGGCGGTCGAAACCACTCCCAGAATCACCGCCATGATGACATTGCTGATCGGTCCGGCCATGGATACCAGGGCCAAGCCGTTCAGTCCGCCCCGCAATCGGCTCGGCTGCGTCATGACCGGCTTGCCCCAGCCCAAGAAGCCGGCCCCCAGCAGCGACGTCACAAAGGGCAGAATGGCCGTGCCCATCCAATCCACGTGCGCCAGCGGGTTGAGCGTCAACCGCCCCTGCCGCGCCGGGGTGTCGTCGCCCAGCCGCACCGCCGTCCAGGCGTGGGCGAATTCGTGCGGCGCCGTCAGGATCCACAGCAGGAGCACGTTGAGCAAAGCGGTTTCGAAGTGAAGGCCGTTCATTTATGCCGCCGTACGGCGAGAGCCCACAGAGTTAGCACGGCGGCTACCGCCGCCACCGAGATCCACATGCGGAAGCCTGACGACCATTCTAGTGGTATCCTGAAGTTTACACCATCAAATTTTTCCTGAGGTCGAGATCCCATTGGCATTATTGGAAGGTTGCAGGCACTCGCTTGAAGTTTCCGTCCCCGTTGAGGACGTGGAGGGCGAAACCGGCCGGGTTATGGCGGACGTACAGAAGCGTGCCAAGCTGCCCGGCTTTCGCCCCGGCAAGGCACCCGCCTCATTGATTCGCAAACAGTTCGCCGGCGACATCCGGCAGCGCGTGCTGGAGAGCCTGATCCCCAAGTTCCTGAACAGGCAGTTCGAGGCGGAAAACCTCAACGTGGTGGGCACCCCGGACATTAAAGACGTTCACTTCCACGACGGCGAGCCCCTCCGCTTCAAAGCCGAATTCGAAGTCGTGCCCGCCATCGAGCTCCAGGAATACAAAGGCCTGGAAGTGCCCTATCACGACCCGGAAGTGAGCGCCGAAGACGTAGCCCAACGGATCGAGGAGTTGCGCCAGGCCAAGGCCGACTATAGCAATGTGGACCCGCGCCCGATCGAGGACGGCGACTTCGCCGTGGTTTCGCTCGAAACCGTTTCCGGCGCCGGCGCCGGTGCCGACGGCGATCCCGTCAAGCAGGACGAAACCGTGCTCGAAATCGGAGGCAAGGATACCTTCCCGGCCTTCAGCGAGAACCTGCGGGGAACCAGCCCGGGCGACGAAAAGGAATTCTCTGTTCCCTATCCCGAGGATTACGGCAACAAGCGCCTGGCCGGTAAGACGGTCGCATTTCACGCCAAAGTAAAAGGGATCCGCAAGAAGGAACTGCCGGAGTTGAACGATGACTTCGCGCAGGATCTCGGCGACTACCGCAACCTGGACGAACTGCAGGAGGCCATCCGCAAGAACATCTTCGCCCAGCGGCAGTACGAGGCTCAGCAGGCCGCCAAGGAAAGAATCGTCGACAAGCTGGTCGCGGCACACGATTTTCCGGTGCCGGAGGTATTCGTCGAGCGCCAGATTCGCAACCGCGTGGAGCAAAGCCTGCGCGCCCTAGCTTCGGAGGGCGTGGACGCCAACCAACTCAAACTGGACTGGGCCAAGGTGAAAGAATCCCAACGTGAGAAAGCGGTGCATGAGGTGAAGGCCAGCCTGCTGCTTGCCAAGGTGGCCGAACGGGAGGCTATTCACGCCACCCGTGAAGAAGTGGACCGGGAAGTGGAACGGATCGCCCGCCAGCAGCGGGAACCGGTGGCTGCGGTTCAAATGCGTTTCGAGAAGGATGGCACTTTGGGCAGGATTGCCAATCACATCCAGACCGAAAAAACTCTCAACTTGCTATTCGAACACGCCCGCAAGACCGCCTGATGGTGGGTTATCAACCTTGGAAGACATTGCTATGGAAGCCGGTTCGGGGGATAATAGATACGAAATCGGTTGAGGTTCTCGACGCAGACAGCGGCCGGGGCCGAATCGGAGCCCTACTGCGGCCAGCGGTGGTACAGGAGAAAATTGCTTGAAGCGTGCCGGGTCCGATGATGCCTTGCGATGTTCCTTTTGTCATAAGAGCCAGGACGTAGTCGGGAAGCTCATCTCCTCACCGAGCGACTACCCCCGCGCCTACATTTGTGACGAGTGCATCGCCGTCTGTAACTCCATCCTCGAGGACGACAAGGTCGACGCCCCCTCGGGCACTCCGAATAAGATCCCCAAGCCACTCGAAGTAAAAGAGTTTTTGGATCAGTACGTGATCGGGCAGGAGGCCACCAAGAAGAAGCTGGCGGTGGCCGTTTACAACCATTGCAAACGCATCCACATGAACCGCCTGCGCAACGCGGATGTCGAGTTGCAAAAGTCCAATATTCTGCTGGTCGGCCCGACAGGCACCGGCAAAACGCTGATGGCGCAGACGCTAGCCAAGATTCTGGAGGTCCCTTTCGCGATTGTCGACGCGACTACTCTCACCGAGGCCGGATACGTCGGCGAAGACGTCGAAAACATCATCCTGAAGCTGCTCCAGGCTGCCGATGGAGATGTGCAGAAGTGCCAGCAGGGAATTATCTACATCGATGAAATCGATAAGATCTGCCGCAAGGACGAGAACCCGTCGATTACCCGCGATGTTTCCGGTGAAGGCGTACAGCAGGCCCTGTTGAAGATTTTGGAAGGGACGGTGGCCAATGTGCCGCCGCAGGGAGGCCGCAAACATCCCCACCAGGAATTTACTCCGGTGGACACGACCAACATTCTCTTCATCTGCGGGGGCGCCTTCGTAGGGTTGGAAAAGGTGATCGCCAAGCGGACCGGCAAGAAGTCCATGGGCTTTTTGCAGGAGGAGGACAACCGCCCGCGCGGCAGCGGCATCAGTGGACGCCGCGATATCGATCTGTTGTCCCAGGCCCAGCCCGTCGATCTCATTAAGTTCGGCTTCATTCCGGAGTTCATTGGCCGTCTGCCGGTGAGCGCGGTGCTGGAAGATCTGGATCGCGCCGCCCTCATGCAAATCCTGACCAAGCCCAAGAACGCCATCATCAAGCAATATCAGAAGCTGCTCGAATTCGAGAACGTGCGGCTCAGGTTCAGCGATGAAGCTCTGGAGGCGATCGCCGATCTTGCCATGGAACGTAAGGTGGGAGCCCGCGGGCTGCGCATGATTCTCGAAGACCTCATGCTGGATCTGATGTATTACCTGCCCTCCTACAAGAAGGTGCGGGAGTTCCAGGTCACCAAAGACATGGTGCTGTCGCAGAAAATCAGTCTTACAATACTGGAAAAGGCCGGCTAACTTCTTTATCATAATAGGATAGCGTGCCGCGCCTCGGTGCCCCAAACCGGGAAAGGCGCCGTGGGGAAAGAATGCTGACTTCGAAGGAAAAATCCGACTCAAAGCGTCTGCCAATGATGCCCATCCGCGACGTGGTCATCTTTCCGTACATGATGACCCCGTTTGTAGTGGGCCGCGAAAGCAGCGTCCGCGCCCTGGAGGAAGCCATGGCCGGCGACAAGAAGATCTTCCTGGCCACTCAGCACGATGCCTCCATCGACGAGCCTAAGCCCAACGAGATCTATTCAGTCGGCTGCATCGTCAACATCGTGCAGAGCTTGAAGTTGCCGGACGGCAACATCAAAGTTCTGGTCGAGGGTGTCGAACGCGCCAAGGTGGTCTCGGTCGCCGACGACGAGGGCTTCTTCCGGGCGTTGGTGCGCACCACCGCATTCCGGGTGGAGGCCGGCCCCCAACTGGACGCCCTGATCAGCCGCGTAACCGGCTTGTTCGAGCAGTACGTCAAGCTGAGCCAGAACCTGAACTACGAAACCATGATCGCCGCCATCCGCGTGGACGATCCCGCCAAACTAGCCGACACCGTGGGCGCCAACCTGCAGCTCACCATCGAGGAAAAACAGGAACTGCTCGAGATCTTCGATCCCATCGACCGTCTCACCCGGGTGGCTGAGATGCTGGATATCGAAATCGAAAAGCTCAACGTCGACCGCACCATCCAGGGCCGCGTCAAGCGCCAGATGGAAAAGGCTCAAAAGGAGTATTACCTCAACGAAAAAATCAAGGCCATTCAGAAAGAGCTGGGGCGAGGGGAAAAAAGCGAGATCGACGAGCTGAAAAAACGCATCGAAACCGCCGGTATGACCGCCGATGCGCTCGACAAAGCTCTCACCGAGCTGAAGCGCCTCGAAAACATGCCGCCGATGTCGGCCGAATCCACCGTCTCGCGCAACTACCTGGACTGGCTGCTGGCCGTGCCGTGGAAAAAGAAATCCAAGGAAATCCGCGACCTGAAGTTCGCCGAGGAAACCCTTAATAAGGATCATTACGGCCTCGACAAAATCAAGGAACGCATTCTCGAATTCCTGGCCGTTCGCCGCTTGGTCAAGAATCCCAAGGGTTCGATTCTGTGCTTCGTCGGGCCTCCCGGGGTGGGCAAAACCTCGCTCGGCATGTCCATCGCCAAGGCCACCGGCCGCAAGTTCGTGCGCATGTCGCTCGGGGGCGTTCGCGACGAAGCCGAAATCCGCGGCCACCGCCGCACCTACATCGGCGCCCTGCCCGGCCAGGTGATCCAGATGATGAAGAAGGCCGGCACCCGCAACCCGGTCTTCATGCTCGACGAAGTCGATAAAATGTCGACCGATTTTCGCGGCGATCCGTCCGCCGCACTGCTCGAGGTACTGGACCCGGAACAGAACTTCATGTATGTGGATCACTACCTGGACGTCGAGTACGATCTGAGCCAGGTCTTTTTCATCGCCACCGCCAATGTGCTCCACACCATTCCGCCGGCCCTGCAGGACCGTATGGAAGTGATTCGTCTGTCCGGCTACACCGAACTGGAAAAGATGGAAATCGCCCGCCGTTTCCTGGTCCGCAAGCAGATGGAAGCCACCGGCCTCGATGGCAACCAGGTCGAGTTCACCGACGACGGTCTGAACGGGTTGATCCAGTATTACACCCGTGAAGCCGGCGTTCGAAACCTGGAGCGCGAAGTGGGCAACGTCTGCCGTAAGGTCGCCCGCCAGGTCGTAAACGCCGCGTCCGACAAGGAAAGCTCCAGGGCGTCCGCCAAGGAAAGTTCCAAGGAAAGTCCCAAGCCGGGCCTGGAGCAGAAAGACGGAAAGCCCCTCCCCAAGTTGGTGGTCACCGCGCAAAAACTCACCGATTTGCTGGGTCCCTGGAGGTTCCGCGACCTCGAGGCGGAGAAACACAATGAAGTCGGCTCCGCGGTGGGCTTGGCGTGGACCGAAGTCGGCGGCCAGATCCTGACCACCGAATGCAGCCTGATGGAGGGCAAAGGCAAGCTCACCATTACGGGCAAATTGGGCGAAGTGATGCAGGAGTCGGCCCAGGCGGCCATGAGTTATATCCGTTCGCGCGCCCTGTCGCTCGGCCTGCCGCGCGATTTTTACCGCAACATGGACGTGCATCTGCACATTCCCGAGGGCGCCATCCCCAAAGACGGACCTTCGGCCGGCATCACCATGGCCACCACCATCTGCAGCGCCCTCACCGGCATTCCGGTGCGCGCCGATGTGGCCATGACCGGAGAAATTACCCTGCGCGGCCGCGTCCTGCCGATCGGCGGCCTGAAGGAAAAGTTGATGGCCGCGCATCGCCATGGCATCCTGGAAGCGATCGTTCCCCGGGAAAACGAGAAGGACCTTCCCGACATTCCCGACGCCATTAAGAAGACCATGAAATTGAATTTCGTCGATTCGATGGATCAGGTGCTGAAAATCGCGCTGGAGAGGGAGATCGTCGCCCTGCCCATGCCGGCCTCCGCCCCAGTCGTGGTGGACAAGCCTGTCGAGGAGTTGGCCCACTAAGGGTCGCGCGAGTGCGAGCCGAGTTTGTAGCCAGTGCCGCGCGGCCGGAGCAGTTCCCCGCCGCCGGGCTGCCTGAGGTAGCATTTTTAGGGAGAAGTAACGTAGGAAAGTCCAGCTTGATTAATGCCCTCGCCGGGCAAAAAAAGCTGGCTTTCACCAGCAACACTCCGGGGCGAAC
>JBEKZL010000141.1:0-19196 GCA_049509915.1 Bryobacteraceae bacterium | reverse complement strand
TGCAGCCCCATAAAAACTACCGGGACCACGAACTTGGTCAGGCCCAGAAAGACCGTCGTCACCTGTTCGCCGGCGAACATGTTGGCGTAAAGACGAACCGTCAGCGAGAGCGGCCGCGCCAGATTACTGACGATCTCGATGGGGATCATCAAAATCGCCAGCGCCCAGCTCGGTCCCACGAAATGCTTCAGATAACCCAAGCCGAGGGCGCTCACACCCATCGCGTTGTAATACACGAAAGTGGCCAGGGCACATCCCGCTGTGACGTACGGAAACATGGTGGGAGATTCCAGGCCCGGTATGATTCCGATCAGGTTGCCGAATAGGACGAACAGGAAAATAGTACCAAAGTACGGCACATACTTGCCGGCGCGAGGGCCGACGAAGTCCTCCGCTTGGCCGCGCAGAAACTCGTAGATCAGCTCGAAGCAGTGCTGCAGCTTGCCCGGCTCGTCGGCGGACAACTGCGTCCGAATCAAGGCGAACAGTACCATCATCAGGACCACCACCAGCAGTTCCATGGTGATGTAGTTAGCCCAGGGGCGCGGTTGCGCGGGCTGGCCCACCAGTGCCAGGGCGGCATTGCCCGCTCCCGCCAGGTAATCGTTGAACAGTTTAGTGATCCAGATTTCGTGCATGGCAAAGTTGAATAATAGATTCCGTCAGTACGGCCGCGACGGACACGAATAGACCAGCCAGCGCAGCGGACAGGCTGATGCGGGAAAACCTCAATATAACATAGGCTCCCAGCCCCAGGATGGCGTAGCGCAGGCCGGCCAGCACGCTCATCCCCGCGCCGGAGCGTCTTTCCCCCAGGCGCCGGACGGTGCGCTCCAGCCAGCGATAGTTGATCCACGACACCGCCGCGCCCAGGGCGAAGCCGCCAGCCGCCAGCCAACCGTGCCACCACCCTGCCGTAAGCGTTCCGCCCGCCGCGGCGGCAAGGATCAGCTTGTTCAAGCGCGCGCCGGCCGCCAGCCGGTCTTCAGGAATCGTCATGGCCGGAATTCCGCGTCACCGTACGAATCAACTCCACCAGGCCGGCTGCGCTGCCGAGTACCAGGCCGGGTATGTAAAGGAAGGTAGTACCCAGCACCCTATCCGCCAGGTGCCCCAGCACCCAGCCGACACACGTCGCCGCCGGCAGCATGAACGCCAGCGAGCTATATTCGCCCACCAGCACCGTAAATGGCTTCTTGCGCGCCACTATCGATCAGTGTAGCCCGCCCTGAAGGCTGCTGCGCTCGGCAGCTTCCTTTACCAGCAGGCCCATCCTGGAATGAGAAGGCTCCAGAGCGGGCCGGATTTCGAATTCCGCCAGCGCCTCGGTGGTGGTGGGACCAATGGAGCAGACCAGAGTCTTACGCAACCCATCGAGCGCGGCCCCCTCCAAACCCTCTTCCGCCGCCACCCGCACCAGGTGTTCGATCTGCACCGCCGTGGTGAACAGCGAAACGGCAATCTCACCCGCCGCCAGCCGCCGCACTGCTTCCCGCAACGGTCCGGTATCTTCTGGAAGCGCGTATTGGTAAACCCGCACTGCGGTAACCGTGGCGCCAGACCGCGCCAGGCCCGTCAGCAGCGCCGCGTTGGAGCGGCCGTATTCCTGCACCGCGATGCGCCGCTCCGGACGCCCTTCGACGGCCTGGAGCAACTCGCGCCAGGTGTTCGGCTCCGGCGCCACGACGTCTGCCTTCAGCCCCATCTCGCGCAGCGCCGCCACCGGCTTGGGTCCGCGCGCCACAATCGCGACCCGGCGCAACCCGTCCGCCAACGCGCTTTCTCCGTAACGGGCGGCCAGCAACCGGTTCAATTGCCGCGTGCCCACCCCGGTTAGCAGAACCACCAGGTCAAAGCCGCCGGCGAACAGCCGCCCGGCGAATTCGAAAACCGCCTGGTTCTGTTCGAGCGGCGCTTCCCGCAGGGCTGGGGCAAGCAGCGGCTCGCCGCCATGCCGGCGGATCAGCTCCGCGATTTCCAGCCCGCGCCGGCTTTCAAGAGCCAGCACACGTTTCCCCCCGAATGACATACCGGTATTATAAGGAAAGTATCCGAGATTTTGGGAGCAGTGTAGACTCGATGTTCTTCCCGACTGGCCGAAAGCAGGCCAATCGTCTGCAGTCAGACTGGTCACCGGCGAAGAAGCGGCCTGTAAACGCTTCGCGGAGACCAACGAATTCCGCTGGGGCCCGGGTAGCCCTTGCGGATTTCCCGTGAGCGCGCCGCGGACGAATCCATTCGGCCGGACAGATCGCCAGCCCGTGGAAGCGACATTACCCCGGCTCACTGCGGCTTGGCCGCCCCATGCGCCATCTCGGAAATTGGCCTTTCGATCTGTGAGAGTAGACGAGCCGCAAATGTGACCGTGCCGTCTTGTGGCTCGCCCTTCGCGCCCTACACCTTCTCCGGAACCACGAACGGTTTGCGGTATTCCCGCGTCCCGAGCTTGCTCGCTTCCGCGTCGCCAACAATCGATTGTGTCGCCGGGTCGAAGCGAATCGTGCGGCCCACACGGTACGAAATATTGGCCAGGTGCACCAGCACGGTCGATGCCGCACCTTCTTCGATTTCCGCGCGAAGCGTCTCCCGCTTGCGGCTGCGCACCGCTTCGATGAAGTTCAGATAGTGGTCGCCGCCTTGCTGCTCCGCCGGCCCCGGCGTCTGGTCTTTGCCGAGCCAGCTCTTGTAGGAGCTGTACGAGTCCACCGCGAGATACCCCTTCGAGCCGTAGAACAGATTGCCGATGGCGTTGTTGCCGCGTTCGTGAACCGTGGCCTCGCCGTTGGTCATCCAGTGGCGCACTTCAAACTCCATCAGCTTGCGTTTGCCGCCGTCGCTGAATTCGAACGCGCAATTGAGCGTGTTGGGAGTCTCCTGGTCGTCGTCGAACATGAAGTGCCCGCCCACCGCGCTCACCTTCACCGGATACTTCACCCCCAGCCCCCAGCGCGCCACGTCCACCTGGTGAATGCCCTGGTTGCCCAGATCGCCGTTGCCGTAATCCCAGAACCAGTGCCAGTTGTAGTGAAAGCGGTTCATGGTAAACGCGTGGGCCGGCGCCGGTCCCGTCCACAGGTCGTAATCCACCCCCGGCGGCACCGGCGAAACCGGCGTACGCCCGATCGTATCGCGCCATTTGTAGCACAGCCCGCGCGCCAGGTAGATGTCGCCAATCAGCCCGTCGCGCATCTTCCCTACCGCGTCCTGAACCGCTACCGACGACCGTATCTGGCTTCCCTGCTGCACCATCCGGTTGTACTTCCGCGCCGCCGCCACGATCTGTTTCGCCTCGAACAGGTTGTACGCGCACGGTTTCTCCACGTAAACGTCCTTGCCGTGCTGGCAGGCCCAAACAGTGATCAGCGTGTGCCAGTGGTTCGGCGTGGCGATGGAAACCGCGTCGATGGACTTGTCTTCCAGCAGCTTGCGCACGTCGGCATAGCCCTGCGGACGCTTGCCGGTGATCTTCTCCACCACGTCCAGGCCAAAGTCGAGGTGCGTCTGGTCCACGTCGCACACCGCCGCGACCTCTACGTTTTCGAGCTTGGTGTAGCCTTGCAGGTGGTCCTTGCCCCTGCCGCCGAGCGATTTGCCGCGCCCACCCACGCCGATCACCGCTACGCGAACGGTGTCGCTCGGGCGGCCAAAAACGCTGGACGCGGCGCCTAACGCCGCCGCGGAACTCACGATAAAATGCCTTCGCTCCATGGAAGCTCCCTTAGAACGGCCTTCCGAGGCCGGTAACGATAAACTATCACGTTCCGGGTCTCCCCTGCCACGGCGTATTGCCGCTCGCGTGCCGGATCCGACTAATTCAGGACTCTTTCGGCTAAGCCGCCGAGGGCTCCCCGCGCTACCACGTTCGCCGTCTCAACCCGCCGACAAAGTCGAAATGTGAGTCGCGGCTCATCACAGCCATCGCATGCTGTCGGCTGAGTGCGGCGATCCAAGCGTCGTTGGCCGGAATGGACTTGTCAGCGCCCTTGAGTTCCAGCCGGATGGCCGCGTAGTGCCGCGCGGTCTCAATTCCAATATCCAGCACGGTGCAGCGGTCGAGCATACGGTATAGCGACCTTTCGTAGGCCTCGCGGTGGCGGGAATGCGCGATACCTAAAGCGAACTCCCCGGCTACAATGACGGGGATCGCAACCTCGCGCGCCTCGGACACGATCGCGACCGCTTCCGGCGTTCTGTCAAGATAAGCGGAAAGAGCATTCGTGTCTAGAATCAAGCCCGGTCCTCAGGTTCGATTTGTTCGAATTCCTTGTCGATGATCTTCTGTATCCGCACGGTCTCCTTGTGGAGACGGGCCAGTTCGCCCGCACATTCCAGCCACGGCTTGCCCACGGGTTTACTGCCCAGCGAGAGCTTTTCTTCAACAGCCCGGGTGACGTACTCGCGCAATGGAACTCCCAGCGCGCTGGCAGTGGCCTTTGCCCTTCGGAAGGTTGGATCCGGGATCTCCAGAGTGGTCTTCATGCGGCCAGTATCCCATATTTATGGGACAGCCACTCGTCGGGACTCGTCGGAACGCGCGAGATGCTCCGAGCGACAAGAGTCTGGCTCCCCACACTGGACACGTTTCGAACTTTCGCGGCGTAAAACGCAGTCTGCTCGAACCGATCTAAATGCTTTTGGACCAATGGCGTCCGAGCGAAACTGGCGCGCCCGTCCAGACTGGGTGCCCAGCCGAGATTGGTTTCGAACTCGGCGATGACCGAGCATCTTCAAGCCGAGAAACCAAAGGCTGCGGGTCGAGAGGGTAATCGGCGCGACGTCAGTGAAGATTAAGCGGTTCGCGAATTGAGCGCCGCGCGCCGGCAAACATTGATAACGGTCAGACCCACTACAATTCCAGTTGGGACGTTCTTGTGCAGAGGCGAGATATCCAAGCGAATATGTACGGGTTGCGCGATGCCTCAATTGCGCAGCGGATTACGTTGGCGGTGATTTCTGGCGTGTGGGTTGCGATATCGTGGTGGCTGCTCTTCGGGGGTGGGCTTCACGCTGTGGGCGGTTGGTTCGGATGGACCTGGCAGCCCGGCGACACTGTTCGGCGCGCTTGGCTCGCCTCGGGCCTCTCCGTATATTACATCCGAATTCTCTTTACTGAGTTTGTATTCTTGAAACGGGGAGTGAGTTGGACCGAGGTCCTCACCATTGCCACCTGGATACTGTGCATCAATCTGCTGCTGGGGATTTCCGGCGGCACGAACTCCAGCCGTCCGGGGCTGGAGGTTGGCTTCGGTGTATTTCTTTTTCTGGTGGGATCCTGGACCAACTCGTACGCAGAATATGCACGACACGTTTGGAAAGAGCGGCCCGAGAATTATGGACGGCTCTACACCGAGGGGCTATTCCGTTACACGAGACATCCAAACTATTTCGGCGATCTGCTCTCGTTCTCCGGCCTTTGCCTGATTGCGGGTGCCTGGGTCACTGCAGCGGTTCCGCTGATCATGCTGGCCGGTTTCGTGTTCGTGAATGTTCCCATGCTTGACTCCCATTTAAGCGATCACTATGGCGAGGCGTTCGACGAGTATGCAAGACGGACGCGGAAGTTGATTCCGTTTCTCTATTGAGTCAGCCTGAAACCCGGCTGGGTTACATCCCAGCGGCCGGTGAGGATCCGGAAATGCTCCCGTAATGCTCATAAAGCATGTCGGCCGCCAGCTTCGGCCCATCCCACTTCGCGATTACTTTGGCAAAGGCCGCCGCTTTCGCCTTCGCACGCTCGTCCTGCAGCAATTTGTGGATTGCTGCCTGAACCTGCCGGGACGGGTCTTTGGATTTCGAGACCCGGATCGCAAAGCCGAGCCGCTCGAGACAGGCGAGGTTGGCAACCTGCTCCATCTGCATGCCGACGCCGACAACGGGTTTGCCCGCCAGCGCTGCGGTCATGACGGTTCCGATGCCTCCGTGAATGACGGCAAGATCCGCCATCTTGTTGACCTGAAGCGCCGGAACCCAGTCCGTGACGAGGACGTTGGAAGGAACGCGGACTCCGGCTACGTGGCCCAACTGAAACTTCACCGGAGCAATCACGCGATAGGGTTTGCCTTCAAAGCTCTCAACGATTTTGGCAACGATCCCAGGCGTGCCGGAGCTTCCCATTGCGAAATAGATCAGAGGCTTATCCCTCGGAATGCTGGTGAGTTCCAGAGGGAGGGCGAATTCACTCTGCGGGATTAGGGGACCGGTGAAATAGTATTTGGAAGGCAAACTGATCCCGGAAAACTCGGGAGGCTCTGCGACCAGCGTAATGTCGCCCCGCCAGAACTCAAAGATCGAGGCATATCCCGGAACCCCAAAATGCCTGGCGGACCTGTTGACGGGATTGAGAAATCCGAACCTGATCCAGAAGTTAATGAATTGCATCACGGTCCAATCCACGACCGCCTTCAGTGGGGCGGGCCTGACGTTATCGGTCATACCCGCACCGTGCCGAAAGAAGTCCGGAAGCCAGGTCGACTGAATAACCCAAACGAGGGGTGTCTGAACGACCCGGCACGAAATCGGGATGGTCAGGTACGACCCGGTGACCACGGTGGCAGGCATGGTTTTCCGTAGAAGGGCAATCTCGCTGTCTACGCGCTGGATCATTTCGAGATCGGTGAAGGCGGGCGCAAACTTCTCTCCGCGGTCCACTTTGGCAATGTGTTCGATTTTTTCCTTCGTGAGGCGCGGCTCCATTCGCGTCAACGGAAACCTGTGCTTCTCGATCAGGCCCTCGAAGTCGCCGCCGTCGGAAATGAACTGGATGTCGAAAGCCGAGCCGGCGGTAGGGTGTCGTTCGACCGCTTTAGCAATTTCGACCATGCGGCTCGTCTCTGCAAGGTTGAAGGCGCACGGCGCAAAAAGAAGAGGTCGTTTTGGCACGTCTACGTTCTAAATGTATCCTGTTCGAGCCCTAATCTGGGATTCAATCGACGTTCGAACCGGCAAGTTGAAGAAGTACAAGAGGAAAGTCTGAAAACGGCGATTTTGTGTGGCTCCCCAAAAACCATGGTATCCAACAGCCTCTCCGCCAGCGCAACCTCCTGCCACTCCGCCAGTGCCATTAAAGTCTGCCATTTATTCGTGGCATAATGAAGTCAAGAGAAGGCCATGAAGAACTTTCACCTGCCACTACCGGAACAGACGTACATTGGTCTCAGGGCAGAGGCCGAACGGACAGGTGTGCCCGCGACTACGCTGGCGCGCGAGGCGGTCGATTGTTGGCTGCGACAGCAAGGCCGAAAGGCGCGGCACGACGCCATCGCGGCCTACGCTACGGAAATGGCTGGAACGGGGTTCGATCTCGATACCGATTTGGAGTCCGCCGCCATCGAGCACATACTGAACACCAGCAAGGCAATAAGATGAAGCGGGGTGAGGTCTATTGGGCCGACCTTGTACCGCGATCCGGATCGGAGCAGACCGGCCGGCGTCCCGTAATCCTCGTGTCTCACGACGGCTTCAACCAAACGCTTGGATGGAGGTCCATGATCGTGGTCCCAATCTCGACCTCGTCATCGCAGGGCGCGCGCGGACCTACCGTTATAGAACTTTTGGGCGGTACTGGGGGCCTGGCGAAGACGAGCTTTGCCATCTGTCATCAGGTGACTACCCTGGATCGCGCGAAGCTGACCAAGAGGCTCGGCACTCTGCCGTCTGAGTCCCTGCGTGAAGTCGAGGAAGGGCTAAAAGCCGCGATGGATCTGGATTGATCCGTTCTCCTGGCGGGCGAGGCTGTCAACAGATTGGCATGGTAGTTGGAAACTAGTATTCTTGGGACCCCAAGAGATGGCTCCCCAGGTAGGACCCGAACCCGCAACCCTTCAGTTCGCAGCCGTCGTCGCCGACTATAGCCGATCGCTCCCGATTCCCCCCAACCTCCCGCTCCCCTCCCAATCCTCCGCCAGCGCCGCCAGGAATTCCGCCGTCGGCGGCTGCAGATAGAAATGTCCTCCCTCGAAGCGGCGCAGCCGGAACGGCCCCGTGGTTTGCTCCCGCCATGCCGCCAAGTGCGCCTCGCCGATGTTGGCGTCGGCCGTGCCGCCGTAAGCGCAAATGGCGCAGTCGAGCGGCGCTTCCTCGGAATAAACGTAACGGCGATAGAGCCTCGTATCGGCGCGCAGCACCGGCAGCAGCAAGGCCCGCGCCGCGCCGTCTGCCCATAGTCCCGGCGGCGTGCCTTCCAGCCGGCCAAGCTCGGACAGCAGTTGCTCATCGGTCGGATCCGGCGGCGGCACGTGACCGCGCCGGAACTGCGGCGCCCGCGCCCCGGAAGCGATCAGCACTCCTGGTTGAGCCAGCCCACGCCGGCGCAGTTCCCGCGCCAGTTCAAAACCCACCGCCGCGCCCATGCTGTGGCCGAAAAAACCGAAAGGCCGGTCGAGATAGCCTGTCAACGCATCGGCCAGCGCCATCACCAGCGCCGGCATGCGTTCGAAAGGCGCTTCGATCTGCCGCGATTCCCTGCCAGGCAGCCGCACCGGACAGATCGGCCCTGCCCCGCTCCAACCGCTCGCCCAGGCCGCAAATCCCGACGCGCCGCCCCCGGCGTGCGGCAAACAGAACAGCCTGGGTCCGTCTACCCGCTCGATGCCCGGGAACCACGCCGCCGCCGGAGCCTGCCGCCGCAGCCGCAATGCGATCAACTGCCGCTTCTCCGCCGATAGAGCCACGCCTTCACTTCCCGCCCGAGGCGCAACGGTCCGGCCGGCGGCGCGCTTCGGTTTCGCCAGTACTTCCACCAACAGCTTCTCGAACGGCCCCACACTGATGCTGCCGGCATACGCCAAAGCCGCCGCCCGCGACTCGCGCGCGATCCGGCTCCAATGCGCCCGGTCGCTCAACAGGCGCCGCAGCGTCTTCCTCCACGGCGCGATGTCCTGCGGCGGCACCTGCGCCACTGGCACCATCCGGTCGTCCAACTCGGCCGCGTATTTTTCGATGGGCGTCACCGGCAGCAAATAAGGAACGCCCAGTTTGGCTTCCTCCAGACCGCCTACCGCGCTGGCCATCACCGGTACCCCCCGCGCCATGGCTTCCAGCACCATCCGCGAACGCGCTTCAGCCCACAGGGACGGCACCAGCAATACCCGCGTCCGCTCCAGCAGGAGGTTGATGTCGTCCACCGGATCGAGCACCGCGATGTTCGGCCGCCCCGCCAACGCCAGACGGTCTCGCCCGTTGGTTCCCCACGTCGGCACCGCCGCAAACGCCGTTTCCGGCATGCTGTCCGCCAGCCCCAGCAAAATCGCGATTCCCTTCACCGCGCACGGATTCACCAGCGTGACGAACTCGCTCTCGAAACGCCCCAGGTCGGGCCAGACCTCCGCTTCGAGCAGCGAGATCGGCACGTGCACCGCGTCCACGCCGCCGTGCCGCCGCGTGTAGGCGGCCACGTACTCGCTCACGCACACCACCAGGTCCGCCTGGCGGATTCGCGCCGCCTTGGCCTCGCTTGGAAAGGCGCAATCCGGGCCGAACGGCACCGCCACGGTGGCCCGCACCAGGTAGACCACGCGCGCCCGTGGATCGTCCAGCGCCGCGCCCAGCAAAAGCTGCGCCGGGTCGTCGGTCGAGGTCAAAATCACGTCGGGATGAAACGCGGCCGCCGCGCCGGCGAAATGGGCCCGCGAATTACCCTCCGTGACCACGCTCACCTCGACCCCGCGCCGTTCGAACTCCACCAGCCCGCCCGCCGCCGTTTGCGCATCGACCCCGCGCGCCGCCAGTTCCGCCAGGTACGCCTCCCGCTGACGCGCCCCGAACCCGGCGATGCGTGCCACCGCCCGGCACACGTGCCCGCGCGCCGCCAGCGCCTCCATCAGCAGCCGGTTGGATTTGTCTCCACCACCATGAGCCGGAAAGTAGAGCGAATTCTGTGCCAGCAGGATGCGCAACAGGAGCCCTCACCCTCATAGTAATCGAGCCATGCCAGTGGGGCAGACTGGTCTGTCCTGGACAGACCATCGTTTTTCGTGGTCTGTCTCGCCCTCGCCAAGCCGCAACAGCCCGGCAGGCGACAAAAGGCGATCGTCTGTCCCAGGTCCCTTTATTGCGCCAGGGCGGCGGCCCAATAGCCCGGCCGGGTCTGCACTCTCTTGACCAGGGGCGAGGAGATCTCCACCTTGATCTGGTGGAAACCGCCCTGGCCCACCATCACTTCCTTATTGGGGTTGTAGCTCAGCAGGTATTCGGCATGTACCTGATCGCCGATTTTCTCGATGGCTTGCTCCAAACCCTTGCCGCGATAAAACGGGAATTGGTTTCCACCGGTCGCCTTGGTGAACACCACCGTGGGATTGGCCTTGAGAATCGCCTTCGCGTCCCGGTAGATTTCCTCCATGAGCGGCATGAACTGCACCTGATTCTCCGGGCCGTAAGCCTCGGCAATGGTGGTGGGCGTGGCCACCTGGTTCATCGGCATCGGATATGCGGCGGGCGGCTGGGACAATGCACGGCGGTCGGGCTCCCTGGGGGGGCCGCTCAAGAGCTCGAGAAGGTGCGACATGTCCACCTGGAAGAACATGATGTTGTAAAGCTGCAGGTCGATCATGGTTTCGCGCCCGCGCGCCTGGCTGCCCATGTCGCGCGCTTCGCCGATCCACAGCATGATGCGGCGGCGGTTCTTGGGGCGATGCGCCAGCAGACGCATGCCGGCTTCGACGGAATCCACCAGCCGGACGGAGGTGCTGCCGGGGTAAATGCTCTTTACCGCTTTGGCGATTTTGTCGGGGTCGGAAGTGAAGTCCTGCAGCGTGCGGATGCGCGAATCGTAGGCAATCACCGCGGCTTCGCCCTGGTCGCCCAACAGCAGCGGCTTGATCAGGTTTCCGATTTTGTTCACCTCCGGCAGGATGTGTTCCACCTGGGAATTCGCCTGAATGCCGATCACCAGCGAAATCGGCTGGAAGCTCACGTCCACCCGGACTTGCTGCTCGACGCTGTTATCGAACAAATGGAACTGCTCAGGCCGGAGGCCACCGACCGGGTTACCGTCGTAGCCCCACGCCAGCACCGGAGCCACCACGTTGAAGGTCGTGATGGTGATTTTGGGAAGGTCCAGGTCGAGCGCGTCTCCGGCATTCCGCTCCTGCTTGTCGGCCAGCTTCGGCTCCTGCTTCTGGTCCGCCTGCTGCGCGGCCACCAGCGCGCCAAATACCGTCAGGACGATGCCAACACACATCACCACAAATACCCGGCGCATATTATTTCCGACCCTCGCTTCCATGTTCCGTACGGCCCCGCAACAGATCCAGCACGTGCGGCACTAACTCCACGATAGCATCGAGCGAATCCACCGCGCCTTGGGGCGATCCGGGAAGGTTGACGATCAGTACATTGCCGCGCGTACCGGCTACCGCGCGGGAAAGTGCGGCGCGAGGCGTGGATTCCAGGCCGCGGGCGCGCATCCGCTCCGCCATGCCGGGAATTTCGCGCTCGATGGCGGCGCGGGTAGCCTCCGGGGTGACGTCGCGCCTGGCCACGCCGGTGCCTCCGGTAGTGAAAATCGCCTCGATCCGGCCTCCGTCCGCCAGATCGCGGAGGCGCTCGCCGATCAGGTCCGCTTCGTCGGGCAACACATCCATCACCGGCACCGTCCAGCCAAGCTCCTCCAGGCGGGCGCGCACGGCGGGACCGCTGCGGTCGCTACGGGTGCCCTGGGTGGCCGAGTCGCTGATGGTGAGAACGGCTGCGATTTTCACTTCATGCTCCTCTTGAAGTCCCCGCTCTTGCCGCCGGTCTTTTCGATCAGATAGACGTCCTGAATCTCGATCGATTTATCCAGCGCTTTGGTCATATCGTAGACCGTTAGCGCGGCCACGGCCGCGGCCGTGAGAGCCTCCATTTCCACCCCGGTCTGAGCGGAAGTCCGGGCGGTGGTCAGAATGCGCACGCCTCGCTTTTCGACGCTCGCCTCGACGTCGGCAAACGCCAGCGGCAGAGGATGGCAAAGGGGAATCAGCTCGCTGGTTCGCTTGGCGGCCATGATGCCGGCCAGGCGCGCCACCTCTAGCGGATTGCCCTTGGGATTTTCGGGCAGCTTCCGCAGCACTTTGGGTGCGATGCGCACAAAGGCATGGGCCCGGGCAGTGCGCACGGTAGCGGCCTTCGCACCCACATCCACCATGCGGGCCTGGCCGGCGGCATCGTAATGAGAGAGCTTTTTCATTTGGCGAGTACCCGAATCCATTCTCCGGCAGCGTATTCGGCGCGATCGGGATCGGTCGCCAGAAAGGCGTTGGCCCGCGCCAAGGCATTGATGTCGCCCGAACCGCTCCAGTTTATCGGCGTGACTTCGCCATCGAGAACCGTGGCGGGAAGAAAACGGGTGAGCCCGGCGTGCTGGCGAAAGTCGCGCCCGAGCTTCGCTTGTGAAAAGGGGAGCTGCGGCGCGGCATGGCCGGCCAACAGTTCCAACGCCGCGCGCGCCAGCACTTCGAAGGTAACCATGGTAGCGGCCGGGTTGCCGGGAAGGCCGAAGAAGAACTTGCCGCGAGCCCGGCCGAACACCGTGGGCTGGCCGGGTTGCATGGCTACGCGGTCGAAAAAGAACTCCGCTCCCAGACTCGCCAGCGCCGGTTCCACCACGTCGTATTTGCCCCGCGAGACACCCCCCGAAATCAGCACCAGGTCGGATTCGAACGCCCACTCCAGAACCGCGCGGGTGTTGTCGAGATCGTCGCGCACGATCGGAAGATGGCGGGGAACGCCTCCGGCGCGGGCGATCTGCGCGGCCAGCGACGCGGCATTGGAGTTGCGAATCTGGAAAGGCCCGGGAGTGGTATCGACAGCCACGATTTCATCGCCGGTGGCGACGATGGCGACCTCCGGGCGCTGGAAAACCTTCAGCCGCGTGCGGCCGATGGAAGCGGCCAGCGCGGCATGGCTGTAATCGATGCGCACGCCGGCGCCGGCCACCACATCTCCCGCGCGGGCTTCCGAGCCTTGCCGGCTGATGTTTTGCCCGGTTTGGGCTTCTACGTCGATCTCGACCTCCCCGTTCCGCCGCCGCGCGTGCTCCAACATGACCACCGCGTCGGCGCCATCGGGAACCGGGGCTCCGGTCATGATTTCGACCGCCTGGCGTTCGCCCACCGAACCGTGGTAAACCTTTCCGGCGCGCACTTCGCCGATCACTGCGAGAGTGCCGGGTAAGTCGGCCGCGCGCGCGGCGTAGCCATCGCGCATGGAGCGGTCGAAGGGTGGCGCGTCGCGGTCGGCGGCGAGACTTTCGGCCAGCACCCGTCCGGCCGCTTCCGCCAGCTCGATGCGCTCCCAGCGCGGTTGGGGAAGGTGCGCACGAACCCGGTCGAGAACCATCTGGCGGGCTTGGGGAAAAGCGAGGGCTGCCACAGCTCTATTGTAGGAGATGCCTGTTAGAATCGTCTGATCGCCATGACCAGCGACAAAAAGAGTATCTTTACCGGTATCGACGGGCGAAATTTTCTCTTCCCGTTCCTGCTGGTGACCTCGTTGTTCCTCCTCTGGGGATTCTGCAACGGCATGATCGACGTGATGGACAAGCATTTTCAAGAGGAGTTGCACCTGAACAAGTCCCAGTCCGCCTGGGTGCAGTTTGCCCACTATCTCGGCTACTTTCTGATGTCCATGCCGGCGGGCTGGCTCGCCAGCAAGTTGGGCTACAAGGGTGGGATTATCGCCGGTCTGGCCATCGTGTCGGCGGGCGGGTTCTGGTTCATTCCGGCTACCCACATCAACGCCCTGGTTCATGAAGGCGCTGTGTCGCCCTCTACCGCGTTCGTGGCTTTCCTGGCGGGAGTGTGCCTCATTGCCACCGGACTGACGTTTCTCGAAACCATCGCCAACCCCTACACGACCGTGCTGGGCGACCCGCGATATGCCGCCACGCGCATCAACCTGGCGCAATCTTCCAACGGTGTGGGCTGGATCTGCGGGCCGATCGTAGGCAGCCTGTATTTCTACTCCAAGGACGCCGCCGGACACAGCACCGGCAGTCAGACGCTCTACATCCCATACGTAGGCATGGCCGTGGTGGTGCTGGTGCTGGCCGCGATTTTCTTCTTCGCCGACATGCCCGATATCAAAACCGAAGACGACTATCACCTGGACGATACCGGGAGCGTCTCTCACTCTATCTGGACGCACCCGCATTTCGTGCTGGCGGTGGCGGCGCAATTCCTCTACGTGGCGGCGCAGGCCGGCATCTTCAGCTTCTTCATCAACTATATGACTTCGGAATTGCCGGCAATCCCGATCGTCTGGGCCTCCCGCATGGCGCACCTTTCGAGCCACGCCGGGTTCTTGCAAGGCTGGCTGCAGAGCTGGTTCGAGACCGGCCGGAACGGCGCGCTGGCGCTGAGCGACAAGGGAGCTTCCAGCATGGCGTCGCTGGGGCTGGTCTTCTTTCTGGTGGGCCGGTTCAGCGGCGCCGGGCTGTTACGGAAATTCGCCGCGCACAAGATTCTGAGCCTGTACGGGCTGATGAACGTGGCCGTCACGCTGGTGGTTTTCCTGAAGCTGGGCTGGATTTCGGTGGCCTGCGTGTTCCTGACTTACTTCTTCATGTCGATCATGTTCCCGACCATTTTCGCGTTGGGAATCTTCGGCCTGGGCGCGCGCGCCAAGAAAGCCTCGGCGTTTATCGTGATGGCCATCATGGGCGGCGCGATTCTGCCCAAGCTGATGGGCTACGTGGCCGACAAGTTCGACATGTCGCGCGGTTTCATCGTGCCCATGTTCTGCTTCGCCTTCGTAGCATTCTACGGCTACAACTGGCCTCGTTTCAGTAGAATGGAGACTATACCTCAAGTGAAATCTTCGTTTGGGCATTGAGGCGGGCGTGTAATGTGGAACACCGGGGCTTTCCTCGCACCGGGAACGGGTTCACAACGGAGTCGAGATGGAACACGAACCAGGCGCGAGCAATGTTCTCTACACCGGGCAGGTGTTTCGAGCGACCGAGCGGGCCATGGAGCGTGCCGCGTCCACAGCGCACGAGCATCTCAAACGGGGCCTCAACACCCTCGCGACGGTGGCTTCCATTGCCAAATTCGTCGGAATGCTCGGAACATTATGGGCAATCGGTTTCGATACCTTCTTCGGCCTCGGCACCAATAGACCCGTCATCGGCTTGAAACCCGGATCCGGGTATCCTTCTCTTCACGGATGCACTCTATGTGGAACAAACCCTCTCTTCTCTTTTTTCTGGCCGGCCTGATGCCGCTTGCGGCGGTGGACAAAGTAATTGGCGGGCCGATGGCGGTCAACGTCACCACTCGCACCGCTACCGTGGTTTGGGTGGTCGATTCCGGTGGCGCCAGCTTGCACTCGAAGGATGGCTCCGAGACGCATTCGGCGCCTGGGCTGCGCTCCGAATCGGTGCGCTTCACGGGACTCAAAGCCGGCACGAGCTACGATTACACCGTTCCCGGCCACGACGACCTAAAAGGTACGTTCAAGACCGCGCCTGAGCCTGGCTCCCCATTTGAGTTCGTGGTTTATGGCGATACCCGCACCCGCCACGACGTGCATCGCAAGGTGATTGCGTCGCTTCTCGCCAATAGCCATCCGGACTTTGTACTCCACACCGGCGACCTGGTAGCGGATGGCGACGATCCCGCGCTGTGGCCGATTTTCTTCGACATCGAGCGTGAGCTGCTGCGCAAGGTGGCCTTCTACCCGTCGTTGGGAAATCATGAACGCCACGCTCGCAATTACAGCGATTTCATGCAGGCGCCGCCTTACTATTCGTTCACCTGGGGTAACGCCCATTTTGCCGTTCTCGATACCGACCTTAGCAACGCGGCGCCGAGCGAGCTGGCAAGACAGAATTATTGGAAAGAGCAGACCCAGTGGCTGGAAGACGACCTGCGCAAGAATGAAAAGACAGATTTCCTGTTCGTGGCCGGGCACCATCCACCCATCACCGCGGTCTCCAACCGTCAAGGCGACAACCCTCACATGTCCGCCCTGATGCCGATGTTCGAGCGGCTGCATGTGAGCGCCGCGTTCTTCGGCCACGATCATACCTACCAGCATTACTTCAAGAACAACATTCACTACGTCATCACCGGCGGCGGCGGGGCGCCGTTGTACGACGTCGACAAGCCTCCGCAGGGAATCACGATCAAGGTGATGAGTACGGAGAATTTCGTGCGCGTCCGCATTGACGGCAAAAAGGCGCACGTGGATGCCATCACGCCGGACGGCGCCAGGATCGACGAAATCGATTTCGAAAGCGGACACGAGTAGCGCCGCCCGGCTTGCGCCTAAGCTGCGAATTCCCGAAATCGGTTAAGCACCCTGCGCCGCTATAGTACCCACGACGAGCTCAGGAGGTGGTAAAATCGCCAGAACGTCGAAGGAGCATTTCTCATGGATCGCCGCAGCTTCTTTCAATCGACCGTCGCCACGGCCGCCTTCGCCGCCCTGGCCAAGCCATTTTCGGCTCGCTCCTCCACCAAGGACCGCCCCGCCGACGAAGTCGCTGCCGATGAAGACTTCTGGGCGGAGGTCCGCAACGAGTTCACCATCGACCGTACCGTCGTCAACTTCAACAACGGATACGCCAGCCCGGCGCCTCGCAGCGTGCAAGAGGCCATGCGGCGTTACCTCGACTACACCAACATGGGGCCTTACCACACCATGGTGCAGCAGCTCGACAAGCGCATCGAATCTGCGCGGCGCATGCTGGCCGAAGTCGCCGGCTGCGATGCCGAAGAGATCGCCATCACCCGCAACTCCAGCGAGTCTCTCGAAATCGCCCAGCTTGGCATCGGCCTGAAGCCCGGCGACGAGGTGCTCACCACCAACCAGGACTATCCGCGCATGCTGACCACTTATGCGCAGCGGGCGCGGCGCGACGGCATCCGCTTGAACGCCATTTCCTTCCCCGTGCCCGTCGAGAGCATGGACGATCTCTACCGCCGCTTCGAACAGGCGGTGACGCCGCGAACCAAGCTGATTCATTTCTGTCACATCACCAACCGCACCGGCCAGATCTTTCCGGTCCGACGCATTTGCGACATGGCGCACGCGCGCAATATTCCGGTGATCGTCGATGGCGCCCACGCCTTCAATCAGTTCCCCTTCAAGATCTCGGACCTGGACTGCGATTACTACGGAGTAAGTCTGCATAAGTGGACGTTCGCGCCGATCGGTACCGGGTTCCTGTACGTGCGGAAATCGCGCATCAAGGAAACCTGGGCGCTGATGGCCTCGGTCGAGGGCAATGACGGCAACATCCGCAAGTTTGAGGAAATCGGCACCCACCCGGCGGCCAATTACGACGCCATTTGCGAAGCCATCGCCTTCAACCGGAATATCGGCATCGAGCGCAAAGCCGCCCGCCTGCGCTACCTGACGGCGCGGTGGGCGAACCGGCTGGGAGAGCACCGCAAGGTGAGGATTCTGCACAACCCGGCGCCCGGGATGTCGGTGGGAATCGGCATGTTCGGCCTGGAGGGCGGGGACCCGGCCAAACTGGTGGAGGCGCTGCAAAACAAATATGGCATTTACACCGTTCTGGTGCCGCACGAAGAGTACGTGGGAATCCGCGTGACTCCGAGCGTGTACACCAACCTGGAGGAGGTGGATTACTTCGCGGGCGCGGTGGAGAAGGAACTCGATAACGGCTGAAGTGCCGGAGCACGATGCGGAGCCGGGACGAATAAAATGCACGACGTTCAATCAGGAGACATGCTTACACGCCGCGCGGCACTCTTGTTGGCGGCAGCGGCGCCAAAGCTACTCGGTCAAAAGGGGGAGAAATCCATGGGACGGCCAGTTGTTCATTTTGAGATCGGATGCCGCGACCGCGCCAGGACCGGCGACTTTTATTCGAAGCTGTTCGGCTGGCAGATTACGGCTGCCGGCCCCGCGTCGAATATTCAAACCGGAAGTCCGGAGGGCATTCTGGGTCACATCACTTCACTCGGCCACGAGCCGGAGCATTACACGATGTTCTACGTGGACGTCGAGGACGTGCAGGCCGCCCTCGACAAGGCCGCTGAATTGGGTGGCAAGATGCTGGTCGGGCCGATCGCGATTCCGGCCGGTACGTTTGCGTGGTTCGCGGATCCGGACGGGAATACGATCGGCCTATTGAAACCGACGAAGCAGTAGGGCGCGGCGCGGCAGCCGTGCTCTCGGTCGCTTGAATGTTGATCTACAATGATAAGGTACCAACCGCACATGAGGGATTTTTGCGGGTTTCCGTGAGCCCGCCTGTATTGGGGATGCATCTGTAGACTATGGCCGACTCTTCGGAGTGCCGGGAGCGCGAAATCGCGCCTCCTTCCAGCGCCCATTGGCGCGATTACCTTGAACTGACCAAGCCGCGCATCACCTGGCTCATTCTGATGAGCACGGCCGTAGGATATTTCTACGGGCTGGGGGGCGCGTCGGCGGGTTGGACTTTTCTGAGCCGCCTGAACTGGCTCGGCTTGCTGCACACCATGATGGGCACGGCGCTGATTGCCAGCGGGACGGCGGCGCTCAACCAATGGTTCGAACGGGCGGCCGATCGAAAAATGCGCCGCACGGCGCAACGCCCATTGCCTACGGGCCGGCTGGCATCGGGACCGGCGTTGCTGTTCGGCGTGGCGCTTTCGGTGGGCGGCTTCGTGGAACTGTGGCGGGGTGTGAACCTGCTGGCCGGGCTGATCGGGGCCTTCACGCTGGCCAGCTACCTCTTTCTATATACACCGCTGAAGCAGCGGACGTGGTGGTCGACGGCGGTGGGCGCCGTGCCGGGCGCCATGCCGCCGGTGATCGGCTACGCGGCGGCGGGCGGCGCCCTGACGCGCGAGAGCTGGGTGCTATTCGCGATTTTGTTTCTGTGGCAGTTCCCGCATTTCTATTCGATCGCGTGGATGTACAAGGACGACTACGCCCGCGCCGGAATTCGCATGTTGCCGGTGGTGGAACCGGACGGCCGCTCGACGGCCCGCCAGATTGTGCTCTTCGGCGCGGCGTTGATACCGGCCAGCTTGCTGCCGGGATTGTTGGGGATGGCGGGCCGATTTTACTTGGCGGGAGCATTGCTGCTCGGGCTGGGGTACCTGTATTCGGGCGTGCGGGTGGCGATGGAGCGGTCGCTCGGGCGGGCGCGCGGCGTGCTGATGGCGTCGGTGGTGTATTTGCCGCTGCTCTATGGCCTGATGCTCCTGGATAGGCCGGGGTTGTGATCGAAGTCGAGAACCTGACGCATCGCTATG
>JBEKZL010000140.1:0-33424 GCA_049509915.1 Bryobacteraceae bacterium | reverse complement strand
CCGATTCCGCCCTCGACGCTCCTCAGCTCCAGGTTATCGACGCCCTCTTGAACGGCGCCAACCTCAATGCCGCCGCCGACCAGGCCGGCGTTCACCGCAACACCATCGCCAATTGGCGCCACACCTCGCCGGCCTTCGAAACAGCCCTCCGCGACGCCCAAACCGACCGCGCCGACATGCTGCGCGAAGGCGCCGTCGCCCGCGCTGAGCTGGCCTTCCAGGCTCTCGAGCAGATCCTCCAGGACCCGAAATCCTCCGCCTCCGCCCGCCTCCGCGCCGCCATCTTCATCCTCAGCCACGCTTTCCCTTCTCCCGCGAAGGAGCGTCGCACCACCCCAACCCTCCCAAAGTCCGCTCAGGAACCCGTCGCCCAGCAGTCCGCCACCCAAAACCCCGATTTCGTGCACAAAAATGCACAAATTCCCCAACAGCCCTATCGCCGCCCCGACCCCAAAACCGGCCGCAACGACCGTTGCCCCTGCGGCAGCGGCAGGAAATTCAAACAATGTTGCCTTGACAGACCCCAAACCGTCGCCGCCTGATGAAACCCGCAACGCGGAATCGCCCCGTGGCAGTGGAGCCCCTCCGCCCCACGTGTGCCCGTGGCCCAGTCGTCCCGCTCTCTTCGCCCCCTCATGAAAACGCGCGTCCGGTTAAGCCGCGGCCGTAGGGAACGGGTTGCCGGAAACTAACTCCCCCCAATCGGTTAAGCACCCAGTCAGTTCCTTCCACGAGCGGCTTCCTTGTTACTATCGGAGCGTATGTCCGAAATGAGCTTGACGGCCGTATTTATGAACGTGCCCGAGGGCTACGGGAAAGCGATCGCCCTCGCCTTCGTTCTTATCGACTACTACAGCGCGAAAGGCAAGGCTTGGCAAGAGAATCACCGCATTAGCGTTCTTGCACCTTTCAGCTTGGCCGAATTCGACCTTGCGCTCAGAAAGCCGGAGAAACCGGCACCTACGGCAGTGTTTCACGATATATGGAGCTTCGCCGCTCCCGACCCGAATTACTTTCACCGTGTTCCGAAATCCTTTCCGGCCACCGACGGCAAGCGCGTCTACTTCGGCAGCGACTGCGGCATCTTCTGGTGCCTCAATGCCCATGACGGATCGGTGACGTGGAAGTTCAAGGTCAATTCCTGCGGACATAAGAACCTCTGGTCGTCGCCGGCGATTCACGGCGGTCATGTATTCTTCGGCAGTTATGATGGTAATGTTTATTGTCTCGACGCTAAAGACGGCGCGGAAGTGTGGCGTTTTATCGGCGCGGATTGAGTAGGCTCCTCACCCGCGCTGGCGCCCGCGCTCGGCCTTCTTTTTATCGGACTGGAATTCGCCCTCGAGGGGAGACGCGGTAGCATCGTCGCGCTGAATCTTAGCAACGGCGAGAAGGTATGGGCATATGACCGCAGGCTATACCCATGCGTCCCCCATCAATGCTATAAATATACCCGTCGACGCATCCCCTTTTCGGGGAAACATAGGGACGGCTCGCGCGGTTTCGGTTCTCCGGGTGAAGAAACCGTTGACAAAAACCCAGCAGCAGAAAGCTGCCGACCCTGAACTGCTCTGTCTTTCCGTAAGGGAAGTCGGCCCTCTGGCAGGGCCTATCGCTACCCGGTGGCGGCTTGAACCTTGGCTTCATTCTTCACCGGCCGGCTGGTCACTTTCGGTTCTGGGCGCATGATATCGATGCTGCCTTTAAAGTAGGCGCCGTCGTCGATGCTGATTCCGGCGGCCTTGATGTCGCCCACCAGACTGCCTTGTTCGCGAATTGCGATCTTTTCGAGTACTTCCACATTGCCGCGTACCGAGCCGAAGATAATCACCTCGCGAGCCTTGATGTTCGCTCGGACCTTGCCATTCGGCCCCACGGTCAATTGGCTTTCCGATTGCACCGAGCCCTCGACCTCGCCGTCTACCATCAGATGTTCGCGAGCGTAGATCTCCCCTTTGATGTTCATAGCCTGCCCGATGGCCGCGGGTGGGCGTTCCGGTTCCGGGCGCGGCGCGGGTGCGGTAAAGCTCGGAGCCGTGCGGGCGGTTTCTGCGGCCGGCCTCGCCGGCGGTTCTTCCCGTTGCTGGAGTTGTTTATTCCACAAGTGCGTATCTCCTTTGTGATCGAGGCTAAGAAAAACGGAGCGCTAATACGAGCATCCCAAGTTCCAACGCCGAAGTCTGTTAGATTTCTAACGAAGGCCGTGCCGGGGGCGGCCGTGCCTGTAATTTTTACGCGCCATGATAGCCCGTGGCGGACGGCTCTATAGCGAAATAGCCGAACGGCCGATAAGAGCACTTGTGATTGGCCGTATCAAACTCGTTACCAAACTCGTCGCTCTAGGCTGCCTGCTGGCGGTGGTGCCACTGGCGCTTGCCGGCGTGGCCCTCTGGCGGCTGAACACGCGCACCGCCGCCATCGCCGCGGCCTCCGGCCGGAAGGCAGCCGTGAGCAGCATGGAACAAATCGTGGAGAGCGTCTACTCTATGTGCGACGCGGCGCGGGTTCCCTTGGAGCAGGCGGTCCGCATTGGGTTGGACGGCGCGTGGTTTGAGGTTCGCCAAAAGCGAGGTTTCGGGATGGACCCGAAGCGGACCGTGGTCTGGCATGCCGTAAACCAATACGATCATACTGGCAAGGATGTTTGGCTGCCCGCCATGCTGCTGGGCGGTGCGTGGCTGGGCCAGATCCCGGATCCCGCTACACCGGTTACCCTGGTGGACGACGTTCGGGCCTTGACGGAGGCCAGCAGTACGGTTTTCCAGCGAATGAACGCGGCGGGCGACATGTTGCGGGTAGCGACCAACGTGACCGCTGCCGATGGCAAGCGGGCGATTGGCAGCTTCATTCCGGCCGTCAATCCGGATCGTACGCCCAATCCGGTGGTCTCGACCGTGTTGCGCGGAGATGCCTTCGTGGGCCGTGCGTTTGTGGTGTCGTCCTGGTATTTGACCGGCTATTCACCCATCCGCATGGGCAGCACGGTGGCAGGAATGTTGTATTTAGGCGTCCCGGAAACGCGGGCGACAAGTAAAGTCCGGGAAACGGCGCTCAAACTGCATCCCGGGCGAAGCGGTTATGTCCTCATCCTGAATACAGCCGGCTCCAGTCGGGGCCGGTACCTGATCTCCGCGGGCGGCCGCCCCGAAGGTGCCAACGTCTGGGACGCGCGCGACAGCGAGGGCCGGTACTTCATGCGCGACATCTGCCAGAAGGCTTTGGCGCTCTCCGGCTCGACCGGGCAGAATTCGTATGCCTGGCAGGACCCCAACGATATCGTGGCCCGTACGCGTATGGTCGCGTATCGTTATTACAAACCTTGGGACTGGGTGATCGGAGTGGCCATTCCGGAAGACGAGGCGCTCGAAAGCGTGAGCCGCATCGAGACCGAGTCGGCGCGCGGCATCCGGTACCTGGCGGCAATTCTGCTGGCGGCTTTGGCGTTGGCGGGCGGTACCTGGTATTTGGTGGTTCGCGGCATGGTGCGAAAAACCGGTAGCGTGCTGCGAGTGCTGAACGAGGCCACGGTCGAGGTTACGTCGGCATCCGGCAAGGTGACGGAGATAAGCCAGCGCCTGGCCCGTGAAGCCGCGGCGCAGGCGGAGTCCAACCGAAAGATCGCAACCTCGCTTGACCACATGTCGAAAGGCTCGCGCGAAAGCCTGGGACATATGCGCGGCTTCAGCGAAGCCACCGGCAAGGCTCACGCCGCGGCCGCAAACGGAGCCAAACGGATCGCCTCCATGCACGAGGCAATGGACAAAATTCAGTCGGCCGGCCGGGAGGTAGTAAAGATCAACGCATTGATCGACGAAATCGCGTTTCAGACAGGCCTGGTAGCACTGAACGCCGCCATCGAAGCGGCCCGCGCCGGCCAGGCTGGCACCTGCTTTGCCGTGGTGGCCGACGAAGTCCGCCGCCTGGCCACCCGTTGTGCCGAGACTGCCGGGCAAACTACGGAGAAGGTGGGCAGGTGCTTTGACGCGATCCGGGAAGGCTCGTCCATCACCTCGTCTGTCGCCAATGACCTCGAGGCAATCGCCGCCAGCACGTCCCAACTCGACCGGCTGGCAGTAGCCGTTGCCGCCGCGTCCGAACAATCCGACAACGAGATCCAGAGGATTGGCGCCGAGGCCCGCACCATTCAAAAAGCTACCGAATCCGCGGCCGGCGATGCGGCCGAAGGTGCGGTGGTCGCGACCGAGTTCGGCGGCCACGCCCAACACATTCAATCTCTCGCCGCCAAGCTGGGTGCCTTTTTCGACGTCGGCTCCCGGCTTCGGCAAGCCGAAAAGCGCCGGCCCGAGGCCCGCGAATTCAGGCGCCGGCTCGCACTGGCAACTCCTTTAAAATCTCGGTGACGAAGGCTTTGGCGTCTCCAAACAGCATCAACGACTTATCCATGTAATAAAGCTCGTTGTCGATGCCGGCAAATCCCGGGCTCATGGAACGCTTGATCACCATTACCGTGCGGGCTTTGTCGAGCGAAGTCGGAGTTGATCTCCTCCAGCCCGATGAGCCGGTCGTAAGGGATATCGGCTTCGGCCAGCAGAACGTTCATGTGGCCCGGCATGCGGCCGGCCACCGGATGAATGGCGAACTTCACATCGGTGCCGCGCCGCATCAGGTTGTCGAACAGGTCGCGGATTTTGTGCTGCGCCTGGGCCACGGCCAGTCCATAGCCCGGCACCACGATCACGCTCGTGGCGGCTTCCAGAATCGACGCCGCTTCCTCCGGGCTGGCGCTGCGAACCGGCCGCTTTTCCGTCCGGCCCTTGGATTCCTGAATCTGGCCGAAGGCGCCGAACAGCACGTTGGTGAACGAGCGGTTCATAGCTCTGCACATGATGATCGAGAGGATCAGTCCCGAGGATCCATCGAGCGCGCCGGCGATGATCAGCAGCTTGCTCGAGAGCGCGAAGCCCATGGCACAGGCCGACAGTCCGGCGTAGGAATTCAGCAGGGCGATTACCGTGGGCATGTCCGCGCCGCCGATCGGCAGCAGAAGAAAAATGCCGAACAGCAGGGACAGACCCGCGAAAACAGGGAAGAGAAAATGGTCGCCCGGCGCCCCGATCAACCTCACCCCGATTCCGAGGGCCGCGGCAAACAGCAACAGGTTAATCACGTTCTGGTTGCGGTAGGTAATCGGACGCTGCGGCAGAATCTCCTGCAGCTTCCCCATCGCCATCAGGCTGCCGGTGAAGGTCAGGAACCCGAGCAGGGTCTCCACCACCAGCGCCACCATGGTAAACGTGTCCGGAGTTTCGCGATAGAACTCGGCCGTGCCCACCAACGCGGCCGCCAGAGCGCCGCAAGCGTGCGAAAGCGCGGTCCGTTGCGGCACGGCGGTCATCGGCATGATGTAGGCGATGGGTACGCCGATGGCGGAGCCGATCAGAAACGCGGCCGCAATCCACTGCCAGTTAAAGACCCGGTTCGCCGCCAGCGTTCCGGTGATGGCCAGCAGCATTCCGAACTCGCCGGCAAATACGCCGCGCCGCGCCGTGGCCGGCGAGTTCATCCATTTGAGCGAAAGAATGAACAGCCCCGCGGCTGCAATCGCCAGGTACGGTGCCAGGTGCGCCATTATTTCCTTCCCTCGCGCTTCTTGAACATTTTGAGCATGCGGTCGGTAATCAGGAACCCGCTCACGATATTGGTTACCGCGGCAGTAATGGCGATGAAGCCCAGCACCTTGCTGAGCATGGTGGCGCCCTGCGCGCCGGTGATGAGTATCGCGCCCACCACCGAAATGGCCGAAATCGCGTTGGTCAGCGACATGAGCGGAGTATGCAGCAGGGGCGAAACTTTGCGGATCACTTCCAGTCCCACGAACGTCGCCAGCATGAAGATGTAGAGTCCCAGTTCGAGATCAGAGTGCATGTGTCGCTCCCATGGCTTCCAGAACGCGTGGGTGTACCACCTCGCCTCGATAGGTCACCAGCGTTTCGCGCACGATTTCGTCTTCGCGATCAAGCGCCAGCCGGCCGTCTTTCACCAGATGGGCGAGGAAGGTGGCAATATTGCGCGCGTACATCTGGCTGGCGTGATACGGAATGCTAGAGGCCAGGTTGATGGGGCCGATGACCGCGACCCCATTGTATTCCACCGTTTCGCCCGGCCGGGTAAGCTCGCAATTACCGCCGCGCTCGGCGGCGATGTCCACAATCACCGAGCCCGGCGCCATGCGCGCTACCATATCGCCAGTGATCAAAATCGGCGCCTTTCGTCCGGGCACGGCGGCCGTAGTAATCACCGCCTGTTGCTCGGCCAGCACGGCGCCCAACAAATTCCGCTGCCGCCGGTAAAACTCATCGCCCATGGCCTTGGCATAGCCGCCTTTGTCTTCGGCGCCGCCGCCTTCCAGATCCAACACCACGAAACGCGCTCCCAGGCTTTCGATTTGTTCCTTCACGGCCGCGCGGACATCGTAGCCGCTCACCACCGCGCCCAGGCGGCGGGCCGTGGCGATGGCCTGCAGCCCGGCCACTCCCGCGCCAATGACGAGCACCCGAGCCGGAGTTACGGTTCCAGCCGCGGTCATGAGCATGGGGAACATGCGCGGCAGCGCGCTGGCTGCAATCAGCGCGGCCTTGTAGCCGGCAACCGTGGCCATCGAGGAAAGCGCGTCCATGCCCTGCGCGCGGGTGATGCGCGGCATCAGTTCCATGGCCAGGAAATCCACGCCGTGTTCGGCCAGAGTGCGCGCCGCGGCGAGCGCCGTCAGCGGCTCGCCGAAACCGATCAGAGTCTGGCCTCGCCCGAGCAGCGCCAGGTCGCCGGCCCCGGTATCGGGGTTCGCGCCCAGGGTGCGGACCTGCACAATCGCCTCGGCCGCCGCCAGCACCTCGGCGCGCGACTCCAGCACGCGCACGCCCCTTTCCCTGTACTCCGCATCCGGGAAGCCGGCGCGCTCGCCCGCTCCGGCTTCCATAATCCATTCCACTCCCGCCTTCTTCAGGATCGGGAGAGCGCCCGGCATTATGGCGACGCGGTTCTCACCGCGGAACAGTTCCCGAACAAAGCCAACCCGCAACCCCACGTTTGTTATTAATACCAGACTTTGCGCAAGTGCCGAAACTCGGATGTCGACGCAGTAGCGCCAGGGGAAGACCGCCGTTTGACGTATGCACGTAACGTACGTACACCAAAATTGTGGGCTTCGAGTGGGACGAAGAGAGCAAAGCCGGGATCAACTTTCGCAAGCACGGTGTCCGGATGCCCGAGGCGATTCTGGTCTTTGACGATCCTTACGCCATCACGATCACGGATGATGAATCCGGCCTGAACGAGGAACGATTGATAACGCTCGGCATGGGTGCGGCGCCCGTTTGCTTGTGGTTGTCTACACATGGCGTGGCGAGAACATTCGGATCATCTCCGCGCGTCCTGCCGAAGCCCACGAGCGCGAGGAGTACGAGGCAGAACGATGAAAGATCAATACGATTTCAGCGAGGGTAAGCGAGGCAGAGTTCTCCCGCCGGAACCCGAGCCCGAGGGCAAGACCCGGATCACGATTCGACTCGACCAGGATATTGTGGATCGCTTCTTTCGAATGGCGGAGGAATCCGGGGGAACGGCCGGCTACCAGACCCTCATCAATGCGGCGCTTCGGGAATACCTCGATTGAAAGGCGCCACGATTCGAGGATACGCTGCGACGCATCATCCGTGAGGAACTGAAGTCGAATGCCGCCTGATTCGGAACGGGCGCAGCGCCTTTGTGAGTGCGTCTCATGCGGGAGGCCCGAAACATCGAGGAACAGAGGCGAGCGTCTGACGCTCCGTCGTCCCGCGATTCCACCGTCACGCGCTCTGCCGGCGCTTCATCGGATTTCGAATCCTCTCCCACCATTTCAGCCTATGTGGTTCAGGCCCCGCGAACGACAACGGGCTCGTGTTGTATGCGAATTGGAACTTGCATATCGGACAAATCGCGATGAGATCCCCGGAGCTCTTAGGCAGGTGCAACTTCGTACCATCTTTCGGACACGTCACAGTGGTGAACATTGCCGGGCATGGAGGTGGAAATTGCCGGGTGTTGCGGCTAAGGTGGAGGCCTACTACTTGCAGGTGCTGTAGCATTCCTTCCGCTTCTTTCGACACGCAATGTACCTCGCCAATCAGCCTCCCGGCCTCGCAATCGCTCTGTACGGCCCGCAGAAAACGCAAGGCGGGGTCCGGGTCATTGTTTTCCGCCATTGCGGCCGACTCTTGCCGAAGCGACTCAAGTTTCCTGTGTCCATCAATAAAGAGCTTGCCGACCGTGTCACAAAGGCTCCTTCTGACGTAGGTCGCGTGCTTGTTGAGGTCCGCCATTGTTCGTTGCGCGTCAATGGCTCGCATGCTGAAAGCAGCGACGATCTCCTGCGCTGCCTCAATTCGGTGAAAACCGGGGCCGTAATGACGTCCGTACGACGAGTCGCACCGTTGAACTGCGAGCGCCGCCTCAGCGTTTAGGCCCACCATTAGGTCGGGCGGAGGTATACTCCGCATTGCGCAGACCACGCGATAAACGAAGGCGAGCTGATCCCGGTCGAGGTATCCAGCGGTCATGGTCTCGGTGACTGTCTGTGTACCGTCAGCTAAGGGCTCATGCCGGACGTGCGCCGTCCTGCAACCGTTGAGCATGATCTTGCCGAAGCCGAGAAAGACGGCCGTCATGTCGGTCAAGATCTCGTTTTCAATTTCGAGTGCTGCGCCCAAGCCATTGACCTGAAGATACTTGTGGCATATCTCATGGCACAGGGTGGCAGCCACTGCGTCCGGGAACCTGAGTAAATCGGAATCGACTTCAACAAAGACCTCTCCTCCGCTTGTGGAGAGGTCTTTGTGGCCCCCGACGTGCTCCTTCTGTTTAGCGGCAGCCACAATGAAGGTGAAGCCTGTCAGTCCGATGAACTCGGCGATCTGCTTGGCGACTGCTTGGACGGATAGCGGATCGTGAAAGGGAGCCGTAAGAGGGGGCATCACGCGATACTGCACCTTGTGCCCCACCTTTTGTTCCAGGAGGATCAGTTTGTCAATGAAAGCTCCAACGAAGCGGTCAGGCATGGAACAGAACCGATGCTAGTTTATCACGCGAAGGTTGACGACCCGGAAAGCTGGAAAACTCGGCTGCTGGGAACAGCCCGCATGTTTTCCATCTTGACGCCGGGAGAAACTGTTGACAGCCTAAGTGCTCCAGGTTCCATCGAGTAGAACACTTTCCCGCGCGTCAGCGAACGGCCGGGCTGCGCCTGGCTGGACCGATTGCCAATCGGTCCGCAGGTTGAACAACCTTCCCCACAGAGCAGCGCTGGGCACAATCCTACCGCTTCCGCACATCCACCGCCGCATTTTCCACTACGGCGTCGCTGGGGTTCGATACCACCCGTTCCCCCGCGGTCAGACCGGAAACTACTTCGATTTCGGTACCCAGGTCCTCGCCGATCGTCAGGTCGCGGAAATGAACCACGTTGTCGCCGTCCACCACGGCTACGCGGGGGCCGGTCTTGGTCTGGATCAGCGTATCGCCGGGGATGCGTAGCAGGGGCTTGGCTTGGGCCAGGGTAAAGCGAACCTGGGCGTACATGCCGGGGTAGAGCGTGGCGGCGGGGTTGGGGGTTTCCAGAATTACCAGCATGGCGCGCGAGTTGGCATCGAGCGAGTCGGAGATGTTGGTGACGCGGGCGGGGAAGATCTCGCCGGGCTTTTCGTCCACGCGCAGCTCCGCGATCTGGCCATTGTGCATCTCGGCGACGTAGGTCTGCGGCACATTGACGAAAATCCGCAGCGGGGTGATCTGCGCCACCCGGAACATCTCGCGCGAGGCGCCGCCGTTGCCGGCGTTGATCAGCGTACCCACGTCCACGTTGCGCGCGGTGATGACGCCATCGAAGGGCGCGACCACTCGCGCGAAGCCTTTCATCTCCTGCAACCGCTGCAGATTGGCCTGGCTCGCCAGCACGGTTTCCCGCGCCGTGGCCAGGGTCGCCTCCGCGCGCTGGGTTTGCGCGTTCTTCACGTCGAAATCGGCTTTTCTCTGGTCCAGCTCCTGGCGCGCCACCACGCCTCTATCGGAAAGGTGCTGCCAGCGGTCGAGCGTCACCTTCGCCAGCGACAGGTTGGCGCGCGCCAGCTCGATATCGGCTTTCAGCTCGTCGAGCGCGGCCTGCGACTGCGCCAGGTTGGCCCGCGCCTGGCCGATCTGTTGATCCAGTTCCGGCGTTTCGATCTCGGCCATCAGTTGCCCGGTCTTGACGTGGTCGCCGATATCCACCACGCGCGATTTCAGGAAGCCGTCCGCGCGGGCGAAAATCGGCGATTCCACCATCGCCTGGAAATCGCCCGGCAGGTCGATGGTCTCCTTCGCCGGCGCCGCCTTCACCGCCGAAACGATCACCACCGGCTTGCGCTCGGTCACTTCGGCCGCCGCCGCCGCCAGCCCCTTCTCCCGCGCCAGCCGCGGCATCAGCCCGCCCGCGATGCACGCGATCACCACCAGCCCCAGCACGCCGAAGAACGCCAGCAGACGGCCGCTGCCGGGACGCTTGCTGACTTCCTCTTCCACTTCCTCTTCCACTTCCGTCCTCATATCGATTCCATTCCCGCGCGGCGCCCGTGGCGCGGAGGAGTGCGTCGGAGCACGCTATATACCACCGGCACGAAAATCAGGGTGGCGACCGTGGCCACCAGCAGGCCGCCAATCACGGCGCGTCCCAGCGGCGCATTCTGTTCGCCGCCTTCTCCCAGGCCCAGCGCCATCGGCAACATGCCCACAATCATGGCCAGCGCCGTCATTACCACCGGGCGCAGGCGGGTATGGCCGGCTTCGAGCGCGGCCGAAAGGGCATCCACTCCATCTTCGCGCAAATCGTTGGCGAAATTCACCAGCAGAATGCTGTTGGCGGTGGCTACGCCGATGCTCATAATCGCTCCCATCAGCGACGGCACGCTCAGCGTGGTCTGGGTCAAGTACAGCATCAGCACGATGCCCGATAGCGCGCCCGGCAGCGCCATCAGAATAATGAACGGGTCCAGCCACGACTGAAAATTCACCACCATCACGAAGTACACCAGCAGGATGGCGAACACCATGCCCACGCCCAGACCGACGAACGAGCTGCGCATGGTCGACACCTGCCCGCGGGTTTCGATGAAGCTGCCCTTGGGAAGCTGCGGCGTGAACTCGCGAATCACCCGGTCCACGTCGCCCGCCACCGCGCCCAGGTCCCGATCCTGCACGTTGGCGTAAATATCGTAGAGCGGCTGCACGTTGTAGTGATTCACCACCGCGGGGGTGGTATCGCGCTCCAGGCGGCCCAGGTTGGCCAGCAACTGCGGCGCCTCGTTCACGCCCGCGTGAATCGGCGTACGCAGCAGCTCGGCGGTGGAATCCAGCACGTATTGCGGGGTTTGCGCGGCGATCGGGTAGTCCACGCCGTTGCGCGGATCGATCCAGTAATTGGGTGCGACGTAGGCGCTCGAAGACAGCGAAATCAACAGGCTGTTGGAAACGTCGGATTGCGTCAGGCCCAACTGCCGCGCCCGCGTCCGGTCCACCCGGAACATCAGCTCCGGCGCGTCCACCACCTGGTGGATATGCACGTCCTCGGCCCCCGGAATCGCTCTCATGCGCATCGTCATGCGGCGGGCCAGCGCGTAGTTGGCCTTGGCGTTGGCCAGCGGCCCCACTACCTGAACGTCGATGGGCGCCGGCAGGCCGAAGTTCAGAATCTGGCTCACGATATCGGCCGGCTGCATGAACACCGTCAACTCCGGAAACTGGCGCCGCAGCTCGGTGCGCAGGCGGCGTACGTATTGGCTCGAAGGCGCGTGCTCACCCGGCCGCAGAGACACCATGATCTCGCCGTCGTAAGCGCCGATCGTCACGCTGTCGCTGAATGCCAGGTTGAAGCCCGAATACGGCAGCCCGATATTATCCAGAATGTCCACCAGCTCAGCCGCCGGAATGATCCGGCGAATGGTATTCTCCACCTGCGCGAAGTAGCGCTCGGTCTCTTCGATCCGGGTCCCCGCCGGAGCGCGCACGTGCAGCCGGATCTGTCCCGCGTCCACTTGCGGAAAGAAGTCTTCCCCCAGGTACGGAAGCAGGGCCAGCGAAGCCGCACAGATTCCCAGAGAACACACGGCCACCAGCTTGCGATGCGCCAGCGCCTGCCCCAGCAATCCCCGATAGCGCCGGCGCATCTTCTCGAAGCCCGCTTGAAACCCGTGGTGGATGCCGGCGAAAAATCCGGCCTGATCTTCAATCGCCCCGCCCTCGCCGCTGTAACGGGCCACCTCGCCCGCCAGCAGGTACCGCACCATGGTGGGCACCAGCGACCGTGAAAGCAGGTACGACGCCATCATCGCCAGCACCACCGCCAGCGCCAGCGGCGTGAACAGGTAGCGCGCCGCGCCGGTCAGAAAGATCACCGGCACGAACACGATGCAGATGCACAGGGTGGAAACGAAAGCCGGCACCGCGATCTGCATGGCGCCATCCAGAATCGCCTGCACGATGGGCTTGCGCATGCCCAGGTTGCGATGGATGTTTTCGATTTCCACGGTGGCGTCGTCCACCAGAATCCCGACCGCCAGCGCCAGCCCCCCCAGCGTCATCACGTTGATCGTCTCGCCCAGCAGGTTGAGCACCGCCAGCGAGGTCAGAATCGAAAGCGGAATGGAAACGCAAACGATGATGGTGCTGCGCCAGCTCCCCAGGAACAGCAGGATCATGAGGCCCGTCAGCAGCGCCGCCATGGTGGCTTCGCGCAGCACGCCGGCGATCGCCGCGCGCACGAAAATCGACTGGTCGAAGAGCAGCTTCAGGTTGAGCGAAGGCGGCAGCGTCGAGCGGATGCGAGGCAGGATTGCCTTGATCTGCTCCACGATTTCCAGAGTGGAGGAGCCGCCGTTCTTCAGCACCGTCAGCAGCGCGCCCTTCTGCCCGTTGTGCCGCACGATGTTGGTCTGCACCGTGTATCCGTCGCGCACGTGCGCCACGTCGCTCACGTAAACCGTGGTGTTGTTCCTGGATTGCTTCACCGGCAGCCGGTTGAAGGCCGACACCAGGTCGGGCGAGCTGTTCAGCCGCACCGCGAATTCCTGTGCGCCCAGCTTCACCGTCCCCGAGGGCAGGATCAACGACTGCGCGTTGACGGCCTGCACCACCTCCTGAGGCGAGATCCCCTGCGCGTAAAGCGCCCGTGGATCGAGGTCGATCGTCACCTGCCGCGGCCGGCCCCCATAGGGCAGCGGAAAGGTGGCGCCTTCCACGTTGGCGAGCTGGGTGCGGATGAAGTTGTAGCCGAAATCGTAGAGCTGCTGCTCGCTCAGCGAGTCGCTGGAGATTCCCAGTTGCAGGATGGGCACGCTCGAAGCGTTATAGCGCAGGATGTTGGGCGGCTGCGTGCCCACCGGCAGCGTGCGCAGCGAGGCCTGGGTGGCGGCAGCCAGTTGCGCCACCGCCGATTCCACTTTCGCCCGGGGATGAAAGAAAACCTTGATGATGGCCAGCCCGGGCAACGACGACGATTCCAGGTGCTCGATATCGTTCACCCCAATCGTAATGCCCCGTTCGGAGCGCACCGTGATGGCTTCCGCCATCTCTTCGGGGGAAACGCCGGCGTAGGTCCAGATCACGCTGACAACCGGAATATCGATGATGGCCATCGCCATAATGACAAAGGTGTAGGGCCGGCGAAGCGCGAGTTGGACAATCCACATGGCGTTTGAACAGGCGAAATACGGATACCTTTATCTTACAAGGTTGCATCGGATGGATGCTGCCCCGCCGGGGCGCTTAACCCGACTGGGGGGCAGTCCCCTTCAACCGCTCCCTGGCGGTCGCGGCTCGGTAATTGGCTGAAAACACGCGGCACCCGTAACCGAGCCGCGACCGCAAGGGAGCGGTTTCCGCGCCTAGACTGCGAAATCCCCCGTTCGGTTAGACGCCTCCAGGGGACGGAGCCGCCTGCCCCTTACTTCGCCGCGAGCTTGCCTTCCGCGTCGATGAACCGCTTCCCGAGTGGCCTTTTGGAACTCCTCCACCTGGCGCTGGAGCTCGGAGACGGGCAGCCCCAGGGTCCAAAGCTCCCGAACTTGTCGAGCCACGCGGGACAGGGATTCGAACTGCTGCGCGTACCCGCGTACCCGGTTGTTGCGAGCGTCGGCCAGTTCCTTCTCCGACACCGGTTTCTCACCGGCGATGAACTTCAGCTCCTTCTGGAACTCGACCACGGCTTCCTTGGTCTTATCGGTCTGTACCCCGCCGCTGGCCCCCCAGGCTGCGTATCTGGAATGCGCCGCGACCGTTGAGAAGACGCCGTAGGAGTAACCTTTATCTTCGCGGATATTAGAGCCGAGACGGGCAGCCGCGCCGCCGCCCCAAACCGTGTCCGCCAGGTTCAACGCGTAGTAGTCGGATGCCGAGCGCGCGGGCGCGGGCAGCAACTCGCTCACCACGGTCTGCGCGGCGTCGGGCCGGTCCACCAGGAACACCTTGCCCACGCCCATGGGCTGCGGCGCCGGTATGGACAACGCGGGAGCGGCGCCGGCCGACCATGTGCCGAAGCTGTGGCGCGCGAGCTGGGTGGCCTCGGCCAGGGTGATGTCGCCGGCGAAAACTAGCGCCGTGCTGCCGGGCTTCCACCAGGCTCGGTGGAAACGCGCCAAATCGTCAGCCGCGATTTTCTCCACCGTGGAGGGGTAACCTTGGGGCGGCCGCCCATAGGGATGGGCCGGGCCATAAAGCAGCGCGGGTCCCAAGCGTGCCGCGATCGCGTCGGGATCGTTGTAGGCCTGCGCCAGCGAATCCAGCCGCTTTTTCTTTTCGCGGTCCACCTCGTCCTGGGGAAAACTGGGATTCAGCACGATGTCGGCAACCAGATCGAGGGCGGCGGGCAGGTTGCGCCGCAGAACCTCCAGGTTGAGGTTAGCCGATTCGGGAGAGGCCGCGCCGGCGATGCTTACGCCGAGGTCGCCCAACGCCGCATCGATCTCGATGGCTTTTCTGGTTTTCGTTCCCCGCTGCATCGCCTGCACTACCAGGCTGGCAAGCCCTTCCCTGGCCTGGGGATCGGCGCCGCTGCCGGCTCTGGTTGCCAGCGCGACGGCCACTTTAGGCAGGTCCCGCCGCTCGGCCACCAATACCTCGAGGCCGTTTTCCAGCCGCGCCGACTTTACCTCGGGCGCCTGAAACGGCCGGTCCGGCCCCAGCGCCGGCGGCTTCGAACGGTCCAGTTCCGTCAGAGCCGGCCGCTGCGAGTTTTCGGGATGGAAGCGGACGGCGACGCGATTGGGCGTGTCGAGCCAGCGCGAAACGGCGCGGCGAATGTCCTCGGCGGTCACGCGCTGGTGCCGCTCCAGGTCGACGGCGAATTTATTGGGATCGCCGAAAAAGACGTTGTACTGGTTGAGCAGATCGGCCTGGCCGCCGAAGCCGCCGATCCGTTCCAGGCCGGTGACGAATCCGAATTCCCACTTGGTTTTGGCGCGATCCAATTCCTGCGCGGTCGGGCCCTCTTTGGCTAAACGCGAAATCTCCGCGCCTACGGTTTGTTCGATCTCCGCCAGCGAGGCGCCGGGCCGGGCGGTAGCGATGACGCCGAAAAATCCGGCAATCTCCATCGAGTTTTGGAACGCTTCCACATTGGTGCAGAGCTGCCGGTCGTACACCAACGTCCGGGGCAGGCGGGCAGAAAGCCCGTCTGCCAGAATGGACGATGCCAGGTCCAGCACACCATCGTCCGGGTCGAAAAGCGCCGGACTGGGCCAGGCCAGGTAGGTGCGTTCCCGCGGCACGCGGTCGTTCACCTCGATGGTTTTCCCAGACTCCAGCACGGGGATCCAGTGCTTGGGACGGTCCAGAGCCGGGCCGGGCGGTATCGGTCCGAAATACTTTTCGACCAGGCCCTTCGCTTGGGCTATATCGAAATCGCCGGTGATGGCCAGCGAGAGATTGTTGGGCGTGTAGTAGGTCTTGAAGAAGTCGACCACGTCGGCGACGCTGGCGGCATTGAGATCTTCCGGGCTGCCGATGACGTCGTGGGCGTATGGGTGCCCGGCCGGATTCAGGTTCTCGTGCAACAGCATGAAGGCGCGGCCGTAGGGCTGATTCTCCAGGCCCTGGCGGCGCTCGTTCTTCACGATGTCGCGCTCGTTATCCAGCTTTTGCTTAGTGAGCACGTCGGTCAACGTGGCCAGACGGTCCGATTCGATCCAGAGAACGTATTCCAGATTGGCGGAGGGCACGGTGGCGAAATAGTTGGTGCGGTCTTCCGTGGTGGTACCGTTCACGCCTCCGGTAAAAATGCTGGCGCCGGCTTTCTCGAGAAAGCCGAAATACTTTCCGTTGGCATCCTTCGAGCCTTCGAACATCATGTGCTCGAACAGATGGGCGAAGCCGGTGCGGCCCGCGCGCTCGTTCTTCGAGCCGACGTGATACCAGCTATTCACGTGGACCATGGGCAGCTTGCGGTCCACGTGCAGGATGACCTGGAGGCCGTTGGGCAGGGTGAATTTTTCGAATTCGATCTTGGGCGCGTCTTGGGAAAAAGCCGGCAGGGCAGCCCCGGCCAGCGCTACCAGAAGGACAAAGCGGTTTGGCATATCGCGTCTCCTCGGGCGGACAGGTGAGGGTATTTCACATGCTAGCCCAGGAAAGGCGGCAAGTCCACCGGCAGGGATAACGGGGGGGACCGTCAGGCTGTCCCCACTGTCCCCGCGCCGCGCAGGCGGAGGGCCAGTGCCGTCATGCAGAGTGCGCTGAACCCAAAATAAACGCAGAGCCAAAGAAAAACGGAGGGGTGAAACGGCCTACGTTCCAGTTGGATCCAGCGGTTCACCAGAGCGAGGAAAGCCAAAGCAAACACGATCGAGGCCGACCCGGCCAAGGCGAAAAACCATTCGTCCGCAACACGCCGTAGGGTTCGCGCAATTGCCAGTGCGAGAATACCGATGGCCATTGCCATCACCACGATCAGGATCGCGAAAAGATCAAAGCTAAGCGGGCCTGTTCGGAGGAGTGGGATCAGCCCGTATGCGCTCAGGGCGAGGCCATTCAGGACCAGCAGCCAGGATTTGCCCTTCGTGGATCTCCAAATGCCGGACGCGATGGTACAAGCACCTGCCGCGACCGCGAGCCTACTCAGAAACACAACCGTACCATTCCACTCGTGCAAGGTCAGGGGGCCATCCGGGCCGGCGTCATACATGATTAAGTAGACGGCTGAGATTGCCGCGTTAAGGACACCGCACAATGCGAGTAACCATCGGTTCTGAACCAGCGTTTGGATCATGCGCGACCTCCGATCCCGATACGCACCACGCCGGGGCGTGGACGGCTTTGCCATAGTCATCATACCGGTTGGCAGAGGGCCCAATTGCGCTAGCCGCCCAAAACAAAAACGGCCCGGAGCTGCCGACGCAGGCCAGGCCGTTGTTCCCGGCACACCGCCGGGCTGGAATCTTGCTAACTGTCTTATTAGGTGGTCGCCCTTTTTGCGGTTACGGTCGTCGTCATCGGATCGCCGCCGCCACGGCCCGGACGGGTTACATCCAACTTGATCGTGTCGCCGTCCACGGTTCCCTTGTACGTGATGACGAAGGTGTTGCCGTTGAATTCCCGCTTCACCGCGAATGAAATGTTGTTGCCATCCACCTTGCCGTCGGAGATTTCCTGCGCAGCATTGCCGCCGCGGCCCATGCCGCCCGATACCGTGCCGGTGAGAGTGCCGCCATCGGCCTTCAGAGTTAGAGTGACGGTCTGGCTCCCGTTCCGACCCTGTTGCTCAAACGTCCACTTGCCGCTGACGTCGGCAGCCATCAGAGCGATGCTGGCGACCAGGGCAATCAATACTACAAAAAGCAGCTTTTTGGTCATAGTACCCTGATAGGCGTACCCAAAGGGACGGACGTTACCCGTCGCGTTACAACAGGCAGCCGCCGGGTGGAATCCTCCGCGGACACGACTTTATTTGGAACCAGTCGCCTCCCTTCCGCAAGCAAAGTCAGCCAGCGGGTTGCCGCCGCCTCACCAGGCTCAACCTGTTAGAATTTAGGCTTGCCGGAGAGTCTGGTCACCGTAGTCATTCCCACCTTGTCGGCGGACGTCCGGTTGGCCGAATGCGTGGCCTCTCTAAAGGGGCAGACCCGGCAGGATTTTGAGGTGCTCGTGGTCGATAATAGCGGCGCCGGACGGGCCGCGCGCACGCTCCACACGGCCGGCCTCGACGGGTTTGCCACGGTTTTGCACAATCCACGCAACGTGGGCTTCGGCGCCGCCATCAACCAGGCCGTGGCCGCCTCCGTTTCCCCCTACGTGGCGACTTTGAACGACGATGCCGCGGCCCACCCCGAATGGCTGGACGAGATGCTGCGCGCGCTCGAGCGCCGCCCCGATGCCGGCATGTGCGCCCCTCAAATCCGGCTTTTCGGCGAAGATCGTATCGATTCGGCCGGAATGCTGGTGGCGCGCGACGGCTCGAGCAAGCAACGCGGACAGGGCCGTCCGCCCGACGCCTTCCCCGTGGCCGAAGAGGTTCTGTTTCCCAGCGGCTGCGCGGCCCTCTACCGCCGGACCATGCTGCGGCAGTTGGGCGGCTTCGACGAAGCTTTCTTTCTCTATTGCGAAGATACCGATTTGGGATTGCGCGCCCGCTGGGCCGGATGGAAGTGCCAGTACGCGCCGCGGGCGGTGGTGGAGCATCATTATTCCCATTCGGCGGGAGCCGCTTCCGCGTTGAAGGCCTATTATGTGGAACGCAATCGCCTCTTCGTGGCGGTTAAGAACTTTCCCGGCTGGATGCTGGCGGCGACGTTGCCGGCCTCCGCGGCGCGGTACTTTTGGCACATCTGGTTCCTGCCAGGCGGCCGCGGCAGCGCGGCGCGTTTCCGCGCCGGCGGCCAGGCCGGACCGCAACTGCTGTGGTACATCCTGCGCGCCCACCTTGCCCTGGTCGGGAGCGGCGGCCGGCTGTGGCGTCAGCGCCGCCAGATTCGCGCGCGCGCCAACATCACGCCTGCCATCTTCCGCCGCCTCTTACGCGCCCACTCTATCGGCTTAAGGAGGATAGCCGCGCTTTGATCCACGCAAACGGCCCCGGCGCGTTACTGGTGATCGTGCCGGCGTTCAACGAGGAGGGTGCTATCGGCCACGTCGTCCGCTCCGTAAAGGAAGCCGTGCCCGGCGTGCCCGTCCTGGTGATCGACGATTATTCCAGCGACAGTACCCTCGGTCTGGCCGCCGAAGCCGGCGCCGCGATTCTGCCCCTACCCCACCACCTTGGACTCGGCGGGTGCCTCCAGGCCGGTTACAAGCTGGCCTATGAGCTGGGCTATGAGTACGTGATCCGAGTGGACGGCGACGGCCAACACGATCCGCGCGATATTCCGCGCCTCCTCGATCGCCTGCAGCAAACTGGTTGCGAGATGGTCATCGGCTGCCGCGTTTCCGGCGACGGCGCCTGGCGCACCGGTTGGATCCGTTCTTTGGGCATCCGGTTCTTCCGCCTCGTGCTGCGTCCGATTCTGGGCAAGCCCGTGCGCGACCCCACTTCCGGCTTCGTGGGAGTAAACCGCCGGGCCCTGGCAGTCTTCAGCCGCAGCTTTCCGCTCGAGTACCCGGAAATCGAGGCCCTGGTGGTGCTGCAGCGACGCCGCTTCCGGTTCGAGGAAATTTCCTGCCGGATGCTTCCCAGGCTGGCAGGCCGGTCCACCTTGACTGCCTCAAGATCGTTGTATTACATTTTCCACGTGTTGCTGGGGGTATTCGTTAACGTGCTCAAGTATGAACGCCGCAGCCATCGCCCGCCAATAGCCGCGGCGAACCCGCCGCCGGATAACCACGCCAGCGAACCCAGGGAGGTCTGATGGATCGTCTTCTGCATGTCACCACCGGCGTCAGCCTTCTGCTCCTGGCGATGGTGCTGGCATCCTTGCGGCGCGCTCATATCCGGGTGGAGTATTCGGTGACCTGGCTGGTTGCCTCAGTGGCCATGCTGGTGCTTTCCCTCTGGCGCGGCCTCCTGGACGCGGTGCGGAACCTGCTGGGCCTGCCCGATTCGCCGCTCGCGTTATTCCTGCTGGGAGCCGCCGTGCTGCTGGTGCTGGCTTTTCGCACCTCGGTGGTGATCTCTCACCTGCGCGACAACAACATCGCCCTGGCGCAACGCGTGGCCATTCTGGAGCATCGTCTGCGAGACCTCGAAAGTCATGAAGGCTAAGTCTAGAAAATCCGGGCGCCGGTCCGTCGAGCCGGCCACAATACCGGGGAAATCGTCTCCCGCCGCCCGGCCGCGTCCGTGGCTTCCTTACGTGCTGGCCTCCCTGGTGGTGGCGGCGCTCACGCTCTGGATCTATGGACCCTGCATGTACGGGCCGTTTCTGTTCGACGATACGCATCTCAAATTCGCGCTGCCGGAGACCGGCACCTCCTTCCGCGACTGGATTCACGGCGTGCGGCCCGTACTGATGGCCAGCTATTGGTTCAGCTCCCGTTGGGCCGGCCAAACCACCTACGCCTATCATTTCGGCAACGTGGCGATTCATCTGGCCGCCGGCGGGCTGGTCGGTTTGATTCTCCTCCGTCTCCTGGACTGGAGCGGCGTGGCCGACCCCAAGCGTACCTGGATGGCCGCCTTCGGCGCCGCTTTGTTTCTGCTTCACCCCCTTAATTCGGAAGCCGTCGCCTATCTGGCCGGACGCAGCGAATCGCTCAGCACCGCCTTTACTCTGGCCGCCTATGCGGTCTTCCTCTATCGCCCCAAAGCGGCGGCTTCCTGGCCGGTGGCGGCGGCGGTCTTTCTTCTGTTTGGCACCGCCCTGCTCACTAAAGAACAGACCCTGGCCCTGCCGGCCCTGCTGCTGCTCACCGATTTCTGGTGGAATCCCGCTTCTCCGGAAAAGCCCTTTTCGTTTCAGAGCATCCGCGCCAACTGGCGGATTTACGCCCCCTTGGTTCTGGCCGGCGCAGCGGCTTTGTATTCGTTTCGCGGCTTGATTGCCGCTGGCAACAACGCCGCCAGCAACGCCGGCTTCGGCCTGAAAGACTTCACCTGGTACCAGTATTTCTTTACCGAGTGCCGCGCCCTGTTCGTTTATGTGCTGGAATTTGTCTGGCCCGCCTGGCTGAATATCGACTGGCACTTTTCGATTTCGCACTCGCTGGCCGAGCACGGCGCCATTTTCGCTCTGGCGGCATGGCTGGGGTTGCTCGCTGCCGTCTGGTGGTTGCGGCGGCGTTTTCGCCTGGCAGCCTTCGGGCTTTTGGTCTACCTGGTGATGATGGCACCCACCTCCTCGATCATGCCCATTGCCGACGCCGTCGCCGAAAGGCGGGCCTACTTTTCCATGCTCGGCCTGCTGCTCATCCTGTTGGAATTGCTGCTCCGGATGCGCCTGGCGCCGCGCACCCTCGGAATCGCCTGCGCGCTGGTGCTGACCGCAGCCGCCGCCGTTACCCACGCCCGCGCCGCGCTCTACGGCGACGAGGTCGCCCTCTGGACCGATAGCGTGAAAAAAGAGCCCTCTAACTATCGCGCCCATTTTCAGTTGGCCCAGGGCGAATGGGATCAAAACCGCTGCGACCTTGCGGTGGAGGAATTCCGAAAAGCCGCCTCCATCAATGGCCTCACCTACGACCTGCTGGTCGATTGGGGGCTGGCTTACGATTGCCTGGACCGTCCCGAGCAGGCCATCGAAAAACTGCGCCAGGCAGCCGCCATGGAACGCTCGGCCTACGCTTATACCCAGATCGCCGTTGTCTACGCCAAGCGCAACCAATTCCCGCAGGCGTTGGACGCGCTCCGCATCGCCGAGCAGATCGAACCTGGTTACGCCCTCACCTACGTCACCCGCGGCAAGATTCGCCTGAAGCTGGGCCAGCCGCGGGCGGCCGCCGACGATTTGCGCACCGCGCTCACTTTCGATCCCACCAACGAGGAAGCCAAAGAGTCACTGGTGATGGCCGAACAAAGTCTGCGAGGTCGGCGGTGATGCCGTGAGAAAAGCAAATTTGAGCCGAAGATGAACACAGATAAAACCCTTGATTCCAGTTATCGGTGTTCATCTGTGTTCATTTGCGGCTATTTTCTTTCACACTCTCCAGGCGAAGCGCGTGGCTAGTCAACCGCTGCGAATCGGTATCAACGCGCTCTATCTGATTCCAGGAGGAGTCGGAGGCACGGAAATCTACCTCCGCTCGCTTTTAGATGCGCTGGCGAAAATCGATCCGGTGAATCGCTATTCGGTCTTCACCGGGCGCGAAGCCGGCCGGGACCTGCCGCCGCCGGCCGCGAACTTTCGCATCCTGGTGCAGCCCATCTATTCAGCCAACCGGCCGGCGCGCCTTTTGTGGGAACAGACCGGCTTGCCGCTGGCCGCGGTGCGGGAGAACCTGGATGTGATGCTGAACCCCGGGTTTACCGCTCCACTGGCATGCCCCTGCCCCCAGGTCACCGTCTTCCACGATTTGCAGCACAAGCGCCACCCCGAGCACTTCCGGTGGTTCGATCTGCCCTTTTGGAACTTCTTTCTGTTCTGGTCGGCGCGAATTTCCAGGCTGGTGCTGGCGGATTCGCCGGCTTCCGCCGCCGACTTGAAGCGCTTCTATCGCCTCCAGGATTCGCGCATCCGGGTGGTCGCCATGGGTGCCGACGAGCGCTGTTTCGGCATCGCCCGTCTCCGCCGGCCGGAGCCGTTCTTGCTCGCCGTCTCTACCTTGCATCCCCACAAGAATCTCGACCGCCTGTTGCGGGCTTTCGCGGCGTTTCGTGCCAGCCGGCCCCAGTTCCGCCTGGTGGTGACGGGGATACACGGTTTCGCGGCACGCGAATTGTTCGCTCTTCGCGGCCAGTTGGGCTTGGCCGATGCGGTCGATTTTCCCGGCTGGATTCCGCGCGAGGACCTCTACGACCTCTACGCCCGCGCCTGGGCGTTCGTATATCCCTCGACGTTCGAAGGCTTCGGCCTGCCAGTGGTGGAAGCGCTCGCCGCCGGCATTCCCTCCGCCTGCTCGGCGGTGGAACCGCTGGCGACCGTAGCCGGCCAGGCGGCCCTTCTCTTCTCCCCCGAAGATACGCACGGTCTGACGCTAGCCCTGGAGCGGGTCGCCGTCGACGTCGAATTGCGCCAGCGCCTTGCCGCCGCCGGCCCTATCCAGGCCGCGCGCTACTCCTGGCGCGCCACCGCGGAAGAAACCCTGGCCGCCTTGCGCCAGGCTTCCGATCCATGAGGGCGAGGTGCCCGTAGGCTGCGGGTGCGCGACATGAAAGTGGAGGTCAAGCGGCCCGGCGGGTCTCCCAGTAGTCCTCAAACCGGCCATTAAGGTGGCAGCATCGCAGGGCGATGATGGCATTGGCTCCACGAACGGTCCGGAACATTCCCGACTGTTTGAGCCGAGAGCCGATGACGGTCTTGCAGCCGGCTTCGATGACGCCCGAGCCGACAAACAGGTGCAGGCGGCGAAACTTGGGATAGCGCATGCGTTCGGCATTTCTCTCGAAGTAATCGGCTTCGATGCGGATTCTCTCGGTCACCTCTGGATTGGTGGAGACGATGGAACGAAGCGCGCCTACCAGCTTTTCGATTTTGCCCTGGTCGAGCAGGCGTCGCTGGTGGACCTTCATCCAAGCTTTCTGTTTCCCCTTGTCATTAGGATGCAGCCTGCGGGCCAGGTCCCAAAGGTGCTGGCGGGCGTGGTACAGATCGACAATCTCGACCGCGCAAATCGTCATTTCTATGTCGCGCACCTCGTAGGCTGTCAAAGAACTAAGAACCTGGTGGCTTGTACTACAATATAAGGATACCCTGTCGGCCGAGTGACGGTTTAAGATAAAAGGATCGGTTTTTTGAAAGCAGTCTTGTTGCTCTTTTGTGTCTTCACACTGGCGGCGGTCGCGATTGGCCACGCGCAGGAAGACTTGGCTTCACCGGCCGCACACACCGATGCGTCAGGCCCGCCAACGGCGCCAGCCCCCCCCCCGGATGCCGCTGCCGTGCCGGCTCCCGCTCCAGCCAAGGCCAATCCGGCGCAAACTCTCCGCAAGGCGGCCTTCTGGAAGCGCATGTTCACCTTGGAAGCTTTCACCGCCACGGTACCTGGTGCGCTTATGGAGCAACTCCACGATTGGCCGAACGAGTGGCCTCGCAATCGGTTTGGCCTGGGCAAGCGGGTGGCGTCCCTGTACGGTCAGTTCGTGGTGGGTGCTGCCATCGAGGACGGGGTACGCGCTCTGGACAAAGAGGATACGGCCTACCGCCGGCTGGGAACGGGGAACTTCTTCCGCCGGACCGGCCATGTGGTCACCGATACGCTGGTAGCGCGCCGGCCCGGCGACCATCACACTTTCGCGTTTTCGGTGGCCGCCAACGCCTACGGGAGTTGGGCGATCGCCACCCTATGGAGCCCGCCGGAACTGAGAAATGCCCGCTCCATCTTCGGTTGGGGCAGCGCTAACATGGGCAGCTTCGCCATGAGCAACTTCGTGCGCGAGTTCTGGCCCGACGTCAAAGCCGTATTCCACCGTAAACCAAAGGGCGATGCGCCGCAGCCCTCGGTTGCCCCCGCCATCCCCTCCACTCTCTGAACGAACCGCCGCCGTCCACCGTCTTTACAGCAAGCTGTAAAGGCCGTAGGCGCTCGCTTTCCACACCGCTGTTAACTTGTTGGAACATAATAGTGGAACCGTTCGGTTCGCCGCGTGCATTGTAATTCAAGTCGTCGGACCTTAGGAGGCAATGCGGAGGAATGCGGAACCAGAAATCTAGCTCGGCTGAGAGAGCCATTGATCGGCGCACGAAGATGCGCTTTCGCTTACACAGAGAAATGCGTTTCAAGCTGATCGAAAACGATATCGTGATCGACTCGGGGGCTGGCGTGACTATCGATCTGGGCAGCGGCGGCGTGGCTTTCTTGGCTGCGAACCCAATGAAAGCAGATACCTTCGCCGAGATCTCCATCGCCTGGCCGGTAAAGTTGGACGACCAGTGCCCGGTACGCCTGGTGACTTACGGCAGGGTACTGCGCTCGGATGGGCCACGGGCCGTGTGCTCCATCGATAAGTACGAGTTCAGGACTCAAGCACGCACCATGAGACCGTCGGAACCGGCGGCTCGCATAGACCCAGCGTTCTATCGCTTCGTCGATTCTTACCGCAAGGTTGCCGTGAAATCCGTCGCAGCCTGTGGCGCGTAATTAGGTGGCGGGCTTGGTTTCCGACTTTTCCGACTTGGTTTCGGATTTCGGCTCGGATTTAGTTTCGGATTTGTTTTCCGATTTCGGTTCGGCCCGCCCATCCTTATGGCCGTTTCCGCCGTTCGGCCCCGAACTGTTTCCGCGCGCGTAATCTGTTACATACCAACCGGTTCCCTTGAATTGCAGAGTCGGCGCCGAGAGCAAGCGATGCACCTCGCCGCCGCACTCTCCATGCACCGTCAAGGGCTCGTCCGAAAACTTTTGAATCAGTTCAAACGTTTTTCCACAACCATCACAGCAATATTCGTAAAGCGGCATGACTGAAAATCGGGTCCCCCAGGACTTAACTTCAGTATAGCAAGACGCCAAAACCGAAGTTCAGTACTGGTGGGACCCGGATGATCGCCTACCGCTGTCTCCGTGCGCTGGCTACTTCTTCCTTGTCGCCGGGTGCGCGGGACCGGGCGTGCAAGGAGTAGTCTTCAAGCCGTCCACCTTGGCCTTCTCGGCGTCCATGGTGAGCATGAAGGGATCCTTGGTGAAAACGCCGGGAACGCCTTCAAACTGGATTTCGGCGTTCAACTCCGGCTTGCCGGTAAGCGGCGCATCCAGTTTCAGGGTGATTTCCGCCTGTAGCGGCTGCTGCGCATCGGGCAGCGGCACGGCGATCAGTAGTTCCTTCGATCGGCAGGCAGGTTTGGCGTCCACCAGCGTACCTTTCAATTGGGGCACGGCCGAACCTTTGAGTTGGTTGTTGAAATAGTCGTCGCCATTGGTGTCCGACAGGGCGGCTTTGATTTTCATCCAGAGCGCCAACTGCGGGTTGCTTTGTTCGAACTGGGCTTCCTTCTCGTTGGCGATTTCGGTCGCCGTCTTGATATGGAACCCATCCGGCGGCAGCGGGTTCGCCTTCACCGTGGTCTTCAAATCCGCCAACCCTTCGTCGCTCCCATGAAGCTTAGTGTAAGCGCCATCGGAGAAACTGGTGATCTTCTTGGCGTCGGTCTTGGGGTCGCCCAGGGTGGGATCGGTCACCGCGGCCCGTTGAAACTCGTAGACGGCCTCGGACAGTTTCTTTTCGCAGTAATAAGCCCGGCCCAAGCTGTAGGCGATGGCTGCGCTCTCGGGATTCTCTTTCAAGGCCGCGGCAAATGCGGCTTCCGCGCCGGCGCAATCGGGAGGAGTCTTGGCCATCGCCAGCGTCCCGGGCAGGCTCGCAATGTACATCAGGGCCGCTTTGGCGGGAGGTTGCAACTGTTGCGTGCGGGCGTTATTCCAATCCGCATCGCTGACGGCGGCCGGCTTGCGGTTAAAATCGCGAAGCTGGGTGGCGGCTTTCTTGCCGATCGCTAGCTGCTCCGGGGTGGGGTTTTGCACCCGGACGATCGCCACTGTCGTGTTGTAGAGCAGCGTGATCACCTGCCCCGGCCCCGCGTTCGGATCGGCGAAGATTGCGTTCAGGTCCTGGTCCAGCATGGGTCCGGCTGTATCCACCACCTTGCCAAACTGATTCTCGCCCGTGTAAGCCTGGATGTACATAATCTCCCGCTCGTTCTTGAAATCCGAACCGGGGTACTTCGCTTTCCAGGCGTCCAGATCGGTAATCGCCTTGGCAAAATTCTTGGCGGTGATGTCATCGCCGGCGGCCTTGTACATGTTGTACTCGGCTGCGTCCTTATAGTTCTTTCCCGGCTTGGCGGCCGGCGCCGCCGGTTTCGGTGCTTGTGCCGCCGCTGCCGGCGCGAAAGCCGTCAGCCCGGCCCCGGCCAGCAGGGCAAACGCCACCATGCCGCCGATCAATCGATCGAGAGTTGTTTTCATATTCGATTCCCGTCTCCTCGCGCTCTTGGCAGCGCTGCTCCTGGTTGCAAAACTTCAACTCCGGAGTATAGCGGTAACGATCTCGGACCCGCAACTTGCCTACGGTCACCGCTTGGTGTGACTTCTGTCAGATTTCGGTCACGCCCTCCGGCGCCGGCGATCCTGTCACCCGGTCCTTCTCGCCGGCCAAATACAATGGTGGAAACCATGACTTCGACTCCCTTGATTCACCTGGAAAACGTCACTGTGGAGCGCGGCGGCCGCCGCGTGCTGGACGCGTTCTCGCTTTCCATTGCTCAGGGCGAGCACGTCGCCGTGCTGGGACCCAATGGATCCGGCAAGTCCACCTTCATCAAGCTGATGGCCCGCGAATTGTATCCCCGGCAGAAAGCTGAGCCGTGGTGCCTGCGCATCCTCGGCCGCGACCGCTGGGATTTATTCGAGCTGAGAAACCAGCTTGGCCTCGTATCGAACGACTGGATGCGCATGTGTACCCGCGATTACCCGGGCTACGAGATGGTGCTCTCGGGTTTCTTCGGCAGCGTGGGGGTTTGGCCGCACCACACCGTCACTCCCGAGATGGAGCGAAAAGCGCAGGAGGTGATGCGCGTGCTCGAGATCGGGCACCTGGCCGAGCGCCCAGCCACGGAAATGTCCTCCGGCGAGGCCCGCCGCATCCTGATCGGACGCGCCCTGGTTCACGACCCCAAGGCGCTGGTATTCGACGAGCCCACCACCAGCCTCGACCTCCGCGCCACTTATGAGCTGCGGGAAATCCTGCGCACCCTGGCCCGCCGCGGGTTGAGCATCGTGCTGGTGACACACCACCTGCCCGACATCATTCCCGAAATGGAACGCGTGGTGCTGATCCAGCGCGGCAAGGTGATGCGCGACGGCCCCAAGCGCGACGTCCTGCGGAGCGGCCCCCTCAGCGACCTGTTCGAAATCCCAGTGGAAGTGCTGGAGCGGAACGGATATTATCACGTGCTGTGAGGGCGGACGCCGAATGGCGGAAGCGAAAGGCCGAGTCGGGTGCAGATGGCTCGCTCGATGGCGTGAATATCGTCGAGCGACAGCTTGGCTATACGGGTCTTGAGCCGCTGCTTGCCGACGGTGGCGATTTGGTCCGCCATCGCTTTGCGCGGTTCGCCGTTCAGGTCGATGGGCGCTTCACAAGCGTAGATGCGACTTACGTTGCTGGTGATCGGAACGACCTGAACCCGGTTGAGGTTGCGGTTGGACGCGTCGTTGCTGACGACGACGGCGGGACGGGTCTTCCGGATTTCACCGCCAAGCGACGGATCGAAGTCGACCCACCATACTTCACCTCGAAGCACGGGGCTCTGCGACCGCGTCCGCAATTACCGCTTCCGACCACTCCAGCGCCTCCTCTTCGCGCGCTCGGTCGGCAGCCATCTCGCGGTACGAGGCCTCCAGATCCTCCGGCACGACGTGGGGACGGGCGAGTTTCTCGATGAATTGGCTGATTTGGCGCCGGCCAATGGTCCGATGAAGGCCCTCATAGACAGCCTCGCTCACGGTGATGGTGAGTTTTCGATTCATCGCATTCCTAATACGTATTGTACACGTACACGTATGGGGTGATGAGCGCACCCGGGCGACCGCGCCCAGCACGAACGTCCCGTCCTCTGGGTTCGAGCCCCTCACCCCGCCAGAATCCCCTCAATCCCCGCCAGTTCTTCCCCGCTGAAATCGAGCCTCTCCAGCGCGGCGATGTTCTGTTCCAGTTGGTCCACCCGGCTGGCGCCGACGAGCGCGCTGGTGACGGCGGCGTGGCGCAGCACCCATGCCAACGACATCTGCGCCAGCGATTGGCCGCGCGCCTTGGCCAACCGGGCGAGGGCGCGCGCCTTGCCCACCCGCGTTTCATCCACGTCCTGGCGCTTGAGGTAAGCGTTGGGGCGGGCGGCGCGGGAATCGGCCGGAATGCCGTCCAGGTACCGCTCCGTTAGCAGACCTTGCGCCAGCGGCGAAAACGCGATGCCGCCCACGCCTTCGCTCGCAAGCGTATGCAACAACCCGCCTTCCGGAGCGCGGCGAAACATGGAATAAGCGAACTGATGGATCAGACAAGGCGTTCCCAGGCGCCGCAAAATGGCCACGGCCTGCGCCGTCTCGGCCGGGTTGTAATTGGACACGCCCGCATAAAGCGCCTTACCCGATCGCACCGCCTGGTCCAGCGCCCCCATGGTTTCTTCCAGAGGCGTTTCCGGATCGGGCCGATGGTGGTAGAAAATGTCGACGTACTCCACGCCCATCCGCCGCAGGCTTTGATCCAGGCTGGCCAGCAGATACTTGCGCGATCCCCAGTCGCCATAGGGGCCGGGCCACATGTCGTAGCCGGCCTTGGTGGAGATAATGAGCTCGTCGCGATAGGGCGCCATGTCCAGTTTCAAAAGGTGGCCGAAGGTCTGTTCGGCGGAGCCGTAGGGAGGGCCGTAATTGTTGGCCAGGTCGATGTGGGTCACACCCAGATCGAAGGCGCGGCGAAGGATCGCGCGGCCGTTTTCGAGGCTGTCCACCCCGCCGAAATTGTGCCATAAGCCCAGCGAGATCGCCGGCAGCCGAATCCCGCTGGCGCCGCAGCGCCGGTAGCTCATCTGGTCGTAACGCTCCTGCCGAGGGTTATACATGTGTATTTCTCTTGCCGTCAATTTAACAGCATGCCGTAAATCGCGCAAAAGTACTAGACCGACTAACGGACTATTCGGACTTGTTGCCGATGCCCGGCTCCGCTACTGTTTTAGACAAGTCTACATTGCCATGAATACTCAGGAAAAGACGACATTAGCCTGCCAACTGAACCGAGGTTCGGTTGCGCCGGAAACCGTTGGCGCCATTGCCGTCGCGCTGGCACAATCGCTTCGTGACTTGCACGAAGCCGGCTCGGTGTTCGGTAATCTTACGCCCGACACCATCGAAATCGAAGACGGCGCCGTCACCCTTCTCGCCGGTGCGCGGCAGGATGGCTTGAACCCGTACAGCTCGCCCGAACAGGCGCAAGGCGGCCCGGTCGACGCACGCAGCGATATCTACTCGTTGGGTGCGATTCTGTACGAAGTCGTGAGCGGCCGGCCGCCCGTGGCCTGGGAAAATGGATCGCGGGACCAGGACGCGCTGCGGCGTGCCATTCTGGAGGAAGAGCCGCGGCCGCTCCTGAATACCTCACCCTCCATGGAGCGCCTGGTGTGCCGCTGCCTGGCCAAGGACCCGCTGCGCCGTTGGCAGCGCATCGGCGCCGTGCTCATCGAGCTGAAGCTGGCGGGCGCCGCGGCGCGCCACGCCCGGCAGGCGCCGGAGTGGAAAGGCATGGTGGCCTCTCTCGGTTTTCAGTTGGAGGCGCTCGAACACCGCGTGGCCGCGCATCAGGCCGCGCACGAAACCGTTGCCACCCAGCTGCGCCAATCGGTGAGCGCGCTGGAGGCCGCGGTCAGCGAGCATAGGGCCCACGCCGTTTCGACCGCCGAATCCATCGAGGCGGGTCGCAGCTCGCTGTCGAAACTGGAGAATCTGGTACACGCCCATGGCCGGGCCATCCTGGCGGTCGAGGCTGCTATCACCCAAACTGATGAAGTGATGGAGCACGTGGTGGAAGCCTTCGATCAGATGCACAGATCGATCGTGGAGCATGGCGAAGCGAAGGCCTTTTCCGTCTCGAATAACGCGAACTGACGGCCAGGCGCCGCCCCCGTGGCCCGCCGGAATCGAAACCCTGGATCGGCTTTTGGACCACGGCCCCCTGCCTTTGGCGGAGGCTTTGCGATACGGCATCGACCTGGCGGAACATCTGCGCCACGTCCATGCACGCAGGCGTGTCTTCGCCTTCCTTCAGCCCGCCTGCGTGGCTATCGAGGGAGGCCGGGCCCGGTTGGCCCTCCCCAAGGCGGCCGGCCTCTCGCCCTACTTCTCTCCCGAGCAGGTGCGGGGCAACGACCTGGATTCGCGCAGCGACCTGTTTTCCCTGGGCGCAATCCTGTACGAAATGCTCACCGGGCGCCCCGCGTTTTCGGCCACCGATGAAGCGGCTCTGCGCGGCGAAATTCTGTGGCGGGCCCCGGCACCGCTGCAGAACTTCTCGCCGGCCCTGGCACAACTGGTTTCGCACTGCCTGGAAAAGAGGCCCGAGCAGCGCATGCAGCGCGTGGAAGTCCTGCTGGCGGGGCTAAAGCTGCAGTATGCTCTCGCCGACGCTCCCAGGCCCGAACCGCTGGCGGCCGTGGACCGCCGCGAGGACGACGCGGGCGAGCTTGCCGCCGAGGAGCCCGGCGCCTTTGAGCCCGGTCCCGTCGACGGCACACCGGAGCCGGTGCCGCTGCTGCCCAACGCGGCGGAAACATCCGCCAGACAAGCACGCGTTGCGCAGCCGGCGGCGGCAAATCCGCCCGCCGCCCCCCGCGGCTGGCGCGCCCCTCTCTTCTGCCCCCGGTGCGGCTCCAGGGACCCGCGTCCTTCGCGGCCGCAGGACGGGTTCGAACGGACGCTGGGGCGCTTCGGGGTGAGCATCAACCGCTGCCACCGCTGCCTCTATCGCTTTCTCTACATACTCGGCGTTTCGATCGGCCGCGAGCGCTTCACCGAAGACTGAACCCACCGGCTACTCTTCTTCCTCGCTCTGGCCGACTTTCAATACGGCCAGGAACGCCTCCTGCGGAATCTCGACGCGGCCCACCCGCTTCATCCGCTTCTTGCCCTCTTTTTGCTTTTCCAGCAGCTTCCGCTTGCGCGAAATGTCGCCCCCGTAGCACTTGGCGAGCACGTTCTTGCGCAGCGCCGAGATGGTCTCGCGCGCCACGATCTTGTTGCCGATCGCGGCTTGCAGCGCAACCTCGAACATCTGCCGCGGAATCAGCCGGCGGAGGCGTGAGATCAGCTCCTTGCCGCGCTCGTAGGCGAAATCCCGGTGTACGATCATGGAAAGCGCGTCCACCGGCTCGCCGGCCACCAACACGTCCAGCCTGACCAGCGGGGAAACGCGGAATCCGGCCAAGTGGTAGTCGAGCGATGCGTAGCCGCGCGATGCGGATTTCAGCCGGTCGTAGAAATCCAGAACGATTTCGTTCAGCGGCAACTGGTAAGCCAGCATGACCCGGCCCGCGCCGATGTATTCGAACTTCTGTTGCGTGCCGCGCTTTTCTTCGAGCAGCTTCAGAATCCCGCCCAGGTATTCTTCGCGGGTGATGACGGTGGCGTCGATGATCGGCTCCTCGATCTGCCTGATCTCGGACGGATCGGGGAACTTGGTGGGGTTGTCCACCTCGATCACTTCGCCCGAAGTGCTGGTGACGCGGTAGCGCACGCCCGGCGCGGTGGTGATGAGATCGATATGGAATTCGCGTTCCAACCTCTCCTGCACGATTTCCAGGTGCAGCAGGCCGAGAAACCCGCAGCGAAACCCGAAACCCAGGGCCACCGAGTTTTCCGGTTCGAAGCTGAAGGCGCTGTCGTTGAGGCGCAGCTTTTCGAGCGCGTCGCGCAGCAGGCCGTGCTCGTGCGATTCCACCGGGTAAAGGCCGGCGAAAACCATCGCCTTGATCTCTTCGAATCCGGGCAGCGGCTCGGAGGCGGGGGTTTCGTCGTCCACGATGGTATCGCCGATCTTGGCATCGGAAACCGTCTTGATATTGGCGGACAAAAAACCTACCTCGCCGGCGGACAACTCCTCGCAGGGCGTGGCTTTGGGCGACTGATAGCCGACCGCTTCCACTTCGAAGCTTTGGCCGTTGGACCAGAGGCGGATTTTCTGCCCCTTGCGCAGAACCCCGTCCACCACCCTGACCAGGATGATCACGCCGCGGTAGGCGTCGAACCAGGAATCGAAAATCAGGGCGCGCAGCGGGGCCTCGGACGAACCCTTGGGTGGAGGCACCAAGTGCACGATATGCTCCAGCACTTCGTGTACGCCGACGCCTTGCTTCGCGCTGGCCAGTACCGCGTCGCGCGCATCCAGACCAATAACGGTTTCGATCTGCTCGCGGATGCGCTCGGGCTCGGCCGCCGGCAGATCGATCTTATTGATCACCGGGATGATTTCCAGGTTGTGGTGCAGCGCCAGGTACGTGTTCGCCAGCGTTTGCGCTTCCACGCCCTGAGACGCGTCCACCACCAGCAGCGCGCCTTCGCAGGCCTGCAGGCTACGGGAAACTTCGTAGGAAAAATCGACGTGTCCGGGCGTATCGATCAGGTTGAGCTGATACAGTTTGCCGTCGTCGGCGCGGTAGTTCAGGCGGACGGCGTGCGCCTTGATGGTGATGCCGCGCTCGCGCTCCAGGTCCATGGTATCGAGAACCTGTTCCATCATTTCGCGCTGCGGAAGCGCGCCGGTAGCTTCGAGCAGCCGGTCGGCCAGCGTCGATTTGCCGTGATCGATATGCGCAATGATAGAGAAATTGCGGATGAATTC
>JBEKZL010000014.1:0-70401 GCA_049509915.1 Bryobacteraceae bacterium | reverse complement strand
AAACCGTCAGCAGTGTAGTTGATTCTACGGTCGCAACGCGCATAGGACAACCTCCTTCTGGAGGCATCAGCCCTAAAACAGAATAGCATTAAAATGCTGTTAAGTGAACAGTATTGGGGCTAAACCAACTACGGCCTAATCGTCCATCGAATATCCGCATTGGCCATTCCGTTCAATGTGCCGATTCATTCGCGATAAACCGGCACGTCGCGCTGCTCCACCGGCACAACCCCGGCCGTGGGCAGCGAAGGTGGAGCAGCCGCGGTCTGGGTAACGCAGCCCGCTGTGAAGAGGACCGCCGCGGCCAGGATGCCTCCGGTACAAAACGCTCGTGTGTATAGAAACCGAGTTGTCATGAAAATTCATCGCCTGTTTGAAATGCGCGCACGACGTGGTGCGATTGTACTCGAACCGCGAGAGACGTTGGCTAACAGCCCCTGTCTCGTGGTTGGCCAAAGAATCTCCGCAGTTCGGGCCTCTCCAGCTTCTCGAGATTTTCCACGAGATGCCGCGTTTCCACGCCTTTTGCAACAAACCTCACGCCCTCGCTTCGCATTTCGCGCAGCAATCGCGCGCCGGCTTCATCGATGAAGGTGACGTCGCTTAGATCGAGGAGACGCAGCAGGTCGGGAGACTCGCGTCGTCGGCGCACCCACTGCTCGTGCAGTTCGGTGACCCAGGCCCCTGCCAGTTGACCGCACAGCATCCAATCCTGGCTTCCTGTTTCCCGGCTGCTGATGATGCGAAGCATATGACGCTGTGGTTAAGTGCATTTCGAGGACCAAAAGCAGTTTGTGTGGGTAAGCTGGATGAAACGAAGAGGTTGGTTCGAGCACGACGCGCGAGTGCCCGGCGATATCGAAGCCTGGAACCGGGCAGTGCCGGATTTCAGGCAGGGGTCAGGCGGCCTGAGCGGGATGTCGAAATACCGACCCTGCGCATGTGCGATTGCAGCGTGGAGCGCTTCATTCCAAGACGTGCGGCCGCGCCGTTCGGGCCGGCAAGTACCCAGTTCGACCGTTCCAGAGCGGCCAGGATCTGTTGTCGTTCGGTATCGTCCAGGACCGATCGCATGCCCGGCCCGCCGGCAGATTCCCGGACTTCGGCGCGTCCGTGATTGGCGATGCGCAAATCGTCGGTGGCTACCCGCAATACCGCTCCGGTGGAAAGGATCACGGCGCGCTCCAGCACGTTTTGCAGTTCCCGAATGTTGCCGGGCCAGTGATAGCGAACCAGGGCCTCCATGACCTCGGAAGGGATCGTGTCTATGTGCCGGCTCAGGCGGCGGCTGAACTGCTGCACGAAGTGAGGTACCAGCAGCGGGATATCGACCGGCCGTTCCCGCAAGGAAGGCACGCGGATGGGGAAAACGTTCAGCCGGTAATAGCGGTCCGATCGGAACCTGTTCTCATCCACCATGGCGGCCAGATCGCGGTTCGTGGCCGCGATCAGGCGCGCATCCGTACGCAGCGTCCGGGCGCTGCCCAGCCGCTCGAATTCCCGCTCCTGCAGCACGCGGAGCAGCTTGGGCTGCAATTCGAGCGGAATTTCGCCAACCTCATCCAGAAAGACCGTGCCGTGATTGGCCAGTTCGAAGCGGCCCACGCGCTGCGCGATCGCCCCGGTAAACGCGCCCTTCTCGTGCCCAAACAGTTCACTTTCGAGCAGTCCCGTGGGAATTGCCGCGCAATTCAGTTTCACGAACGCGCTCGATCTCCGCGAGCCGAGATTGTGCAGTGCGCGCGCCACCAACTCGTTGCCCGTACCGGTTTCCCCATAGATCAGCACGGTGGAGTCGGTCGGCGCTACGCTTTCCACTTGTTTGAGGACTTGCCGCAGCGCTTCGCTCGTTCCGACGATCTCTTCGAAATTCAGTTCGCTGCGGATTTCATCTTCGAGGTAGAGCTTTTCCTGCGCCAGTTTCTCTTTCAGTTCGGTAATCTGGCGTAAGCCAGCGCGTTCTCGACTGCGATGGCCACCTGGTTCGCCAACTGGCGCAGAAACTCCAGGTCTTCGGGTGGGAAAGCGCCCTCCGCATTGCTGGCCAGACTCAGAATTCCCAACACTCGTTCCCGGCCGACGAGCGGCAGGTGACACAGCGCTTTCAGTCCGTGACGGGAAGACTCCATATCCCCGGATACGTCCACAACAGCGGGCTGGCCCTTTCGCAGAACCTCCAGCAGACTGTCGCGCTTGGCGGTGGGGAGTTCGACTCCTTCGCGAATATGGTCGTGAGAGCCGTCGATATCGAGCGCAAATATGCGCAGCGAAGATGTTTCCTCATCCGGCAGGACGACGCTGACTCCTTCACACTGCATCACCCGGCGGATGCTCGCGGCGATTTCACGCAGCACCACCCGGAGATCGAGATTGGAGACAATCCGGTTCGTCAGCGCCAGCAGCAGTCCGAGGCGTTCCTGCGCGCGCCGCAAGGCGTCGGAGTTCATGCCGTCGTCCATGGCAAGCGCAATCTGGGCGGCTACCAGCGATACGAAACGGACCTCTTCTTCGGAATAAGCGTAGGGTGCTCTGCTGCCAAGTGCGAGACTGCCCAGCCGACGGTGCGCGGTGGTAAGAGGCACGACGCACAGGGATCGCAGCCCACACTCCCGCACCGCCCTGATTTGCTCCGGAAACCGGGTTTCGTGCAACACATCGTGAATAATCACCGATTGTTGTTCTTGGTAAACCCACCAGGCGACGGTATCCTCCTTCCGCGGCTGGAATGAGTCAGTTTTCGTACACTTCTCACAGAGGTGCCATTGAATCTTATTGGCGCTTTCGTCGAATTGCGCAATGCCGTCGAAGGGAACGATCTGCTGAAGTTCTTCCGCCAGAACGCCAAACAAGTCCTTGGGCGCGCGATGCGCCCGGATGGAATCGGCAAGGCGAATCAGCGACTCGTATCGCGCGGCGATCGATTCATCGGAGCCGGCTTCGAGAATTGCAGGGCTCGCCATAACTTCAGACCGCTTTGATGTTCGGGCGAGAAGAGAGGATGCAATGATTCGCGAGTAATTCGGACGAAAAGGCAGCAATGTCGGTCCTGGTTCAACCGGCCCGGCTATTTTGGCGTTCTGCCGTGGTCCAGGCACAACGTAACTAAAGCGGAGACATTCGCTTCACCCACACACATGACCGTGTCCGCGCCGCCCCAATAGATCTTCACGGTCCCGTCGGATTCCGGAACGGCTCCGCAGGTGAACACGACGTTGTGGACGTACCCTGTGATTTCCCACGGATCTTCCGGCTGCAAGATCCAGGAATCGCTCACGCCAACTATATTGGCGGGGTTCTCGAGGTCATGAAGAGCGACTCCCAGGCGGTAGACCGACCCATCCATAGTTCGAAAGACCCCGTGATAGATGGAAAGCCAGCCTTGCTCCGTCTTGATCGGCGGCGCGCCCGGACCGATTTTCATTTCGTCCCAATGATAGGGTTCGGGCCGCATGATCAACTGCGATTTGCCCCAAAAACGCAGATCCGGAGAATAGGAAATCCAGATGGACCAGGGGGCGATTTCCGAATGAGGGCGATCCAGGCGGGCATAGAGCCCGTCGAACTTTTCGGGAAAGATCACCACGTTCCGATAGTCCGCTTCCGTGATAAGAGCAAACCTTTCCACTTGAATGAAGTCCGTGGTCTTTGCCAGCGCGATCCGGACTCCATTGCGCGAGTAGGCGCTGTAAGTGATCAGGTACTCACCGTCAATACGAGTCACGCGCGGATCTTCCACGCCGAACTCTTCATAGGCCGCAAAAGGGCCGTCTCGCGCGGGGGTCAGAAAGGGCTCCGGATCGGCGGTGAAATGGAATCCATCGGGGCTGCGCGCCAGACCAATGATGGAACGGCCGGTGCGCAAATGGGACCGGAACAACATGATGTATTCGTCGCCGTACTTCACCACCGCCGCGTTGTGAACGGTCTCCACCGGATACGGGATCCGTGCCTTGGTGAGGATGGGATTGTGAGGGTATCGTCTAACAATGTCCGGCTTCATGATCGTTTGTTCGCTTCCAGTTCGAAAATCCTGCGGTACACTCGTTCATAGGCCGCCACCATGGTTTCGATCGAAAAGCACTGCTGGACTCTTTGGCGGCAGACTTCGCTATCGATTTCCGAAAGGCGGTTCAACACACCCACGGCTTGCGGGACGCCGTCGACCAGGAAACCCGTGCGCGCGTCTTCGATCACCTCGCGGCAGGAGCCGAGGTCCATGGCGATTACGGGCACGCCGGCGGCATTGGCTTCCACCAGGACGAGTCCAAATCGTTCCGGAATGGTGTTCAGGTGCAGCAGGGCGCGGGCGCGCGCAAATAACTCGTTTTTGCCGGTGACGTCGACCGGCCCGATGTAGCGGATGGTACGATCCAGGTAGGGCTCGACTTGCTCGCGGAAGTAGGTTCGGTCCTGGATAATGCCCGCGATGAGCAGCGGCAGGCCGCTCTGGCGGGCAACCTCGATCGCCAGATGGACGCCCTTATCCGGGTGGATCCGGCCAAGGAAGATCAGCTCGTCACCGTGCGATTTCCGGAGCGGGTACAAATCGAGGTCGATGCCGTTATAGACCGTCGCCAGATAGTTCAGCCCCGGAGCGCGGTCGGAGTTACTAATAGAAACGAAATATCCGTCCCGATACTTCTCATAGACGGGCATGATTCGTGGCGATGAGAATCCGTGGATGGTAGTGAGAATGGGCGTTTTCACCAGCCGTGAGTAGCTAAGGGCCATGAAGTCGTAGTGGCTGTGGATGAGGTCGAACTCGCCGGCGTGCTCGAAGGCTTCGGAGATGTGAAGGTATTCGGCCACTTTGGGATCGACGGCGGGATCTTCTTCATATCCCCGGTCGATCACGGCATGCAGGTGAGTGCGAGTGACGGAATCGCGGGTGGCGAACAGGGTGACGTCCCAACCGCGAGAGACCAGACCTTCGGCGATGTTACTGGCGACAGTCTCCCACGCGCCGTATTGCCGGGGAGGCGTTCGCCAGGCTACCGGCGAGAGCACGGCGATTCTCTTAGTTGGCATGGTCGATCCGCATTCTTATCGAGGCTTCCATTTGCGATGGCGATCCGCCGGCATACCAACCCGCCACCGGGGAGGCGAGATCGTGGTCGAAACCCGCGGCCACGGCTACGTGCCCGTTGGACACCGCCAGTCCGCGAGCGGGATCGTATGCGCGCCAGCCGATGCCCGGCAAATAAACTTCGGCCCAGGCGTGCATGTAGGAATCGTCGCGGCCGGCCGACGCGCATTCATAGCCGCTGACGAAGCGCGCCGCGATTCCCATCACGCGGCAAGTGTCGCAGAACAGGACGGCCAGGTCGCGGCAGGATCCTTCCTGCGCGCTCAACGTTCGGTCCGAAGGCCAGGGAGGACCGTATGGCCGGACCACCTGGCGGCAGGTTTGAAAGATCTGCCGGCTCAATGTCGTCAGAAACCATAGCGTATTCCATTGCGCCGCGGCGGCCGTGGATTGCGCATACTGCTTAACCGGATCGGCCACCTGCAGGTCGTTCCGGTACGGAGCCAGGCTTGTACACAAAGGCTCCAGGTACCATAGGGGAAGGTTCAACGCATTGCCGGTAAGTACATAGTCGAAAGGGTTTTCGCGAAGCATCTCCACCGTGAATTGGCTGGTAACGCTCAACTCGCTGGTGGGCGCACCGAACCAGGCGTTGAGGGCGAGGGTGCCGTCCTGATCCAAACACTCCGTGGTGCCGGCGGGAGTTGGGGCGATCCGGAGGTCGAACGCCAACAGGCTTTGTGAGCTGTTGGTGCGCGGCCGAAGCCGGAAGATGTGGGGTTCCAGGTACACCGGGAAATCGTAGCGGTATACGGTGGAGTGGGTAACGGAAACTTTCATAGTGGCAAACGCACCCTCCTTACTCCATGGCAGCCAGCACTTCCGCCAGTGGGACGGTTGCGAAACCGGTGGCATGATCGGCCAGGCCGTACGGAATGATTAATACGCCGTTGTGGACCAGAGCGCCGCAGGTATAGACGACGTTGGGCACGTAGCCTTCGCGCTCGTTCTGGTTCGGCTTCAGCAAGGGTTCGCGGAGACGGCCGATTACCTTGCTGGGATCGTCGCGATCCAGCAAAAACGCGCCGATGCAGTACTTTCGCATCGGGCCCACACCGTGGCTCAGCACCAGCCATCCGTTGTCGGTTTCGATCGGAGATCCGCAGTTGCCGAGTTGGACCAGTTCCCAGGGAAACGCAGGCTTGAGGAGCACGCTGTACTGGTTCCAGAAGTGGACGTTGTCGGAGAACATCAGGTAGATGTTCTCGTTGTCCTGGCGCGAGAGCATGGCATACATACCGCCGATCTTCCGCGGAAAGATCGCCAGTCCTTTGTTTTCCGCGGCGGGGCCATTCAAGGTGATGAACTGAAATAGGAGGAAGTCGTCGGTCTCCACCAGTTCCGGCACCACGATCTTGCCATCGTAGGCGGTGAAGGTGGCGTAGTAGATGTGGCTGCCGTCGTCGTTTCGAAAACACACGAAACGGGCGTCTTCAATGCCGTTGCGTTGCGAAGGTGTGACCGGGAAGAGAATGCGGTCGGAGATCTGCTGGTCGGGCTGGAACTGAACCTGGTAGTTGGAGCGGGCCAGCATCCAAATCCCCTGAGAGTCTTCCTGATCTTCGGGCGCCATTCCATCCGGCAGGCGGAACTGTTCGGCCTGGAGAGCGGCGCGCAGCTCTTCCTGAGCGAACGATTCGCCCAGCCGGCTCATGACCCGGCGCGTGAATTCGTCGTGCAATCCCAGCTCGAACAGTTTCCGGCCGAACAGGGCCTTCTCGTAGCGGGGATTGGGGATCTGGCGCGGTTCGGTGAGGAACCCGCTGGGAGTGAATACCTCGATCCGCTGATCGGCGTGGATGATACCGGTTCGAAAAGTGATGGAGGAAATGTGCCCTTCTCCGGTCGCCCGCAAGCTGAGAATAAAGCGCAGCGCGCCGGGCGCCAGATCCGTCTGGTCAGGATGCGGAACGATGGAGGGATTGAACAGGGCGGCGGATTCCAGGGAGTACTCGGCCAGGAAATAGGAGCCAATCAGGAGTCGCCGTTCCTCGGACACGTCCGCACCCGCCGGCACGAACTCGCGGACTTGTTCGTAGCGTTCCAGGAACAGGCTGCGGATGTCATGATGGCGTGCGGAGAACTCGCCCAATATTTCTTTGAGGAGGAGACCGACCTCGTCTTCCGGAAGCGACATGATCCGTTCGACGATCCTTCCGACTCGCTCGGAATCGCCCGGACTGAATGGCCGCAGCAGCACGCGCGACTGGTCGGGGCTGAGGATTGTCGGCGTACGCGTGACGTGAATGGAATTAGTGTTCATGAAGATGCCTAGGCGCCGACGGCGATCGGCTCTTTGAAACTGGTGAGCATGTCCTGCGCCAGGCGCATTTCTGCTAATGACAGCACGAAGGCCAGCGTGGACTCCGCGCCCTCGTTCCGATTGGCCCGATCGACGTGCAGCCCGTCGCCGCAGGCGCCGCTTTCGGGAGAATAGAGTTCCAACCCGAGGTCGTTCCAACCGATAAACCAATCGAAGGCGCGTTGCGCCTGTTCGTACCACCAGACGTCCGCAGTGGCGCAATAAGCTTCCAGACAGGCGGAAACCATGGCGTGAGCTTCGATGGGTTGCTGGTCGAAATTGGCGCGCTGGCCGCCACGATGGTAAAACCCATTGCTGCCGATGGGCCGAAAGTGGCCCTTTTCGGAGATCTGCACCTCGTTCAGCCAGCGTAACGCATCGAGGCCGCGCTCGAATACCGCCGGCTGTCCGGTGGCGCGTCCGCTCAGAATCAGGGCGTGCGCCAGCTTCGCATTGTCGTAGGATAGTTCCTGCTCAAACCAGCACCAGTCCGGAGCGGCGTTTCGCTCGAGCAGGTCCAACAGTTTCGCGGTCAGAGTCTCGCGGGTCTGGTTCACCAGGCTATCGCCCCTTAGCCTGCGCAGGTATTCATGGATACCGATCAAGCCGAATGCCCAAGCCCGCGGCGAGGTGAACTCCGTCAACGGCGGCAGAGCCAGGGCGAAGAGTTGTCCGGCCATCGCCTGAAAGCTCGGGAACAAAGAACGTCCCACTCCGACGCCGAGGGCCCATAGGGCTCGGCCTTGGCAATCCTCGGAGCCCTGCTCGTCGAGCCAACGGCGGTCGAAACCGAGGTGGTTGTGGAAGCGCTTGGTCTGGCTGTTGAACGAGTGTTGCAGAAACGCCGCGGTGGTGGTCGCTACCGCTCGCACCTGTTCCGATTCCTCGCCTAATTCGCCCAGCAGCATCGCGAGTATGAATGCGCGCGCATTGTCGTCGGTGCAATAACCTTCGGAAAAATTGGGAACGCTGAACGTGGCGTGCTGGAAGACTCCGGTCGAATCGGTCATGCGCAAGAGATGATCCAGCTTCAGAGTGGGAAGTTCGCGCGGTCTGCGGTCGAGCGTTTTGGTGACAAGCGATTTCCGGGAAGGCGCGGCGCCCTGCAGCCGTGCCAACTCGAACGATCGCATGTAGAGCTGCGCGACGTTGCTCCAGACCATTTCCCGCCCCATTCGATAGGCGTTCTTGCGCATCGCATGCCGGCGCGTATCGTCCCCGAGCAAGCCGATTACCTCGCGGGCCATCGCCCGGGCGTCGCCGAACGGTACCAGCACCCCGCGATCTTCCGCCAGCAGTTCGGCGGCATGCCAGTACGGCGTGGAAACCACTGCTTTGCCCGCGCCAAACGCGTACGCCAGTGTGCCCGATGTGATTTGCGCTTCGTTCAGGTAAGGCGTGATGTAAAGGTCGGCGGCTCCGATGAACTCCTTCAGATTCTCGATATCGACAAAATCGTTGTAGAAAATCACGTTCTTTTCGATCTTGTTCTTCTTGGCCAGCATTTCCAGGCTCACCCGGTAGGCTTCGCCGTGCTCCCGCAATTCGTTCGGGTGCGTGGCGCCCAGCACAATGTAAACAACGTTGGGAAACTCCGCCAGAATCTGCGGCAGAGCCTTGAGCACATACTCGATGCCCTTGTTGGGGGAAAGCAAGCCAAAGGTGAGCAGCACTACCTTTCCTTCCACCCCAAACTGGTCCTTGAAATAAGTCGGATCGACGAACCCCACGTCGGGAATCCCGTGCGCGATCGGATCGATCTTCGCCGGCGGTGCGCCATAGACCTCCTGCAACATCTGCCGCCCGCGCTCGGTCATGACAACCAGGCGCGTGGAAAGTGAGATCAGTTCCTGCATGACGCGCCGCTGGTCCGCTCTGGGCTCGCGCAAAACGGTGTGGAGTGTGGTGACAACCGGCATCCGCAATTCCCGCAGGAACGCCAGAATATGACCGCCCGCGGGCCCGCCGTAGATGCCGAATTCGTGCTGCAGACAGACGATGTCCACGTTGCTGATGTTCAGGAAGTCCGCGGCGCGCAGATAGGACGAGATGTCCTGCTCCTCAATCTCAAAACGAACCGCCTCCGGGTAATCGTAGCCGCCCTTAATGTCGTTGACGGATACGGAGAAACATTGGCTTTGCGGATGCGCGCTCGCAACCGCGGCTAGCAGGTCGGAAGTGAAGGTGGCAATCCCGCACTTGCGCGGCAAGTGATCGCCGACGAAAGCGATCTTGCGGACTTTAGAAGTTTCTTTCATAGAGCACTCCGTAGCTGGCAGGCAAAACTCCGAATCGCTTCAATCGGTCCGAATCTCCGGCTGTTTGATAAGTGGAAAATGAAGCGGATCCCTCAGGTTTTGTAGCTCCCGGTAGTAATAGATAGGGGACGGTTGCCTCCCTCTTAACTTCAACGCCTTCAGAAACGCGATCTCCTCTTCGGTGACATCGCCGCTCAAAGACGCGTCCTTCAGGAATTGCTCGAGCCCTGGCTCGATGGCCAAGGGCTCTGACTCCTGTTCGGTGAACTCGAATCGCTTCGGGCTGCCTGTCGTGAGAAGGCGATTCAGAACAACTTCAATGCCGAAGGTCTTGAGGTCGATATCCCATGAGTCGATCATCGGATCCAGGAACGAGGCGCAACTCTCGACGGAGATGTTGAAGACGTCGGTATCCAGGAACTCGAGAGTGGCAACGCGCATTTGCTCATAGCTGCGGCCGCTCAGTTGGGCAATCAGACGCAGCCACTCTTCATGTCCCAACTCTTCTTTAGCCACTGCCTGGGCGGCATCCAGAAGTTTCTGGGTGACCAGGCGCTCGAGTTCCCCAAACGTCGCCTTTTCAAAAATCCTCCGCAGTTCGCTTTGCCTGGCAGGTTCGCACTTGCGCAGGACCAACTCCCGGCACTCTTTGAACAGAGGCCGCGGCGGCTCCGATATCTTCTTCCGCAGTTCCTCCGTACGCTGTACCTCCGCCATGTTCGACAGTTCTCCGCTCGGAAGCCTCAAGGCTGCGCCGATCTTCTCATAGATATCCGTGCGGGCGGGCGCCGGAGGCGCCTTTTTCCGCGCCAGCAGTTGCGAGATGTACGATTCGGTCACCTGAGCGGCCGCCGCGAGGTCTTTTTGTTCAAGGCCAAGTTCCTTCAGGCGTTGCTTGATGAGGAGGGGGACGTCCACGGAGCTGCCTTGTGTGCCTTTCTTAACTTAAATTGGTTAATGCGCACCACCATATTGCCACAAATACGCTTGACAAGCAAGAACGCTTAACCCATAATGGTTAACGTCTGAGCGATTCCCGCCCACTCGCGGATCATCTGAACTAAGTCAGGCGATCTGATCCCCGTTTCCCTTAGCTCATCCGTACAATCCGATCATTGTTGCGCCACCCGCGTGGGGACTGCAAGCAACCGATCGCCGGAGAAAGAGGGTTAGAAATGTCTGCTTCAGTAGCATTGCCGCGTCAACAAGAAGTGTGGACGCCTGCAGCCACGACGCTCAACGAAACGGTGTGGCAAACCTGGGTCGCGAAGGGCCGCGCGCGGGAGCGTCGAAGCAACGACGCAGGCGTGCAGGCCGTGAAGTGGCTATCGATCGCCGCGCTGGTCGCGGCAGCTGCGCTCTGGTCCCAACTTGGTCCATACGATGTGGTGGTCAGATTCACGGCGGCTGCCGGGTCGACGGTGATGATGTTTCAAGCCTTACGCTCGAGGCGTTACGTTTCCGCGGCTGTGTTCGGGGCACTTGCGCTACTTTACAATCCGGTGGCGCCGGTATTCGGTTTCTCGAGCGACTGGCAACGCGGTTTGGTGTTGGCAAGCGCCTTCCCGTTTGTCGCCTCGCTCACCTGGCGCAAAAGGAGAACGAAAGACAATGACTAAGTTCGTACTGACATCCGCGGTCACATTTGCGGTGCTCGGAGTGCTATCGGCCACGGCAACGGCCGGAGATCTTTCCAAATACCGCGACTTCCAGTTCGGAACGGACCTCGCGACCGTGGCCAAACAGGCGGGCACGAATCCATCCGACGTGAAAGCAATCCATAGCCGGCCGGCCCTGATCCAGGAACTCGAGTGGCGTCCCCAATCGCTCGGCGCCTCGTCCCAGACAGAGTCCGCGCAGCAGGTGGTCTTCAGCTTCTACGACGGCCAATTGTTTAGCATTGCGGTGAACTACGATCGGTACGAGACCGAAGGGCTCACCACCAACGACCTCGTTGAAGCCGTCTCCGCAACTTATGGACCTGCCACACTGCCGGCCGCACCTTCGAAAGCCGTGCCGGGAAGCTATGGCGACCAGGAGGAAGTTCTCGCCACGTGGCAGGACTCGTTGCACCGCTTCGACCTGGTCCGGGCCCCCTACGGCCGTGGCTTCAAGCTGGTCGGTGTCCTCAAGGCGGTCGAAATCCAAGCTCAATCCGCCAACGCCGAAGCCGACCGCCTCGACCTGAACGAAGCGCCTCAAAGGGAGGCGGAACGCCTGGCGAAGGATAGCGACATCGAGCAAGCAAGGCTGGATAAGGCCAGACTTGTAAACAAATCCAAGTTTCGGCCATAACGCGAGGGCTCATCATGAATACTATTTCCGCCGTTCCCGAATTCCATGAAGGCGACCAGGTTGTGTTAGCCCATGGCACATACCAGGGCACTCCTGGCGTGTTTCTGCACCTGAGAAAAGACGTCAAATGGGCGGACATCGCCGAACGTAATGGCGGCGTCCGCGAGCACCCCGTCGAATGGCTGTCCCACGCCGCCTAGTCACACCAGGAGGCACACCATGACAGACACCATCGCAGTCGGCGACATTCTCGTAGATGAAGGCGCGCATTTGCCGGATTCCCAGTTGCTCCAGAGGGAGTCTCATTCGAGTGGGTGGGCCGAGGTCCGGAATGCGCGTTCCACCTTCGAGAAGGAAGTTCCGGAAGCGGGATGGACCTTCTTTTTCATGGCCGGAGAGATCAAGGCCACCGTCTTCGGATTCGATAAACAGAAGACGCTGCGCACCGCGTTGGCGCGGCTTATCAAAACCGTGAAATCGCAGAAATGCAACAGTATCGAGATTACCGCGGTGAGGGATAATTCGTTCCTCAAGGTGCCCTACGTCAGCGTCTTTGCTCACCCGCGACATCTTCAGAAAGGCCTCGTCTTCTCCGCCTAGGCGTAGCGGAAGCGGATCTGGCAGGTAGGTAAGTAACAGGGTTCACCGACTCAATCTAAAGGAGGCAACAGTATGAAGAACATTCGACCCTTGTACGACCGTATCGTGGTAAAGCGGATAGAAGAGAAAGACGCCGCGCACAACGGCATTTTCATCCCCGACTCGGCCAAGGAGAAGCCCCAGCAGGGCGAAGTGATCGCTGTCGGGAAAGGCAAGCGCCTCGACGACGGCACAATGGTTGCTCTCGATGTCAAAGTCGGCGACCGCATCCTTTTTGGCAAGTACTCCGGCAGCGAAATCAAACTGGACGCCACCGAGTACATCATCATGCGTGAAGACGACGTCCTGGGAGTGGTGGACACGATTGCTCAGGCGCTTCCGAAGGCGAGCTAATTACCAATCTGAATCACAAGGAAAACATCAATGGCAAAAACTATTACTTATAGCGACCAATCCCGCCAGGCGATCCTGCGTGGCGTTAACCAGCTCGCCGACACCGTAAAGGTGACCCTGGGACCACGGGGACGCAATATCGTTCTCGAAAAGAAGTTCGGCGGCCCGACCATCACCAAGGATGGCGTGACCGTAGCCAAGGAGATCGAGCTCCAGGACCCGCTCGAGAATATGGGTGCCCGCATGGTGCGCGAAGTGGCATCGAAAACTTCCGACGTCGCCGGCGATGGCACCACCACCGCTACGATTCTGGCGCAGGCAATTTTCCGCGAGGGCGTCAAAGCGGTGACCGCCGGCGCCAACCCCATGGCCGTCAAGCGTGGCATCGACAAAGCCGTCACCCTCGCCGTTGAGGAACTCCGGAAGCTCTCGAAGCCGGTGTCCGGCGACATGATCGCCCAGGTTGGCAGCATTTCCGCCAACAGCGATCCCACCATCGGCAACATCATTGCCGAGGCCATGAAGAAAGTCGGCAAGGACGGCGTGATCACAGTCGAAGAGTCCAAAACCATGACTACCGAATTGCAGACCGTGGACGGCATGCAATTCGACCGCGGCTACCTCTCACCCTATTTCGTGAGCGATACCGACCGCATGGAGTGCGTCTTCGAGGATCCCTACATTCTGATTCACGATAAGAAGATTACTAACATGAAGGACATCCTGCCGGTCCTGGAACAGATCGCGCGAGTAGGTAAGCCGCTGCTGGTTATTTCCGAGGATGTGGAAGGCGAAGCGCTGGCCACGCTGGTAGTAAACAAGCTGCGCGGCACGTTAAGTGCCTGCGCCGTGAAGGCTCCCGGTTTCGGCGACCGGCGCAAGGCCATGCTGGACGATCTCTCTATCCTCACCGGCGGCAAAGCCATCATGGAAGAGACCGGTATCAAGCTGGAGGGCGTCAAGCTGGAGGATCTGGGCCGCGCCAAGCGTGTCACCGTTAACAAGGATGAGACTACCATCATCGACGGCGCCGGAGAGCCGAAGGCCATCCAGGGCCGGATTAAGCAGCTCCGGGCTCAGATCGAAGAGACTACTTCCGATTACGACCGCGAGAAACTGCAGGAGCGGCTGGCCAAGCTCGCCGGCGGCGTGGCAATCATCAAGGTCGGCGCCGCCACCGAGACCGAGATGAAGGAGAAAAAGGCTCGCGTCGAAGACGCCCTGCACGCCACCCGTGCCGCGGTCGAGGAAGGCATCGTACCGGGCGGCGGCGTGGCCCTGCTGCGGGCATCCATCGCCCTGCGCCAGTTGACGCTCAACGGCGACGAACAGTTCGGCGTAACCATCGTGCGTCGCGCCTGCGAAGAGCCGGTGCGCCAGATCGTGCGCAACTCCGATTCGGAGGGCGCCGTCGTGGTCGAGAAGATCAGGGCCCACCAGGATCCCAACTTCGGGTTTAATGCGGCTACCGAACAGTATGAAGACCTGGTGACAGCCGGCGTGATCGACCCCACGAAGGTAACCCGCACGGCGTTACAAAATGCCGCTTCCATAGCCTCTCTTATGCTCACTACCGAGGCCACCATCTGCGAGGCTGCCGAGGAAGTGGAAACTTAAGCACGCCGTTTCGGAATTTCGCTAACCGCCTGCCCCACCATTGAAAACAACGCACCCGCTTTGGTGGCGCAGGCGGTTCCGCCTGCGATTTGTGATTTCTCACAGCTTCTTGGAGCGGTTTGTGTGGCCTCACAACGAGCGCAGCCACTCTTCCTGTCGCTGCAGTAAGCCGAGTGCCTCATCGATCGTGACCCGCTCGAAGCGGATTTCGTCGCGCGGGCGCATTTGCCCCAGCCGCCAGAAATCGGCCGAAATCACGTTGGCCGGTTTGGGATAGCCCCCGGTGGTCTGGTGCTCAACGAAAAGGATGATCGGCTGGCCGTCGGGCGGCGCCTGCACCGCGCCCAGTGGTACGCCTTCAGTGATCATGTGGCCGCCGCCTGCAGTGAGCGCCGCGCCGCTCAGCCGCAGCCCCATGCGGTTCGATTCTTCCGACACGCGGTAAGCGTTTCGATAAATCTCTTCGCCGAACCATTCCGCCTGCGGCCCGGCGGTAACCCGCACTGTAGCCGCCTTCTCCCACGATGGAAATCCCCGCGCGGCCTTCCGCGGACGCCGGATGGCGGCATCGCCAATGTCGAGCACTTCGCCCTTGCGCAGCCTGCCCCCTCCCACTCCCGTCACCAGATGCGCCGAGGCGCTGCCCATGATCTTGGGAACCTCAATCCCCCCGCGGACACAGAGGTAGCAGCGTGCCCCGCCGCGCGTAGCCGGGCAGCGGATCCGGCCGCCCGCCGGTATCTCGACCGGCGTCCAGAGAGGCAGGCCGGAACCGAAATCCGACCCGGTGAGCGCAACCACCGCGGCCGCTTCGAACTCCAGTTCCGCTCCTGCCAGCGTCATTTCCACTCCGGCCGCATTCTCGGCATTGCCCACCAGCAGGTTGCCCGCGCGCAGCGCCAGCGGGTCGGCCGCGCCCGAAGCCGATACCCCGAAGTGCGCCCAGCCAAACCGGCCCAGGTCCTGGACGCTCGATTCCAGGCCCCCTGCGATGACGCCAATCCGGCTCATCGCTGCTGCCCTTCCATGGGAATGAACCGCACCCGGTCGCCCATCCGCAACAGCCCCGGAGGTTCGCCATGAATGTCGAATAGCCCCAGCGGCGTCCGCCCGATCAACCGCCATCCTCCCGGCGATGCCAGCGGATAGACACCCGCCTGGCTGCCTCCGATGGCGATGCTTCCTGCCGGTACAGTCTTCCGCGGCGCGCTCAAGCGCGGCGTGGCCAGCCGCTCCGGCAATCCGCCCAGGTAAGGAAAGCAGGTGGCGAAACCCACGAAATAAACCGCATAAACGGCTGACGCATGCAACTTCACCACCGCTCCGGCGGAAAGGCCCGCGTGCCGCGCGACGTCTTCCAGATCCGGCCCATCGTTGCCGCCATAACGAACCGGAATCTCGATCAGCCGTCCCTCCTCGGCTGCCTCCGTCGCCGCCCCGGCCCGCTCGCGCACCAGCGCCTCCACGGCATCGTGCGCCACCAGGCGCGGATCGAACTCCACCAGTATGCTGGCAAACGCGGGATGAAGATTCAGAATGCCGCGCACCCCAGCCAGCGCCGCCGTCAGGCTGCGCACCTGCGCGTTAGCCGCTGGCGAAATCTCCTGAGCGAACTCCACCAGCACGGCGCGGTCGCTGGCCGGACGGATGGTCACGGGCGAATCTCCGGAAAAGGATTAACCGCCGAGTAACGCCAACAAAAACTAAATTCAGTCATCTGCATTCCCCGGCGGTTGGGATCCGATTGCGGCACGCATCGACAGCACGCCATCGTAATTGCGAAACCACGTACTCAGAACGGGCCGCGTCGGTCCGTCTCCTTCCTTGCCCGCCGCTCACCCTCTCCAATCGTCCAGGACTTCCTCGACCTTGTCCGCAACCCGCTCGCGCGCGAGTTCCCGGTCTGCGCCGCCGGCGAGCAGGGAGTCATAATTCGTATGCCTGTGCCGGATTGCCGCGCGCGCGGCTGCCGTTAAGGCCCGCTCTTCCAGGTTCCGGCCTGCCGCCGTCCGGCCCACGCGGCCGCTACCTCGCGCGGCGGTGTGGGCGGCGATCTCCCGGATTTCGCCGCGCGGACAGCCAGGGAACAACTCCGCCAGTCGCTCCATCATGCGTCGCACCAGTTCCCGATCTTGTTCGCCGCGTGCCGTGGCGGCCCGAACCCGCGCCGCCGCCCGCTCTTCGGCATCTTCCACGCACTCCCGCTCCGCCTTTTCCAGCGCGGCTCGCTCCGCCAGTATGCCTTGCCGTTCGTAACTTCCGCGCGACCGGCTGAAGCGTACCACCACGGCCGTCCGTTCGCTGTACTTCCCCGCCCGCCGCGTCAGGGCCGTGTCGCCCGCTGGAAGAAACTCCAAATCCCCCAGCCGCGCGCACGCCAGGCACAAGGGTTGCCCCGCTTCCATGACCAGAAAGCTGCCCTCCGGCAGTTCCGTCCCGCATTCCGAGCACTGCGAGTCCCGCAGGATCTCGAAAACCACCAGTTTCGGCGCCTGCCCTAACCGCTGTTCGATCTTCTCCCGCTTGCGCTCGGGCAGCGCGGGCGATACAAAATGCATTCGATATTGCCTCTCAATCGACGGGTCCCCGCTCTCGCTGAATCGCAGTTCCACGGTCCCCGCCCGGGTTGTGCGAACATAGCGGGTTTCGCTCGCACGGAGTCCTTTGGCCTCTGCCCAGCGGCGAAACGCAGCCATCGAATACGCGATCTTGTCGGGGTTTCCCTGAATCGCGCGCTCCAGAAAATCGAGCCGCCCCTTCCGCCAGTCCTCCACGCGCGATGCCGTCAATAGCCCCATGCCCACCAGCACGTCGATCGCACTGACGTACTGTTGCCGCTCCAACGCCCCTTCGGCCGCGCGTACCACCCGTTCCCCCAACGCCACCCGGTTGCCCGAATGCACCATCGACCACTCCTGTTTCAATTCAATCATACCGGCACCGACCGCCAGCGGGCTTTTGGCCGGGAGGGCCCGTGCCGCCGGTGGGACAGACCATCGCATTTTGTGGTCTGTCATCCCCCGACACGGCCCAACGGACGAATGGGTCAGCCAATTCTGGCCGCGGCCGCCCTTTCAGGACTTCCTTAGCCCGCCGGTGTTCACTTTCGGGCTTTACTGTGGTCGCGTATCTTTTGAGACGGTATTCTGGGGTGAGCAGGCTGATTCAGTGGAACCTGGCCGCCGCGCTCCCGGCGGTACACCATGCGGCGCTGGAGCGCGATCAGGCGCGTGACCTGGGCCCGGCTCAGCCCCGTCATCCGCGCGAGGTATCGCCGGACCAATCCGCTGCCGGGGCTTGTCCAAGCTCGGGTACTGGAGCCGCACCAGCGTCTTCTCGACCCAACCGTGCACCTCCTCGCGCCGCTGGCCGGCAAACCGCACTCCTCCGCTGCCGGCCAGGAACGCCCGAATCTGCTCCAGGCTCGTGGCCTCTGTGTCGTCCATGCTGATGATCAATCCCTAGCATCCCGTCTTTCCTCTTCAGGCTCATCTTGCGTGAGACAAGAGTCCTGAAATCGCCCCGGTGCTATGATCCTGAGCGGACGTCCCAATGCAGGCAATTCTTTGCATAACGGACCCGGAGGCGGGCGACGAGCAAAAGCAGCAACTCACGCGGGATCTGGTGAGGACGCTGAGTCGCGAGACCGACATGACCGCCGCGCTGCCGGAACCCGCCGCGGCCGCGCCCGGGTCGCGCGGCGATCCGGTGACCCTTGGCACTATCGCCCTAACGTTTCTGAGTGGCGGCTCGGCCGTGGCACTCATCAAGGTCCTGGAGACCTACTTTCAACGCAAGAGCTCCCTTCAGGTGGAACTCAAGAAACCCGACGGGCGGGCGTTGACCATTAACGCCGAAAATATGGCAGCCGACCAGATCGAGAAGACCGCCAAGCTCGCGGAGCAATTCTCCCAGGGGTAGAGCTGCGATGGCCGAACGTCGATTCGGCGTGCTAATCGCCAGCAGCCGCTTTCAGGCCGAGTCCTGGATGGCGCCGCTGCGCTGCCCTGAAAACGACGCGGATGGACTCGCCGAAATACTGGCGGCCAACGGCGACTTCCGGCCCGAAGGCATCAACGTTCTGAAGAACGTTCCCCACTATGAGGGCCTGCGGCAGGTGAACCTGGCGCTGCGCGTCGCCACGAAGGACGATCTCGTGTTGCTCTATTACTCGGGACACGGCAAACAGGACGACAACGGACGGCTACACCTTGCAAGCGTGGATACAGTCGCCGACGCGCTCGAGTCCACCTCGATCCCGATCGAGTCGATTCGATGCATGATCGACAACTCACGGTCGAACAAAATCGTGCTGATCCTCGACTGCTGCTACAGCGGAGCCGCTGGACAGGCGTTTTTCCGGGGCGGCATCGACGATCAGTTGCAGCGCGTTTCCGGAGGCAGCGGCAGCTACATCCTCACGGCGTCGACTGCCGTGCAGGCCGCGCGCGAACGCGAGGGCGACCGTTACGGGCTGCTGACCAAATACATCATCGAGGGCGTGCAGAGCGGTCAGGCGGACCTGGATGGCGACGGGCTCGTCACCATGGACGAGTTATATGAGTACGTCTTCGAGCACGTGCGCGCGGATGCGCAACAGTTGCCACAAAAGTGGTCCAGGGATGTTCGTGGCGCCCTGGTGATCGCGCGTTGTGGCGTGAAATCGGGACCGGCTGTCGTGCGGTCCGGCGTGGGGCTGATTCCCGGGTATGAACCGACCGGGGCCATCGCCGGACGGCAATGCGGATTCTGGCACTGACCTTCGGACCGGCCGGTAAACTTCTGCTGGCGGCCAGCGCGGACGGCGTGGTCGAGCTCTGGGACGCTTCGTTCCGGCTCGTTTGCCGGACTCACACCGGCAATAACGGACCGGTCTGGAGCGCTGCAATTCACCCTGGAGGCGGGGCCTACGCCCGGGGCGGCAACGACGGCACAGTGCGGATCGCGACGCTCTCTTCCGCCGCGCCCGAAATCACTGCCGTGAAGCTTTGCGAAGGGCCGGTGCCTTCACTGGCGTTCGCAGCGCGCGGGAACATCCTCGCCGCCGGCGGCTACGGGGCCCATGTCCCGCTGTACGATTGGGCAGCGAGACGCCGGGTGGATGCGCTGCCCATGCAGTCTCCGGTCGTGCACTGCCTTCGGTTCAGTCCCGACGGCAAGCGGCTGGCCGCAGCCGCGGGCGCTCGCGTGCGACTCTATAATGTCGAGGAGGGGGAGAAGAGCCGCATCGAGCTCGGCGGTCATCGGAAATCTGTTTGGTCGCTGGCGTTCAGTCCCGACGGCGCACTGTTTGCGTCTTCTGGCCGCGACGCCGCTATCCGCATATGGGACGCCGCGGGCGGTTTCGCTTTCCAGCGCCAACTCAGCGCGCACATCAATTCCGTTTGGGCGCTGGACTTTAGCGCCTTGCCGCGGCTACTCGCCTCGGGAGGTGCAGACGGCACGATCCGAGTCTGGAATCCTCAGACTGGCGAGAGGGGTGATGCAGTCGACACCGGCCACGGCTGCGTCCAGGCTCGAAGAGCGTGGCGGGCCTTGGTCACGCGCCGTAGGACCGCGGTGCAATCCGCCGAAGCCGTTCGTCGTGTCACAGTTCGACGACCTTCGCCGCCCCGCTGTGTCGGGGCGGGCGCGAACAAACGCGCACCGGCTCGCGCAGTTTCCGGACAAGCGCCCGAGTGCGCCCGCCGGCCGCCGTCACGCGGGGGGTCGCACGAGGCTCGGCGAATCCAGTCGGACCTGAAAGAAACTCGAGGATCGCTGGCTCGCACTTTATGATAATCACAGGTAACTCTGGGCTGCCAGAACCAACCCAAAGGTTTTGGCATACTACATGCAACCAGCGTCTCAGTAGAAGCGGACGGTATAAGACGTATGGTCGACATTTTTATCTCACGTTTACCCCTGAGTAGAGAGACCCAGGAGGATTTCGAAGATTTTAGCGAGACGGACGAGTTGAGGACAGACCGCACGCGCAGCAATTACTCAGATATAGCCGCCATTGCGCTACGGGAGGATCGGGCAGAAGGACTCGACTACCTCAGACCGCCTTCCGCCTGATATTGGGTAAACCGGTCGCAACCTTTACGAATGGTACCGCCGTAGCGGCCTTCGGGAGGAGCGTGGGCGATTCTCTCCCTATCCTTCGGCAGAGGCGGTCACTGCCACGGTCCATCCTTCGGCCGTCCTGCGCTCTCCCGACCCGGCTCAGCGCCAACTCGATTACCTCGCTTTCGCGAAAAACCTGATCGCAGCTCGTGAAAGGCTGCACCGGAAGACGAAAGGCGAGTGAGCGGCATTCCCTTGGACCTCCGATTGCAACGCATAGGCTCATATGAAACGAACTGCGTCCGACGTTCTGGTTGATACCCTTCGCGCCTGGGGAGTTGAAGTGGTATTTGGACTGCCCGGCGACGGCATCAACGGAATTGTGGAGGCGATGCGAAAGCAGCGGCAGGCCGTCAGGTTCATCCAGGTGCGCCACGAAGAGGCTGCGGCATCTATGGCGTGCGCCTATGCAAAACACGCCGGGCGGTTAGGTTGCTGCCTCGCAACGTCCGGCCCAGGCGGCATGCACCTGTTGAACGGGCTCTACGATGCGAAATTAGATGGGCAGCAGGCCGCTCACTTCATCGAATCGCTGGCAAAGGGCGCACCCGACCGGCGGAAGATCCTGGATCGAGCGCGGCTTAGCTTGGCGAGGTGTTCGGCGCAGCCGGTTTGGATTGTAGAATCGTAAAGTAGAAAGTAGATCCTGAGCCCACTTTCGATTCCACCCATAACTTTCCTCCATTGGTCTCGACGATCCTTTGAGCCAATGCTAAACCGATTCCAGCGCCGGGAATATCCTGGCCATGCAGACGATGGAAGACTTCAAATATGTCGCGCTGGTAATCCGGGTGGATGCCCACGCCGTTGTCGCGAACAGAGAACACCCAGTTACCATCCTCCTGTTTAGCAGACACATGGACTTCCGGCGCCACATCCTGGCGGCGATACTTAATCGCGTTGCCGATCAGGTTTTGCAGCACGTCTTCGATTCGCGGGTCGGTCACGAGCCTGGGCAGCGCGTCGTGGGTTATCTTCGCGCCGCTTTCCTGAATTGCCCCCTCGAGCGACCCGATAGCACCGGCGAGCAGGGTCTCAATATTCAGCAATCTAACTTCGCTACCCGCGTGGTTGGATTGCGAGTATTTCAGTAGACCATCGATGAAGGCGCCCATTCTCAGCACGCCGTCCTGGATATATTGCATCAACTCGACCGCTCTTGGATCCAGTTTTCCCGCAAGGTGATTCCCGAGGCGTTGTTGATACAAGGAAATCGTGCGCAGCGGCTGTTTCAGGTCGTGTGTCACTCGATAGGCGAAGCGCTCTAACTCTTCGTTCGAGCGGCGCAATGCGCTCTCGACCTCGCGCACACGCAAGTAGGCCTTGATCGTTGCGACTAGAACCGCCGGCTCCACAGGTTCAACCATATATCCGTCCGCGCCACTCTCCAATCCATGCACCTGCTGCTGCCCGTGAACGCTGGACGCCGAGATATGCAAAATTGAAGTGGCCGCAAGAGCGGGAGACGCCCGGATTCGCCGGCAAACTTCGAATCCATGCATGTCTGGAAGATTCACGTCCAAGAGCACCAACGCGGGTTTGTGCTCCGCCGCCAGGTCAAGCGCCTGCTCGCCGCTGGTTGCCTCAATCACATCAAAACCGGCTTGTCGCAGAATCTTGGTGCGCGCATACAGCCCAGGTGCGTAGTCGTCAACGTTAAGTATGGATGATGCTGGCATGGAGATCTCCTGACCAGGACACTTTATCAGGCACTTCGGGACATTACCGAAGGGTAAACTCCTGATGAATTCAAAACCTGCCGAACGATGTCGGCGATCCGTCGGAGGCCCTCTCCGTCCTTGCTCAGAGTCGCGACCGTTCTTGTCTCTAGTTGCGATTGTTCCCGCTCGGTAAGAACACGGGAGGTCCAGATAACCACCGGGATGTCTTTCGTGGCGACGTTTGTTTTCAAGGCATCCAGAACCTCGAATCCATTCATCCCGGGCATCGTCAGATCCAGAATGATCACGTTCGGCCTGTACTTGGCCGCACGAATTCCGTCGCTTCCGTTGGATGCCTCCTGGACGATCAAACCGGATTCGCCCAACTGCTGTTTCAGCACATATCGATCCCGTTTCTCATCATCGATGATGAGAATCCGAGGGAGAAGACTTGTGCCGGTCAGCGCTTGCAGGTGTTCGAGCAACGGGACTCGTTCCACCGGCTTCAAGAGATACTGGTCCGCACCCAGATGGAATGCTTTTGCCTGATCTTCCACGGTGCTCGCGACGATCACAGGGATATCCTGAGTGTTCGCGTCCCGCTTGAGGTCCGCCAGAAATCGCCAAGAATCCTCGGATCGCAAGACGATGTCCAGAATAATGGCGCGCGGCCGGATTCTCTCCAGCACTTCCTGTGCCTGCCGAATCGTCCTGGCGAAAATCATATCGTAACCAGAGTTCTTCAGATAACTCCGGTACATCATCTGCATTTCGTCCTTGTCGTCGACCACCAATATGGGAATGCGCGCGGGATTCGCAGCCACCGCCGCGATGGCCGATTCCGACGCCTGGTTCAATTCCACCCTCTCCTCGTACCGCAAAGGGATTCGAGCAGTAAACGTAGACCCGATTCCCAATTGACTTTGCACCTGCACCTCACCGCCCAGCAGGCCCGCCAGCTTCTTTGATAGCGGCAGTCCCAGGCCCGTACCCTTGACTCGCCTTTGAATCGGATGGTCCACCTGCGCGAATTCCTGAAAAATCCGCCCCAGGTCATCGGGTGCGATCCCGATTCCGGTGTCGGCCACTGAAAAAACCGCGTCATTGCCGATTCGCTTTGCGGAAACGCGAACCTCCCCGCGCTCGGTGAACTTGAGCGCATTGGAGATAAAATTCCGAAGGATCTGCGAAATCTTTCCTTCATCGGAAAACATCTCGGGAATGCCGCTCACATCCTCGAAAACGAGTTCTACAGCCTGATTCAGTAAGACGGGACGCAGCATTCCGCGCAAGGCGGCGAATAGATCCACGGGGCGGAAATCCGCCGGCTTCGCCTCCACCTTCCCGGCCTCCACCTTCGCCAGATCCAAGAGATCGTTCACCAGGTCGAGCAGATCACGGGCGGCTCTGCGGATGTACACGGCTTGCTGTTCCTGTTCCTTGTTCAGATCGCCATCTGTGCCGTCCAGCAGAAGCCCGCTCAGAGCCAGAATGGAGTTCAAAGGCGAGCGGAACTCGTGGCTCATGTTGGACAAGAACCGCGACTTGAGCTCATCGGCGCGTCGCAAGTGGTCCGCCTTCTCGTCCAGTTCCGCATACAGCGCCACTACGCCGCGATTCGTGTCTTCCAATTCCCGGTTGAGCCGTGTGAGCTCGAGCTGGCGGGTGCGGATCTCTTCGAGCGCATGGAGCAATTCTTGATTCTGATGCTGCAGCTCCTGAAACGCATCCTGCGGGACCTCGGCCAGGGCGGCTGCCAAGCCGGGCAGGTCGCTTGGTTTCCAAAGCCGGGACCGCGCCGGGAGCAGCTTCTTCAGCCAAATCGTGGTGCCCTTTCCGGGTTCCGACTCAATATCGAATTTATCCATCAGCCGGCGCGCTCCCAGAATCCCCATTCCCATGCCCGTCGACGAGGTGTAGCGGCCTTCGAGAATACTCTCCAGGTCGCGCACGCCCGATCCAGAGTCTCTAATCTTGATGATGAACAGTTGAGGTGATGTGCGGCCTTCGATCGAATACTCGACACGGCCGCCGCCGGCGTAGTTGAATGCGTTGCGGGCGATCTCGGAGACGGCCGTGGAAATGCGCGTCTGGTCCTGCGGTTCAAAACCCAGCAGCTTCGCAATCTGGCGGGCTCTTTGCCGGGCGGCTACGGTGTCGCGCTCGCACGCGATCGCAAGGGTAAGAATCGTCCCGCTCATTCATGCCCCCTTCGTTACTATCACTGTAGCGTCATCCGTACCCCGGCAAAAGTCCCGATACAGAACCCCTGCGATGAGTGCAGGATCGCGGGCGGCCACGCCGGGATAGGATTCCAGCCCGGTACCGGTCGAAAGTCCGTCGGAATGAAGCACCAGGAGTCCATCCGCAGGCCAGGGGTAATAGAACTCCTGAATGCGATCACACTGATGACCGGCCGTCCCGTTCAGCGATACCAGATTTTGCCGCGCTTCAGCGCCCGAGTAAATACGCGCGGCAATATTGCCGGCGCCGGCGTAAACCAGCTTACCTGCCGCGGCGTCGATTCGGGCAACCGCGACTGCGGCGCCACGGGTACTCCGGAGAGCCTGGTGAATCCGCGCCAGCAGTGGTTTTGGCGGCAGTTCGGGATTCTGATATAACTGCCGGACCGCTTCGGTGGACGCGAGTTTGGCTTCCATGCCGTGTCCAAGTCCATCGGCGAGGACGATCGTAAACGACCCGTCGTGGCGAGCGGCGCCCCAGGCGTCACCACACACGTCTTGCCCGGGCTTGGAAACGTTGAGCGCGCCGATGCGGAAGCCGCTGCCTGGCTTCCAGCCATTTTTCCAGGGCCCCCAGCGGGCCAGGACCACCGTGCCTCGCTCCGCAAGGGTGTAAATATCCGACTGCTTTGACATCCGCTGGATCGCGCCGAGCCCATGCCCCGGACTGCCACCCGTGCTGAAACCATCTCGAAGACACTGATCGAGATTTTTCATCCCCGGACCTTGATCCACGGCCAACAATTCCAGCGCCGGCATGTTATCGGAGACTTCCGTCGCGACTTGCAACAGAATTTCTCCGCAAGTGGCATGCTTGAGAAGATTGGTGCAAGCCTCCGTCACAACGATCGCAACATGCTCGGCGCCGTCCGGATCCATACCCATGGCGAGAGCCATCTCCCGGGCAGTCCGGCGCGCCTGCGCCGTCATGCTATCCTCTTCTACAACGATCCGAACCGCCGTTGACACTTACTTCCACCTAAGAATCGAGACTCGGGTTCCTTCCCCAGGTTTCGACCATAGCTCGAACCCATGCGAAAGCCGCTTTGCTCCACCCAGTCCCAGGCCCATGCCATTCCCGGTGGTGTAGCCGTCGCTCAATGCGAGGTCGAGGTCGGGAATGCCAGGTCCTTGATCGACGAATGTGATTTTCAGCCCGGTCCGAGTGTCATTTTCCACGATTTCGATGTTGGCAGCGCCCCCGCCCCCATAATCGAGAGTGTTGCGCGCTAATTCGCTGGACGCGGTCACCACTTTGGTCTGGTCCACCAGGCCAAAACCCAATGCGATCGATTTCTTACGTACGGCTTGGCGCACCAGGGCGATATCATCCGATCTGCGAATTTCCATCGACTCAGCGGATACTACTCGCATTGTCTTGTCCTGCTTCAATAATCGCGGTCTGCAATGCCGCCATGCCCTTCTCGACGTCCAGTGCCGTGCGGATTCCTCTCATCGGCAGCCCCAACTCTACCAACGTGATCGCCACCGCGGGCTGCATTCCAACCACCACTGTCTCCGCATCCAGGAGACGCGCCATCGATGCGATGCTGGCCAGCATCCGTCCGATGAAAGAATCGACGATTTCAAGCGCCGAAATGTCGATCAACACACCGTGGGCATGGAACTTGACGATCTGCGACGTCAAGTCGTCCTGCAGCGCGAGGGCGAGCCGGTCGTGCATATCCACCTGGATCGTGACGAGCAAGAACTTGCCCATTTTGAGGATCGGTATTCGCTCCACGGTCACCTCGCAGCGGCAGGCGCGGGAATCGCTTCGCGACGAACTACGGCATGCCCGCTTCGCCGCAATGCCAAATCGAATGCGTCGGCTAAGGTGGCCTTTGTAATGACTTCCGACAGATCGACTCCCAGGTGAATTATGGTTTGTGCGATCTGGGGGCGAATGCCGCTAATCAAACAATCGGCGCCCATCAAGCGCGCCGCCGCCACTGTCTTTAGCAGATGTTGCGCTACCAGCGTATCTACCACGGGGACCCCAGTAATATCAATGATGGCGTAATCCGAGCGCGTCTGAACAATGGCCTCCAGTAGATTCTGCATCACCACTTGGGTCCGAGCGCTATCGAGCGTTCCAATCAGCGGCAACGCCAGAATGTTGTCCCACAGCCGGACCACGGGCGTGGAGAGTTCCAGGAGCTCTTTCTGCTGCCGTATGATCACTTCCTCACGCGACTTCTGGAATGCCTCGGTTGTCAAAAGCCCGAGTTCATCGATCAATACTGTGGCGAACGAGATCTCCTCGCTCAGCGCCGGGTCCGCACCCAACTCGCTCCTGAGAGCCGAAAAAAGCGGTTGCTTCAGTGAAAAAACGAACATTGCCGTTTCCCTGGGCGTGTAGCCGTCCTTGGCCCTGCGGCTCGACAAGTCCACTAGAAACTCCCGGACGCCGGTCCAATCGGGCGCCGAGATATCGCTGCTGTTACGCTGCAAAGCGCTCTTTAGCGCCCCCACAAACTCGCGGGACTGCCGGTTGATTTGATCGCGTTCGGCGGCCGTAAGCTGGCGGCTGGCCGCCTGTTGCTGCTCGATCCACCGGTTCGTGATTTCCTGTTCCCGTTTCTCAAACACCTGCGATAGCCTACTGCTAGCTGTCGGCAATACAATCCTCCAATCTAATTGGCACCGGATATAACATCGGACTGCAATTCATGATACACGATCGTGCAGCGATGACCCGCTATGCACGGGAATCACGGCGTTGCGAGAGATGCACGAGCGTTGGACCCGCCGGCGGAGGTGCGCTCTCGGCCGAAGGATACAAAACCCATCCCCCTCCGCCCGCGCGCTGATACGCGCCAGCTATCCACCGGAGCTTGGCGAAGAGCTATGAGTAGTTATTGCCATCACAGACAATGACGGTGTTTCATTTCTGTGACCTTCGATACGTAGTAGAAAGATTTACTCGGAGAAAGTGGGCGTCACTGGAGATTGCGAAAGTCACGGCCCCGGATGTATGTGGGTCCTACTTGCCGATCATCAGAATCGTAAACGATCCGGGTACCGGAGTGCCCGGGCGTCCTCGCCCACCGCCCGGCGGTGTCGGTGGTGCCGGCCCCCGCTCTTGACTCATCGTGTAAATATGGTTCGCCTTGCTGTCGAACGCGATTGTCCGCGCGCCATTCATCGTCTCGAGACTCTGCTCGACCTCGAAAGTTCTCGGGCTTTTCTCCTTGACGACGGTCAACGTGCCGTTTCCGTTTGTGCTGAAAGCCTCCATCGTAGATGGATTGAACACCGCGCCGTCCGGCCCGCCGGTGAGCGGGAGACTCGTGATGATTTTGCCATCTTTGGCGCTGAGAATCACTATCACGGGCTGTGCCGGCTGGGCAGGCGGATTTCCCGAGTTCCCACAGGTCGCGAATAGTACTTGATTCTCCGCGTCCAACGCCAGCCCGTTACACCGGCCTTGGTCCACGAAAGAATAGTGTGCAACCGCCTTCATCGCCTTTACGTCCACCGCCGTGACACTGCCCGGCATATCCTGCATGACGACGTAGAGCATCCTTTGCCGTCGCCCACGCCTTGTTCCGGTGTGCCGCCCAGATCGACAGTGCCGAGCTCAGCGCCGCTTTTCGCATCGATCACGGTCGCATCTTTTGTGGGATGACTGAAGACGTAGACCCTCTCGTTGAAGGCATCGAAGTAGATGCCGTCCGGTCGTATTGACGGGGCTACCTCGATGGTCTTGATGAGCTTCATTGTCTTCGTATCAAACATGGATATCGGGTTGCTGCTGGTGAAACCATGGCCGGACTTCGGGTCGACAGCGGTACGTTGCCTCCGACGCCGGCAATCTCGCCGGCTGGTTCAAGCGTGTCGAGATCGAATATCATCAACCGCGTTGGAACATCCGCCGACGCGGGCGTGCCACGACGAGGAATGTACAGTCGGCGTCCAGCGGCATCGGCATAGATATAATCCCAACCGCCTTCTCCGCCGACCCTCGCCGCCTTGAGCACCTTGTATGGGCCGGCTTCTTGAGCCAATCCACTGGATGCAAAACTTGCCAGTGCCACGGCAACGACAAACCAACATGACCGCATTCGAAATTCTCCGGGAACGAGTATAGCCTATGTGGATGTCGTCAATGCCTGCCGAAACGCCGACCGCCGGCGGGGGGACGGAACCTGGGCGTGGGCCGGGGCGCGGGATGAAATCCGTGCGGCGCTTCGGGCTCGGCGCCGGGTCTTCCGAAGCGCCTTGGGCTGTGATCGGCATTGGGATCGCGCGCCATCGGTGAAGCATACGGCGAGCTGCGATAGGAACCCGGCTTCGAGGCGTACTGGGAATCGCGAAAGCCGCCGGAGTGGGCGTAGCTGCTGCCGGAGTAACGATCGCGAGTGGCGGCGCCCTGGCTGCCATATACCGGCGTGCCTTGGGCGGTGCGGCCGTAGTAAGTGTGACCGGCGTCGCGCGACCAGCGATAATCCTCCCAATCGCGGCGCTCGAGGGGGCGGTAATCGCGATTGAACAGCAGGTCGCGCAGGAGCGCATACTGTCCGTAGAAGACCCAGAAATCGCGGCCGCCGCTGTGATCCCAATAGCCGTAGCGGTTAGATCCCACGTCAGGCGGCGCGACGTACGCGAACCCGGCGGGCTGGGCCACGCGCTCGGCCTCGGAATCGTACTTGCCGGCAGGCTTGTGCTCGATGGCCATGCCGAGATCGTTCTCATCGGCGGCATAGGTAGCCTGCGAAACCTCGACCCACTTTTCGTGGCTCGATACCACGCCGGTTTTGTCGGCGGCATCGGCCACGCGGGTGCTGACGGTGCGAATCTGCTGGTCCCAGGAGCGCGCCCGTCCAATACCGCGCGTTTCCATGTCGACCAGGATCTTGTCCCAGGAAACGTAAAGCTGGGAGCCGAGAACCTGCAGGTCGGCGGACGCTTTGGGCAGATCGGCGGCGGCGGTCTTTAAGGAATCGGCGGCGGCGACCAGCGAAGCGAACTGCAGGTGGGCCCAATCCTGGGCGGCCGCGGCGCGCCGGTCGCCGGCGTCCGATTGCCAGGTCTGTTCGGCGGCGGAGATGGTGTTGCGCAGAGCCTGCAGCCGCGTGTCCAAGTCGGCTTTCTTATCCGGCCAATCGGTTTCCGCCTTTTGGACGGCAGTGGCTGTCGAGGCCAGATCGAAGGCATGGATGGCGTTGTAGTCCAGCTCCATGCGGCGCAATTCTTCAGGCAACTGGCGCTTGAGCTCGACCCAGCGGGCGGCGTCGGTTTGGGTGGTTTGCGCTTCGGCCGCGGCGGACGCTCGCAGGCCTTGCTCTTCGACGAGCAGCGATTCGGCGCGGGCGCGGTCCTGCCGCCGATTGGCCTTTTCCAGGCGCCCCAGCTCGGCCAGCTTGCTCTGGGCATCGGAGAACTTGCTTTCGGAATCGGCGAACCGCCCCGGCCAAGCCGCGGCCGAGGCGATGGTCTTGAACAGGGCTGGATCGGCGGCGAGATCGGCATTCACCTCGCTTTTGGCTGATTGTTCCTGGCGCAGCGAGGAAGCCAGCGTGGCCCGCTCGGCGTCAATGCGCCGGCGCAGGTCTCGAGGCAAATTGTCGAGGCCGGCGAAGGGCAACACCGCCATCGCCGTGACCAACAAGGACGCTAGAAATTTCAGACCGGAGCGGTTCATAAGGTCCCCAGCGCGTGTTGTGGGGCAGGCGATTCGCCTGCCCCCAGCCGAGCGAAGCTTGCCGCGTCCGCTGCGCGGAACGCGGGCGAAGGCAGGCGAATCGCCTGCGCCACCAAACTGCGGGGCAGACGACAAGAAGCGGTGGCCTGCCCCGCTAAACTATCCAAGGACAGTTTCACGACTGCCTCCTACGTGCGGCCGCGGTAAACGGACACGTCGCCTAAGGGAACCCCGCTGTAGAGCGCGACCGCGAAGGGGTCGCCCTGGAGCTTGCGGATGGCGAGGCGGCCAGCGCCGTCCTGCTGGCGAAATTCCCAATAGTAGAAGCCCACCGGCTGGGGCTGATCGCTGCGCGTCATCTGGGTTTCGCGGCTGAGCACATACAGCCAGAGCTTGCCATCGAACTCGAACGAGTCGGCGGTATTCTGTCGCTCGTCCATTTGGGCCAGGTCGTCTTCGGACAGGCCCAAGTCCTCGATCGTCAGCTTGCGGGGATCGATTTGAACGCTGGTTTCGAGGTCGTCGCCGAAATCTACGCGTAGCACCACACGGCGCGTCTTGTACGGTCCGCTCAGCTCCAGCCAGCGCTTCGCGGCGGCTTGAAACCAGGTGCTGCGCTCGACGATGAAGTCGAGATCGGTCATGTCGTCACCGGCGCCAGAGACCGACAGCGCGTCTCCCACGCGGGCTTCCGACGGTTTTAGATTGGCCAAGTCTTCCACCGGCTGCGCGATGGGAGGCGGCGCGTGCTTTTTGAACAGTTGCATCAGAACTACCACCAGCAGAACGCCTAGAAGGCCTTCGATCGTGTAGGTTATCATCGAGCCCCCGCCGGCTCAGGCTTTGGCCTTTTCGCCCAGCTTCGGCGCGGTAGAAAGGGAATCGCCCCCCACCGGCAGCTCTTTGGGAAGATAAGGCGGCGGAGCCGGAGCGGCCTTCAGTTGTCGTTCGCGTTTGAGCGCTTCCAGTTCGGCGTCCACGCTATGGCCGCCGAGGGCGGCGAACTGCTTCTCCAGGTTATCGTCTTTGCCGGTGGAAGCCAGTTCATCGAAAGCTTTGGCGGTGGCTTCTTCCTTGGAGACGGTTTCCTCGAAGCGGTTGAGGGCGGCGAATGCATTGTCGGCGTTGCCCACGCCGGCCATGGCTTCGGCTACTTTGCGCTGGGCCGCGGCGGCGTTCTTGCGCGCCACCAGGGTGGTAGCGGTGCGCTCCCCTTCCTCGATCTTGCGCTTCAGCTCGCCCACCTGGCTTTTCAGCTTCTCGCTAGTTTGCTGCGCCGCCGCAACCGACTGCTGCATGGAAGCGACCTGCTTGTCGGAGTCGGCCTTCCGGGCCAGCGCCGCTTTGGCCAGCTCTTCGTTGCCCGCGTCCAGCGCCAGCCCGGCGCGGTCCTTCCACTCCTGCGATTGCTTGACGTACTTCTGGTACTCGGCGTCGAGGCGGTTGTAGTTGCTCATGGCCACGGCGGAGGCGCGCACCACGTTATTGAGCTCGCCTTTCATGTCGGCGACGGTCTGGCGAACGGTAGCCTCGAAGGTGGCGTCCTCGATGGCATCGACACCCTGATTGGCCTGGCCGCGCGCCACGCGCCCCAGGCGGGCAAAAACATCGGATAGAAACGGCATATTGATCCTCCTTTACCCTTTGAGTCCGCTCAATATGCGGCGGGCAGTCATCACATCCACCAACAGAAAGTGCACGCAGGATTGAATATCGTCTTCATCGTCCGGCCCCAGTTCCTGCAGTTTGCAGAAGTTGTTGAGGGTGATGGCGATTTTGCCGTCGCCGGCCGGGTAGAGCTGGAAATACGAAGTCGAAATGCCGTTATCGGACGCCAACATGCGCCGCATGATATCGGGCGTGATGGCCGCCTCCGGGGCCACGGTGCAAACCAGGGAAAGATACAGGACGTCGCCCTGGAGTACCGCTTGCACGGTGACTCCGCTTTCGACTTCCCGTATGCTCAGCGAGTCGGCCGCCGGCTCGGATACCGCGTATCCTTTTTCCGCCAGCAGCACATGAATCCGGTCCAGTTCGGGGCTGCTTGTGAGTGTCATAGTCGTACCTTAGATACGGTAGCAGGCAGCGGGGAGTTCCGCGATTCGGCGGGCGATAAGAAACTGGTGACGGTCCGGTTACATGTTGATACGCTGCTGGGAGGTCATTTTCCAACAGGGCCGGTAGCCGAAGTGCGGAAACACGGAGCGAATGCACGTGTCGGTTTCCGGATCGAGCATCATGAACTCGGTCTTGCCGTCCTTCATCGGAACAGCATAATACGGTTGCACCTGGACTTGCCGAAAAGCGCTGGCGCCGCGCGCCTTGGCAATGGCCCCATCCAGCAGGTACGCTCCTACGGCCACCAGCACCAGGCCGCCTAAGGCACGAAAAATCAGTCGCCCCACCCCACCAGCTTACCTTGTCGGGGCCGGGGAGACCCCTGGGGCGGCTTTCGTCGGGGGCTCTCCATGGTTCCGAGAATTCTTTATTTCTTGGAGTTACAGACAATCTCTGGTTATTGCGCAGCTGCTGTCTGGGTTTGCGTTGTGCTGTCGAGCTGGCTCACCTGACCCTTGGAGGGGCACCGGCAAGATCGACCGTGGCGCAGCAATCGTCTACGCTGGAGACCATTCCCACCACCCAATACGGGAGCCGGGGGTCGGTGTCGCTGGAGATTTTGAACTCGCAGATCACCTGATCGCCGGTCGCGAGCTGGGGCGGTTCGTCGAAGTGCAGCAGGACACCGCAACCGCTTACGCTTACCGAGGTAGCAAGGGCGGCATGGCCGTTCTTTTTCAGCGTGACCTTTGCACCGGCTTCGACGGGGAGGCACAATTCTCCTGTTTGGTGTGCATTGTCGGGTTGCATGATTCATCGTTCCTATTCGAGGATTCCTATTTTCGGCCATGCCTCTCGGTCTACGGCTGCTACTTTCTTCATATCGGCAGCGCCCATGAAAGACTTTAGGGCGCATTTCTCATTGGGCATCGGCACGCGCCGGCGACGGAACGCGTCGAGGTTCCGCGGGCACTTTATCCTGCGCGCGGACGAAGCCGGGTACCATTAGGATTCCGGTGGGATTGAAGCGCGGCAGCGCGGAGGAAGGTTCGGAGATAAACCGTGATGAAATGCCGTCTGGCACGGAAGCTGTTTTCCCTTTCGGCTGGATTATTCGCTCTGGCGCTTGCCAGCCAGGCTCAGGAACTGGAACAGCAGCAGCCCTTACCCAAAATCACCGCCAATGTGAAAGAGGTGCTGGTGCCGGTGATCGTGACGGATGCCAAAGGGCACCACGTCAGCGGCCTGAAGCGATCCGACTTTCAGGTGTCGGAAGATGGCGTCCCGCAACAGATCGTCTCTTTCCGCACCACGGTGGAATCCGCCGCTGCGGAAGCAGCCCGCCAGACCGGCCCGGTGGCAGGCGTCCCCGCCGGAATCGCCGTCAAGCCAGCGGATCGCCCGGCTCCGGCGTCGAACACTGTGCGGCGCACCTATCTGATTTGCATCGATACGCTCCATTCCTCGTTTGCAAGCTTCGGCCGGGTGAAGGACGCGCTTTTGAAGAGTCTTCGACAGGAGCAGGGCACGGACACGCAATACGCCCTGATGGCGCTGGGGCGAGACCTCACCGTGGTCAAGGATTCCACTACCGATGTGACGGTGATCGTGGCGGCGATCGCCAGCAAGAGCTTTGCGAAAATGATCCAGACCAGCGAAGCCGCGAGCACGGCCATCGCCCTCCAGCAATTCAGGGCGCTGATGCAAAACTATTGCTCGGTTTGTGCGTGCGACAGCAACGGCGCCACCGGCTACAAGGGCACCAGCCAGGGCGCCCAGTCCGATGGGCCGGGATGTCCCGCGGTCAAGGGCAGGGTAAAGGCCTTTCTTTTCAGCTTTGAAGAGAGGACTTACCTCCTGAACCGCAATTTCTTGCGGCAGCTCAACGAATTGGTCCGGGCGACGGCGAGCATGCCGACCTCCCGGACCATCATTTTCATTTCCGACGGGTTCAATCGCTTTCCCGGCCGTGAACTGTACGGTATCGTTCAGGGTTTTGCCCCGCACGATCACACGTTCCAGTTCCCATCGAAAGACACGGAATCGGAGTTACAAGCCATTCTTAAGGCGGCGACCGGCTATGATGTGAAATTCTACACGCTGGACTCGCGCGGAGTTTACTCGTCGGCTTTCAGCGCCGGCGGCACCTTCGATGCCAGCACGGCTTATTCGTCGACCCCGGCACAAATGGATGCCAGAAACGTGCCGACGGAAGCCACGGCAACCATGGACTCGGTGGACCGGCAAGGAGCCTCGGTCGCGCGCGAGAATGCGGATGCGATGGCGCAGCTCGCCCACGAAACCGGCGGTTTGTTTTTTCAAAACAGTAACGATTTGCCGAAGGGGATTACCAGGGCGCTGACCGACACGCGGGAATACTACTTGCTGGCTTACGTGCCGAAGAACGAAGCGCCGGACGGGAAATACCGAAAGATCAAGGTGGAAGTGAACGGCGGCGACAAGTTCCAGGTCAGCGCGAAAGCGGGGTACTGGGCGCCGGAAAGATGACTTGGGGCGGCCGGTTTCTCCCCTTTTTCCTCCCGGAAAGGCGAGAATGGGGAACGTGCCGGAACGCTCCGCCGGGCGGCCGGGGCAATCGCGGAGTGGAACCTTCCCATGGATTTCGAAACGGCAGTCTACAACAAAGTCACCGGGCGGCTGATTCCGTTTCTGTTCGCCTGCTACATACTGGCGTACGTGGACCGCGTCAACATCGGCTTCGCCAAACTGCAGATGCAGCGGGATTTGGGGATGAGCGAGACGGTCTACGGCACCGGCGCGGGGATTTTCTTTATCGGCTATTTCCTGTTTGAAGTGCCGGCCAACATGATGCTGCAACGTCTGGGGGCGCGGATGTGGCTCGGCGGGCTGATGGTGCTGTGGGGAGGGGTTTCCTGCTGCACGGTTCTGGCCAAGGGTGCGGCCAGCTTCTACGCCATCCGCATGCTGCTCGGGATCGTGGAATCGGGCTTCTTCCCTGGTGTGATTCTCTACCTGACGTTCTGGTACACGCACACCCACCGCGGCAGAATTGTGGCGCTGTTCATGGCCGCGACGCCGCTATCGGGGGTGATAGCCGGTCCGATCTCGGGGCGAATCATGGCTAAGATGTCTGGGATGGGTGGGCTCCGCGCTTGGCAATGGCTGTTCCTGCTCGAAGGCATTCCTTCCGCCATCGCGGGGCTGGTCACCATGTTCTACCTGGTGGATGGACCAGCCAAAGCCAAATGGCTTAGCCAAGAGGAACGGGACTATCTGACACGGCGGCTGCACCAGGAGGAAGAGGTCAAGAAAAGCGAGGGCCCATCGCGGCACCGGATCGGGGACGCGTTCGGGAGCGGCAGGGTCTGGCTATGTTGCGCCATCTACTTCGGATTCCAGATGGGCAACTATGGCCTGGCGTTCTGGCTACCGCAGATTCTGAAAGACACTATCAGCACCGATCCGTGGCGGATCGGCCTGGTTTCCGCCATTCCCTGGGCGCTGGCGGCGACGGCCATGATCTTCTACGGGCACCATTCCGACAAGACCGGCGAGCGGCGAAAACACGTGGCGGTGGCGGCGGCGCTGGCCGGAGCGGCGTTTGCGGTGGGGGGAGTGGCGGGGCCTTCTGGAACCGTGGCAGTGGCGTTAGTGAGCCTGAGCGCCATAGGGATCATGTGCGGCCAGTCGGTATTCTGGTCGCTGCCGACGGCGGTTTTGTCGGGCGCCGGCGCCGCGGCGGGAATTGCCTGGATCAACTCGGTGGGGAACCTGGGCGGTTATGTCAGTCCGTTCGTGATCGGCCGGATTCGCGACCGGACGGGAAGTACGGCGATGGCGCAACTGGTGCTGGCGGGGTCCTGCCTTGCGGCTGCCGCGATCGCATGGGCGATAAAATCCAACAAGGGGGCGGCTGGACGCCCGGCAGTTCTTATTTCAGACAGCTCCATGGCGGGTTCCGACGATGAACGATGAGATTCCAATGCGGCCCGAAGGCGGCCGGACCGGGATGCCGGTAGCGGTAATCGGCCTCGGATCGATGGGTATGGGCGTGGCCCGATCGCTGTTACGGGCGGGATTCCCGGTGGCGGGCTACGACGTTCGCCCGGAAGCGTGCCGGCAGTTCGAAGATCTCGGCGGTGTTGCCGCCAGTTCCCCCGGTGAAGCTGGGAGCCGCAGCGGCGCCGTTGTGATTCTGGTCGTCAATGCGGAGCAGACCGAAGCGGCGATCTTCGGCGCTGGCGGTTTGGCGGAGAGCATGGAGCCAGGTTCGGTGATCGTCACCAGTGCCACCATCCCGCCGGCATTCGCAGCCGGCCTTGGACAGCGCATAGAAAACGCGGGCCTGCTGAATATCGATGCACCGGTTTCGGGCGGCGCGAAGAAAGCCGCCGAAGGCCAGCTTACGGTGATGGCATCCGGTCCCGCCGCGGCGTTTAAACGGTGCGCGCCTTTGTTCGAGGCGATTGCCGCGAAACTGTACCGCCTCGGCGAACAGCCCGGTCAGGGCTCTACGGTCAAGATGATCAATCAACTGCTGGCAGGGGTGCACATCGCCGCGGCCGCCGAAGCTATGGCGCTCGGAATCAAGGCCGGTGGCGACCCCGCCACGCTGTACGAAGTGATCGGCAACAGCGCCGGCTCCTCCTGGATGTTCCAGAACCGGGTGCCGCATATTTTGGCGGGGGACTATACGCCGCTATCCGCGGTGAACATTTTCGTCAAGGACCTGGGCCTGGTGCTGGACTCGGCGCGCAAGCTGACGTTCCCGTTGCCGCTCACTGCCACCGCGCACCAGATCTTTCTGGCCGCCGCCGCAGCCGGACACGGCGGAGAAGACGATTCGGCCGTCATTAAGATGTACCCCGGCATCGAGCTGCCCAAGGATCGAAGGGAAGACCGCTGATGGCTCCGCTGCTGGGGGCGATCGCCGACGATTTCACCGGCGCTACCGATCTGGCCGGAATGCTGGTGAAACACGGTATGCGCACGGTGCAGATGTTCGGCGTGCCGCGCACGGCGCCGCCGTCCTCGATCGATGCCATTGTAGTCGCGCTCAAGACCCGCACGGCGCCTCCGGGCGATGCCGTGGATGGGTCTCGGGAAGCGCTTCGATGGCTGCGCGACGCCGGCTGCCGCCAAATCCTTTTCAAATACTGCTCCACGTTCGATTCGAGCGACTGGGGCAACATCGGACCGGTGGCCGAGGCGCTGATGGACGCGGTGGGCACCGATTTCACCATCGCCTGCCCGGCCTTTCCCGCCAACGGACGCGCGGTCTTCCGCGGCTACCTGTTCGTCGGCGATGTGTTGCTCGACGAGAGCGGCATGCGGCACCATCCGCTCACGCCCATGACGGATTCCAATCTGGTGCGCGTGCTGCAGCGCCAATCGACCCGCCGCGTGGGCCTGGTCCCGTTCGAGAGCGTTCGCGGCGGCGAGGCGGAGATTCGGCGGGCCTTCGAGAGCGTGCGCGGCGCCGGCGCCGGAATTGCGATTGTCGACGCCGCCTCCGACGCTGACCTGATGGCCATCGCCGCCGCCTGCCGCGACATGCCGCTGCTGACCGGCGGATCGGGCATCGCCATGGGCCTTCCCGACAACTTCCGCTCCCAGGGCCTGCTGCCTGCGGATTTACCGGCCGGCCGGTTGCCGCGAATCGAGGGATTCGACGCAGTGATCTCGGGCAGTTGCTCGCCCGCCACGCTGCGGCAGGTTGCGCGCATGCGGGAGGTGGCGCCGGCCTTCCGGATCGACCCGCTACGCGCAGCCTCCGGCGCCGATGTAGTGGCGGAAGCCGTGGATTGGGCCTCGGGCCGGCTGGACAGCGGGCCGGTGCTTGTTTACGCCTCGGCCGAGCCGGCGGCGGTGAAGAAAGTGCAAGACGAGCTGGGCGCCGAACGCGCTGGCGCACTGGTCGAGAGCACGCTGGCCGCGATCGCCCGCCGGCTGGTGGATCTGGGCGTGCGCAGGCTGATCGTAGCGGGCGGAGAAACGGCCGGCGCCGTAGCCGGCACGCTGCGGCTGGCGGGCTTGCGCATCGGCGATGAAATCGACCCCGGCGTTCCGTGGACGGTGAGCTTGGGTGAGAGGCCACTGGCGCTGGCTCTGAAGAGCGGCAATTTCGGCACGGACGATTTCTTCCTCAAAGCCTGGAGCCGGCTGCCATGACAATGCACCAGCGTACGTGGTGGGGCGGACCCCCCTGGTCCGCGGCTGGCCCCCTTGCCGGCTCGCCGGGCGTGGCGAGCGCTTGATTGCCCGGGAGAAGAGCGGGTCCAGGGGACCGGCGCGGACCAGGGGGTCCGACCCACCATTTATGCAGGATACTGCCATGACGGAAAACCGGATGCGGGAGGAGATGACCGAGCTGGGCCGCTCGATTTTCGATCGCGGTCTGACGGCCGGTTCCAGCGGTAATATCAGCGCGCGCCTGGAAGACGGCTGGCTGCTCACTCCCACCAACGCCTGCCTGGGCAGGCTGGATCCGGCGCGGATTTCGAAGCTCGCGTGGGATGGGCGCGTGATCTCCGGCGACGCGCCATCGAAGGAGGCTCCGCTTCACCTGGCCATGTACCAGGAGCGGGCCGCGGCCGGCGCGGTGGTTCATTTGCATTCCACTCATTCCGCCGCCGTATCCTGCCTGGCGAACCTGCCAGCCGAAAGCTGCCTGCCGCCGCTGACCGCGTACTTCGTAATGAAGATCGGAAAACTTCCGCTGGTCCCCTACCATCGCCCCGGCGATCCGTGCCTTGGCGACGCCATTCGCGCCCTGGCCGCCCGGCACGCCGCCGTGTTGCTAGCCAACCACGGCCCCGTGGTTTCGGCCGCATCTCTCGAAGCCGCCGTGTACGCCATCGAGGAACTGGAAGAGACCGCCAAACTGTTCCTGCTGTTGAAGGGACAGGAAGCGAGGCCCTTGAACGAGACCCAGATCCGCGAACTGGTCGATGTGTTCCGGTTGGAGACTTGAGTAGGAAGGTGGACTTGCGGGCGGCCTTCCTCGGCCGGATCTGCCGCCGCGGCTGCTTCGGATGCGAGAGAATACAAAATGGGGCTGCGGCATGGACAGGTCCACGATCATTGCCAAACTGCGGGAACACGAAAGTGAGCTGAAAGCCGCTGGCATCGAACACCTGTTCCTGCATGGCTCCTACGCACGGGGGACGGCTATCCACGACGTGTCGGATGTGGATGTCATAGCCGAGTTTTCTCCCGGGCGGCGTTTGTCCCTTCTGGACATGGTCGACATCGAAAACCGCCTCGCGGACATGCTGGGCGCCCGCGTGGATCTCTCTCCGGCAAAAGGACTCAAGGAGCCGGTTGCCGCCAACGCCTCCCGCGAGGCCGTCCTTGCCTTTTAGGGAACCCGCGCTTTCCTTGCGGGATATCCTCGACGGCATCGACATGATCGTCAGGTTCGTGCATGGCATGGACTTGGAGGCATTCCGGGAAGACCCGAAGACGGTTGCCGCGGTGGAGCGCAAGCTCCTGCTAATTAGCGAGGCGGCGATGCGGCTCGGAGGGGACGCGGAGCGTCTGTGTCCCGGGCTGCCGTGGCACAGTATCCGCGGCATCGGCAATTGGCTCCGGCATCGCTACGACAGGGTCGACGTCGAAACCGTGTGGAATACGATCGTGGACGATCTTCCGCCGCTCAGGTCCGGCGTCTTGCGCGCCCTGGCGCCACCCGGGTGAATTGCCGTCAGCGGCGGGCGTCGCCTGGCCGGCGCAACGCTCCTTCCACCCCGGCCATCCGCGCTCTGGTCGGGCGGCGCCGCGCCGTGGCTTCCGCCGGATCGCCCGATGCCGCCGTGTACGCCACCGAGGAATTGGAGCAAACCGCCAAACTCTTCCTCCTGCTAAAAGGACAGGAAGTGAGGCCGTTGGATGAGGAGCAGATCCGGGAATTGGGCGAGGTGTTCCGGTTGGAGACTTGAGCGGAAGAGATGGTCTGCGGGTGGGAACGGGATATACCGCCGGAGTTCGGTTGCCGCTCTCAAATTTGCGGCTTTGGGCGTTTTCGTCCAGGTGCCGAGCTTCTGTGATCGGCGGCCCAGGCCGAGCCATCGGGAGCAATCCGGTGCCGAGGCCGGCGCGTGCATCGCGGGCGCCATCAGTGCCGCCGCGCCTTGCACGCTACACGCGCAGCCACGCGTGGGCAACTACCGTGTACGGAGCTACAATAACCCCGGCGACTCCCGCGCGAGCACGGCATTCTCTTGCCCACTTGATGGCCACCAGCCTCACCGTGTAGGTCAGAGTCACATGGAGAAAAATGATGAGCCGACGACGGAAAAAGCCGCGGAACGTGGCACCGGACGAGCGCTTCGATGCTGGGCCATTTGAGCTCGCTCGGTTTGGGAGATTTGTGGTGGGTCGCTCTCGGGCTACTCGCGATCAGTTCGATGCAGTTCAAGCCGAGATGGCTTGCGACTTGCCTGGGATCACACACGAAATCAACGCATTGGTGGCGGAGATAGCAAAGCAGGTTTCAAGTCTGCCGGCCGACCGGCTTCTACAGCGAGCCTGGTGGGAGTTTGCCGCGGTCGCCGGCAACTCTATGGGGGAGTTCGACGATCCATTACCCCTCCGAATGATCGATTACGTCCAAAGCGTCATAGAGTCGGTTCCCCCCGGCTGTGCTTGTGCCCAGGACGTCGATAACGGCGCTTGGGCGAGCCTGAAAGACAACGTGCAGAAGCTGTTTGCGCAGCTCAATCTGAACTACCAGCTCGCATTCACCGCAAATCGTCGGCTGCAGGATCCCGATCTTGATATGGAATTGGAAGTTTCCGATTTCGGGCCGAATTGATCTGGATGAACGTACGGGGCGAGCGGTATCACATCCATGAGCCGCAGGCGCTCCTCGATGTCCTCGCGCCGCACTCAGACGTGCTGATAAGGCTGTTCAGTATCGATGCCGCGACGATTGTCGCAGAACTGGAGAAGATCCTGTACAAGCTCACACGCGGACTAGGGGAGGCACTCATGGCTTTGGACGAACTTCGCCACGAAACGGCGGATCGACCGGCTCAGACGGCCGAAGACGCGGACAAACACAGTGAGGATCTGCTCGGAAAAGTCCTGGAGGATCCCGGAGGATCCCGAGTTTACCGCGAAGACCTGTAGGGTGGTCGGTGAGGTTGTCGGACTTGACCTTTTCGACGTCGGCACGGTAACAAAGCTGCCAGAGACCCTTCTCCATGAGCTTGCCTGGTCGCCCGGAGAAGAGGATCAGTTCTTCGCGCCCGGCGAGTTTTGTGGGTGGCCGCTCCGCGTTTGGCCGACCATGAAGCGTCCTTTCATCCGAATCGGAGGACGATTTTTGTGCTTCAGCGTTTTTACGCTCTTCGACCACATTTATAGAGTTCTTTAACGGGCGATATTTCGACTGGCCCCTGATTACAAGGAGAGCTGGAATAAGCGGCAGAAGTCAGTATCGGAGGCGCTGCCTTTCCGGTACTTCGAGGATCTTTTGCCTGGTGCTTGCGCCTATCGACCCGTGTATTATTACTGGTCTTCAGGTGGCGCGGCTCCGCCGTGGTGCGAAGCGGACGGCCTCTTGGTTTATGAAGACATTTGTTTGTCGTGGAGGTGAAAGCGGGCGCATTCACCTACACCTCGCCCGCTACCGATCTCCCCGCTCACATTTCGTCCCTCAAAAACCTCTTGCGTTGCCCGGCGTCACAGGGCAGTAGGTTTCTTGACTATCTGGAGAGCGCCCCGGAGGTCCCGATTGCCGACGCTGGACACAATGAGATCGCGAAGTTGCGCCGCTCGGCGTTCCGTCACGTTACGATTTGTGCAGTGACACTCGATCCATTTACAGAGCTGGCTGCACGTGCCCAGCACCTCCGAAAGGTTGGGGTTGACGTCGGCCTGCGGCCTGTTTGGGCGCTTTCGATCGACGACCTACGCGTTTACGCCGATCTGTTCAAGAACCCGCTCATTTTCTTGCACTTTACCGAGCAGCGGATGCGTGCCGTGCGATCCGACCTCGTCGATCTGAACGACGAAATGGATCACCTTGGGCTATACCTCGCTCAAAACAACTACGGGCAGTACGCAGCCGAGTTGGTGAGCCAGAACGAGAAGGCCAAATTGAACTTCGTCGGCTATCGCGGCAAAATCGACGCCTACTATGACGCCGTGGCTCGCGGCGGCGAGGCTGCTCTGCCGCTGCAGAAAATGCCTGACCGACTGAAGGAAATCACTGAGTTCCTGCCCAAAACGAACCTTCGTCGGCGCTCCGAAGTGACGAGCTTCTTGCTCGATGCGTCTGGCGGCTTTCGGGAACGGCTCGCTCAGTACATCGAGGACCAGCTGCGTGCAAACCGTGAACTTGGTCGAAGCAGACCATTCTCCAGCTGTGGCGGTATGAGGTTTACGATCATTGTGTGGTCGGAGGGATCGCCGCGCAGGATTGGCTTCGGGTTGGAACATACGCAAGTGGTAATTGCTGCAAACCAGGAGACCAGCAGGCCATTATTAGAGCTGGAATACGCCCCCGATGATGTACTGAGCGGGGTTCACTGGCAGCACGTGAGTTTGGTAGGCATGTCGTCCGCGGCAATTAGGCGGGTTTCCGCAGCTGCCGCCGACCTTCGTGCTTAGCGCGTTTCCGCAGCTGAGAGAGATCGCGGGGTTCGGTTAAACGACCCCTGTCCATGCGGGAGCGGCCGCAAGTACAAGCGATGCTGCGGGCGCTGATCGGATCCCGATTTTGAGAAACACCAGAACCAGAACACCCTGACCTGATGGTCCCTGCGACGGATTACCCCAATAAGCGCGCCAGGTTCCGGCGACACTCGGCGTTTACGGGAAGCGACGCAAGATCAGGCACTAAAGCTCTCAATAGCCAAGTCGCCGCCAACCGTAGATGGTCGATTCGGCGAAGCCTGGCGATGCCGGGGCGCGTCACACCTGCGGCTGGGCTTTGGCGGCACGCGCCAATCTCGGGTCGATGTGAGCGAGGTCACGGCTTCCGTAACGATCTAACTCTGGCTCTGAAATACTCGGCCCTGAAATGGTCGGCCTGACGTGAGCCCTTGGCAAAAATCGCCAACACGTCGGAGCGCTGCGAGGTCTTCGCGATTTCCGCACCCCCGGACCGAAGAGACGCCGCGTGGAACGCCCGAATCAGTCGTTCCACCGGCACCGAAGAGGAAAAATCTTTCACGACCACCCCTTTCGCCGCGCGAGCTGGCTAGCGAGCGGAGCGATCATGGGTATTTTCCGCATTCCGCGTGTAAATCCCATGCGAGAGGCCACAGGACAACGAAATGCGCGAACATGTTGGAGCGCTCCGACGTATTGGCCGATTTCGCCAAGGGCTCACGTGAGGCTGACCGGCTCGGTCCCGGATTTTGTTATTGTTGAAGATGGAACCTCGGAGCGGGTCGCATGGATTACAGCAAGATCATCACAATCGAGTCCGACAAGATGGGCGGGAAGCCGTGCATCCGCGGGATGCGGATCACAGTCTACGACGTACTGGACTACCTGGCTTCCGGGATGTCTGAAGACGAGATCTTGCACGACTTTCCAGACCTCATCCACGAAGACATTCGGGCTTGCCTCGCTTTTGCCGCGGATCGCGAACGGCGATTGGCGAGCATTCCCGCGTGAGACTGCTTTTCGATCAGAATCTTTCTCCCTTTTTGTGCAAGGCTCTGGCAGATTGTTTCCCCAGCGCGATGCATGTACGGGATGTCGAACTCCGGGAAGCAACGGACACCACGATTTGGGCATACGCCGCCCAGCACGGTTTCGCGATTGTCACCAAAGACGCTGACTTCCGCCAGAGAAGTTTCCTTGAGGGGTATCCACCTAGGATTCTTTGGATCCGGCTCGGCAACTGCTCTACGAAGGCCATAGAAGGGCTCGTCAGGAGCCGGCTCACCGAGATAGATGAGTTTCTCGCCGATCCGCAGAAGTCGTTCTTGGCCCTCTCCTGATTCTGTAGCTTGGATGCGTAGTATCCCGCGATCAATCCGCCACTGGCTCGGCGGCGATGCCGTCCAGCTCCGCCAGGGTTTCCGGTGACAGCGTCAACTGCCCGGCGGCCAGGTTCTCGCGGAGGTGGGTGAGCGACGACGTGCCGGGGATTAAGAGGATGTTGGGCGACCGCTGCAGCAGCCACGCCAGCGCGACCTGCATCGGCGTGGACCCGAGCCGGTCCGCGACGTCCGACAGAGTGGACGATTGCAGCGGCGTGAACCCGCCCAGCGGGAAGAACGGCACGTACGGGACGCCCTGCCTGGCCAGATCGTCGATCAGGGCGTCGTCGCGGCGGTAGGCCAGGTTGTAGTTGTTCTGCACGCATACGATATCGCTGATTGCCTGCGCCTCGGCCACCTGGGCGGGGGTGACGTTGCTCACGCCGATATGGCGAATCAGCCCTTTGCGCCGCAGGTCGGCCAGCACCGTCACCTGCCCGGCGATGGACCCTTCCTTGGGGCCGTGGCCCGACCCCATCACGCGGTAGTTGGCGACGTCGAGCGCCTCCAGGCCCAAGTTGCGGAGATTGTCGTGGACGCCGCCGGTCAGCTCTTCGGGCGAGATGGCCGGCTGCCACGACTTGTCGGGCGCCCGGCGGCCTCCGAGCTTGGTGACAATCACCAACCCGGCCGGGTAAGGATGCAGAGCCTGGCGGATGATCCGGTTGGTGACGTGCGGGCCATAGTAGTCGGACGTATCGATATGGTTCACGCCGGCCGCGACGGCCTCGCGGAGGACGGCCACGGCACCGTCCGGGTCCTCGGGAGGCCCCCACACGCCGGGGCCGGCCAACTGCATCGCGCCGTAGCCTATCCGGTGCACCGTCAATGACGTGCCGGGAAACGTGAACCGTCCGCCTAGCCTTGCTTCACTCATTGTGTTGCTCCCTTCCAATGCTGGCATGAGACAAGCGTACTCGATGGGCCAAGACCCAGCCTAGATACAGGTCTTGACAAAGTATAATATTAGATATAGTCTAAATTTCTTGTTAGACGCCGAGGCGATCAAACGGTCCCTGGAAGGCAGCGGCTTGCGATGCACGCCGCAGCGCTACGCGGTGATGGCGTTCTTGATGGAAAACCACATTCATCCCACGGCTGCGGAAATTTTCGAAGCCGTGAACCAGGTGGATCCGCGCTCTTCAAGGGCCACTACTTATAACAATCTGCGGGACTTGGTGCAGGCGGGTTTGGTGCGTGAAGTGGCCGTCGAGGGCCGCGCCGCGCGATTCGATGCGAAAGGCATGCGGCATCACCACTTCATCTGCGACCGCTGCGGCAATGTGGAGGACATTGAGTGGTACGACGTGCCCAGGCCCGCCTCGGGCTCCCTCGATAAGCGGGTTCTTCGCGAATGCGAAGTCATTTTCCGGGGGCTTTGTGCGAAGTGCGCACCACGGCACGCTTCCCGTTGAGTGTCGTAGGAGTTAGGATACCGTCATAGTGCTTTGCCAATCGAAGGAAGACAAACATATGGAACAACAATTCACCAAGGCAGTGGGGGAGCCTGTCCCCGATAATCAGGAGAAAAACCTGTCAACCGAAGCCAAATGCCCGTTCACGAACGGCGCTCTGAAACACACAATGGCTGGGGCCCCAACAAACGCACAATGGTGGCCCAATCAACTGAACCTGAAGATCTTGCACCAACGCTGCCCGCTGTCCAACCCGATGGGCGCGGGGTTCGATTATGCCGAGCAGTTCAAGAGCCTCGACCTGGATGCCGTGATCAAGGACCTCCATGCCTTGATGACGACATCGCAAGACTGGTGGCCCGCCGACTACGGCCACTATGGGCCGCTCTTCATCCGTATGGCCTGGCATAGCGCAGGCACGTACCGTATCGCCGATGGCCGCGGGGGCGCGGGTTCAGGAGCACAGCGATTTGCGCCCCTCAATAGCTGGCCGGATAATGTGAGCCTCGACAAAGCGCGCCGGCTGATCTGGCCGATCAAGCAAAAGTACGGCCGGAAACTCTCCTGGGCCGACCTGATAGTTCTTGCCGGAAATGTTGCACTGGAGTCGATGGGACTCAGGACCTTCGGTTTCGCCGGTGGGCGCGAAGACATCTGGGAGCCGGAAGACAACATTTACTGGGGGCCCGAGGGCAAGTGGCTGGCGGACGAGCGCTACAGCGGCGATCGTCAGCTCGAAAATCCTCTCGGCGCCGTGCAAATGGGCCTGATTTATGTAAATCCGGAAGGGCCCAACAGCAAACCGGATCCGCTCGCCGCGGCGCGGGATATCCGGGAAACGTTCGCCCGCATGGCCATGAATGACGAGGAAACGGTGGCCCTCATCGCCGGCGGACACACGTTCGGCAAGGCCCATGGCGCCGCCGAAGCGCTCAAGTATGTCGGTCCCGAACCCGAGGGCGCCGATATCGAAGAGCAAGGTCTGGGCTGGAAAAACAGCTTTGGCAACGGCAAAGGCGGCGACGCGATCACCAGCGGGTTGGAGGGCGCATGGACCACCAATCCGGTGAAGTGGGACAACAACTACTTCGACAACCTGCTCGGCTATGAATGGGAACTCACGAAGAGCCCGGCCGGTGCTCACCAATGGACTCCCAAGGACGCATCCGCGGCGGGCACGGTGCCGGATGCCCACGATCCAGCCAAGCGGCACGCCCCGATGATGTTCACGACGGACCTCTCGCTGAAGATGGACCCGAGCTACGCGAAGATCTCGAAGCACTTCCACGAGAACCCGCCGGAATTCGCCGACGCGTTCGCCCGGGCCTGGTACAAGCTGACGCACCGCGACATGGGGCCAATTACGCGATGCCTTGGCCCGCTGGTTCCCGCGGAGCCGTTGCTGTGGCAGGACCCCATTCCGGCTGTCGATCATGAATTGATCGGGGCGGAGGATATTGCCGCTCTGAAGGCCAAGATCCTCGCGTCCGGACTTTCCACCTCCCAACTGGTCACAACGGCCTGGGCGTCGGCCACGACATTCCGCGGCACTGACAAGCGCGGCGGGGCTAACGGGGCACGTATTCGCCTCGCGCCGCAAAAGGATTGGGAAGTCAATCAGCCGGCCGAGTTGGCGAAGGTTCTTCTGACGCTAGAGGCGATCCAGGCGGATTTCAATGGCGCGCAGTCCGGCGGGAAGAAGGTCTCGCTTGCCGACCTGATCGTTCTGGGCGGTTGCGCAGCCGTGGAGGCGGCGGCGAAGAAGGCCGGCCACGACGTGAAAGTTCCCTTCTCGCCGGGACGCATGGACACATCGCAGGAGCAGACCGATGTGCATTCGTTCGCCGTATTGGAGCCGGCCGCGGACGGGTTCCGTAACTATCTCCGGAAGGGACTGGAGGGATCGGCGTCTGAGTTGCTGGTGGATCGGGCGAACCTGCTGACCTTGACCGTCCCAGAGATGACGGTTCTGATTGGCGGCATGCGCGCCCTGGATGCAAACTTCGGACAGTCCAAACACGGTGTTTTCACCAAGCGGCCCGAGATGTTGACGAATGATTTCTTCGTCAACCTGCTCGACATGAACACGAAGTGGCAGAATTCCGCCACATCTGAAGGCGTGCTCGAGGGGCGCGATCGGGCGACGGGTGAACTCAAATGGACGGGCACCGTCGTTGATCTCGTCTTCGGTTCCAACTCCCAGCTCCGAGCCCTCGCGGAAGTCTATGCGTGCAGCGACTCGCAGCCGGCGTTCGTGTGTGACTTTGTGGCGGCCTGGAACAAGGTGATGAACCTTGATCGCTTCGACCTCGCCTAAGCTCGGCGGAAAACAGAGCTTGTCAATCTGGTACTGACACCCGTTCCTGTTGTTTGGACCGGCAAGACCCAAGTTCGTCTCTTCTCTCGGCTCGCAGGGGCCGGATCGCGCGCAATAGGGGATAAGTCCTGGACGACGGACCGGGAAGTTGGCGTCATTGCCCGGCACTTATCCCCTTCTCGGAGATGCGCCCGGAGGAGGAACGCTGCGTGGTTGCCCATTAGCCGATTTCCAGGGCCGGCGCACACCAAGCCACTGGGGCAGTTTACCCTCGGCCACCAGGCGGCGGCCGATCTCCAGCACGATGCGGCGAATGGGCAGCATCAGGCATATAAGGGCGGATTTGGCAGCTTCCCGGGCAGCCATGGCCGCGCGCAGCTTGCGCACCAGCCAGAGCAGGAAAGGCGTCCGCCAGCCGAAGCGCCGCTTCAATTCCCGCTCAGCCCGCCGGCGGGTGTCGGCGGCGGTTTCCCGCAAGTTGGGTGTTGCCGGGTTCTCGCGGAGGAACCGGACCTGCTCGACAAGCCACGCCGGATCCGCGACCCAGCGCGCGTCCCTGGAAGCGGCGAACCACCTCCATGCCCGGCGGAATCGGGTATTGAACGGCTTTCTGCGCGGCGTAGAGGGCTTCGGGGACGATGTCGGTGAGCGTGCTCCAGGAGAGTTCGCACGGCACGCCGGGCAGGCTGTCCTTGAGGTTGGCAGTCGACCAATGGCGAGGCAATGTGGCCGTCCGCGGCCATCCGTAGCGGGGCAAGCTGGTGACCGGGCGCGCCTGGAGCAACCAAAGATGCTCTCCGTCATAGGCCCACTCGACATCCTGCGGCTCCCTTCCCTCGCCGAGGGCCCAGTGCGCGCGATCCACCAGATGGACGAGTTCTTCTTCGACCGGCTCCGGCAACAGAGCACTGGCGGCGGAGCCGCTCTCTCGCCAAACCCTGCCGCACCGGCGGCGCCAGATCATGCGCTCCGGATTGACGCGCCCGCTCACCACCGCTTCGCCCAGGCCTTTCGCGGCGTCGATCAAAATGAGGTCGCGGCGGCCCGTCGCCGGGTCGCAGGAGAAAGCCACCCCGGCACAGCGCGCCTCCACCATCTCGCACACGACTACGGCGCAGCGCACCTCTTCGTCTTCCAAGCCCATCCGGCGGCGATAGGCGATGGCTTGCGCGGTTTCGAGCGAGTCGATACAGCCCTGGGCCGCCTGTTGCACGGCATCGCTACCGCTCACATTGAGGTAACTGCGATGGATGCCGGCAAACGACGCACGCATGGAGTCTTCCGCTGTGGCACTGGAGCGCACCGCGACTTTGGCCTCCAGCAGTCCCAGTTGCTCCAGACCGCGCCCGATATCTGAAAGCGGCGCGCCGACCGGCAGCACGCCGCCGCGAGGTACCCGAAAACCGTAACGCGCCAGCCGCGCCAGGTTGTAGCCCTTTCCACCGCAGATCGTAGCGCCCGCATGGTACGCGTCGTGCCAGCTCAACACAGCACTCATCGCGGCAGGGCTCCTGCCGGCGCGATGGGAACAGCACCGACGAAGATGACCACCAGGCGATTGCGGAGCCGCGACACCATAAGCTTGGCCATGATATGTTGAGACTCACCATACATTGACGAGAATCTTGCATTCACTACTCCACGCCGGTGATTTGCGCGGAATGCGCGATTGGGCCTGCCCCTCTGTTTTGGCGGTTCGAATACGAGGCGTTATCATCGGAGCGTATGCACTCGATCACATCGGAAGAAATTGGCCGCCTGGTAGCCGCGATCGACTATTCGGAAGCGCTTACCATTACGGCCAGCGAGGAAGAGGCACGGGCCGCCTGCCGTGCCGCCAGGAACTACGGCTTTCGTGCAGTAGTGGCCTTTCCGCAACATTTGGGCGCCCTGGTGGACGAGTTGAAAGGTTCGCCGGTGCGGGCGCAGATCCCGATTTCCTTCCCGGGCGGCGGTCAAACCACGCGTGTCAAGTGCCTGGAGGCCGAAGAGGGACTTCGCCGCGGCGCCACCGACATGGACATGGTGATGAACATCGCCGCCTTCAAGGCGGGCGATTATGCCCGCGTCGCGCGGGACATCTGCGAGGTTGGTTCTCGATAGCGGCGCGGACTTCATCAAGACCTGCACCGGTTTCGGACCGGGCCGCGCCACCGTACACGACATCGGCTTGATCCGCGAAACGGTCGGCCCCACGCTCGGCATCAAGGCTTCCGGCGGCGTGGCTTCGATCGAGGACGGAGTCACCCTCATGCGCGCCGGAGCCACCGTGGTGGCAATGCGGCGGTTTCTCGTTGACCAACTGGAGGGTCTGGACTGGCCGGCAGCCGCATCGAGCTGATTGAAAACGCCGCGCCCGCTACATTGCGGCGCTGCCAATGACCGCCACTCCCGCGACGAGCAGTATCACACCTGCCGCCATCCATCGCTTCGAGCGCGGCCTCGCGTTCCGCCATTCTCCGGTCGCCACGCCCCATCCGTTGGCAGTCAGAACCACGCAGGCCATCATGATCGGCCATCCCAGGACCAGCCCCAACGGACCGAGGCGGGAGGTTCCATACCCATAGGCCAGGTTGCTGCCCATCCACAGCGCGCCCATCAGGGCGGATAAGGCAAAGTTGGCGGCGGCGCGAGGCTGGCGGAAGGCCCGGAATCCCGATTTCCGGCGCATGAGGTAGAGGCAATAACCCGCGTTGCTAAGAAAGGCTCCGCTCAGCAGCAGAGGCCAGATGGCATTCAGGGCGTGCACCGGCGCTGTACCTGTCTTCTCGGCGCTGGCGACGATGCCGGCGCCAAACGCCAGCCCGAAGTTGACCATCGGCGCGCCCAATCCGCTCAGCACGCAGATGGCGAGACCGCCGCGCGTCACCGAAATGGAGGCACCGCGGCTCCGCCCGGCGATGGCGCTCGACGCCACGCCGCTCCCGAGCAGCAGGACGCCGACCATGGTGAGCAGCCCCGCCGGCCGCCACAGAGACTCCGGATGCAGGAAAATCAGCGGGACTAACGATCCCAGAATGGACGAGATGCCGATGATCACACCGAATCCGATCGCCAATCCGACCCGGCTCACGCCCAGCCCGAACAGAATCGAACTGATGCCCCACAGCGACCCGAACAGGACCACAATCGCCACCGACTCCGGCGCCGCGGCGGCATACACGTGCCACGGCCGCACCACCGTCGCCAGCGCGGCGCAACCCGGCAGGACAACCAGGCCCGTGACCGACCACACCAGCCAGGTGTGTTCCCACTGCCAGCCGCGAATCCCCTTCATGGGCGTGGCGAAGCTGCCGTTCATCAGCCCGCCGAAAATTACTAGTATCAACCCGGCCGGCATTCAGTAAACACACTTTCGCGCTTCATCGGCGAAGGCCGCGATCAGTTCGGGTTCGGCATCGAAGAAATGATCCGAAGGGCTCAGAATGTAGCCGCCGTTGGCGCCGGCTTCGGCGAAGCACCGGCGGACGGCTGCCCGAGTCTGGTCCGGCGAGCAGCCCACGAAGAAATGGAACTGGTCGAAACCGCCGATCATGCAGACCTTCGCGCCCACGCGGCGCTTGGCCTCGGCAAGAACCGTGTCGCCTCCCATGGCGGGCGGGGTGAAAGTCTCCATGGCGTCGGGCCGCATGGCGGCGATTCGCTCCAGCATCGCCATCATGCCACCGCAGGTGTGGTAGACGATGCGCTGGCCGGCCAGGTGCGCTTCGGCGATCAACTCGGAATCGTAGGGCGCCACGAACTGGTCGAACATGCGCGGCGAGATGACGGTGGAAGAAGCGTCGCCGCCGCCCAGCTCCAGCACGTCGTAGCGGGCGCTTTTCAGCGACCGGATGAAAACGATCTTGCGCCGCTGAAGAATTCGCAGCAACTCGTGTACCCACTCCGGGTCGTCGTGCGCAGCCAGGATGAGCTTCTCGGTTCCGGCCAGACAGCAGGCATCCTGCCAGCATCCCGGCTGGCCGAAAACGTCGAAAGCGCAGATGTGGCCGCGGACGATGCCCCGGTCTCCAAATGCTTCGGCCTCCCGGTTCACGGCTTCGACATCGCACCTGGGAGCCGTGGCGAACTCGCCGATGAGGTCGATATCGCGCTTTTGCTTGATGAGCGGTTCGGCCACCCATGTGGAGCGGCCGTCGTCTTCGGTCACCATGCTGAGCGTCCCCTTCGGGGTCACGAAACGATAGCGCGTGGTCTTGCGGTCCCGGCCGGGCAGCTCTTCGAACTCCACGTGCCAACCGAGCGACGCCACGCGCCGGCTCTCGAGGAACCCAGGCTCCGCCTGCAAGGGGTCGGGATATTCGCCGTTGTCGGCGTGCGGAAGGTGCGGCACCGTCCAGGTGATGGCGTCGAGGCCGTACCAATCGAAGAACTCGCGGCTCGACCGCCCGCCGAAGTGCTCCTGAAGAAAGCAGGTCAGCACATGGTGTGTGGTGACCGGAAGGCGATCCGGAACTTTCCCGGCAAGCGCCGTGAGAAGCCGCTCTCGCGAGGTCATCGGACCCTCGTGCGCGGAACGCTGGCGGAGTTCGTGGCTCTCCACCGGCGGAGTCGAACTAGGGAAACCCATAAGCTCCGATTCCGGGCGGCGCGGGCTTGGTCCGGCCCGCCGCCACCCTATACGAAGCACAAGGATAGCCCCCGGCCGGTAGCGTTGCAATGGCTGGCGTGAAACAGCGAACGAGGCCCATGAGATGAGATGATTCTTATGAGATGGAAAGCACCGGGCGCAAGTCTTCATTCTGGACGATTGGCATATTTGTCGGCGTCGTTCTGATCGTGATTGGTGTTGGCGCCGGCTACGTAGGGGATGCCGCCCACTTCAGGTTCGACTTCCTGAGCAGCCACTTTGGGTGGTTCATTTGGGCCCTGTTGGTCGGCATCGTCTTATCGTTTGTTGCTGTAATCGGCTGGGCCAAACAGTTCCCCGCAGGCACCCGACGAAAAGCAGCCGGAATAGTCTTTGCTGCTCCGTGAGTGGTGGCGTTGGCAGCCAGCTCGGTCGAGAGATTTAATGTCCACGGTACGTCAGTTTTCCTCATCTTTCTGGTGATGCCCGTTTCGTGGCTCCTCGCGCTCGTGCTGCCGATTATGGCGGGATAAGCTGCCAGAAGTATAAACAGTGCTATTCGTCTTGTTGCACAGGCGACCCAATATGGGACGGCACTTACTCACTTTCGCTCGACGTGCGTGTGGGACGCGGAACGAAGACGCCGCAATCTATCGTGTTCACCGTGCCGGGCCGCGCGCTATCTAACGCCAGAGCAATCTTGTGAACATGGGGCCTGACCACTGGCCAGTTGATCGCGGACATAATCAGCACGGCAAACGGACGGCCTTCGAGCCGCTGCTGGTTTTGCATGTTCTTGTCACCGGTGAGGAAAACGTCGAAGCGTTCGCGCTCGATCAACGTTAGCAACGCGCCGTTCTTGACGCCGCCCCATCGCATGCTGACCACGGTATGGATTTCATGCCTGGGCAACGCTCGGGCAGGCTTCCGGGGCACGTCCTCGTCGAACAGAATCTTCAAGGCTGCGCCTGGTGGGCGGCACGATAGTCGAGAATCGCTATGATCGTTTCAAACCCTGCTCCCGGGTAGCAATCGAGGGTTTCAGCTATGGCGGAGTCCGCGGGTAATCCCTCATCGCGGAAGGCGTCGTAATTTCCGGTGATTGCCTCCACCGGCAAGCGCGTGTTCTTGAGCAGCGGTACACCGCTGACCTTGCCTGGAATCACTTCGACCAAAGGGCAATCAGACCAATCCATGCCTCCATTCTAGGTGTTCTCGGCATCGGTGGAAGATGGGGGCTAGCACGCCCGCCCGCGGCTGGCTGGTAAGGTGTAGAAATGGAAATAATCCGCGCCGCCGCTGCCGAGCCACGCACGAAGATCGTCACTCGCCGCGAACTCCTGCGGCAATCCGCCTTGATTGCCGCCGCCGCGCGGCTCGACATCCCAGAATCTCACGCCGCGCCCGCCGGAATGTCTACCTATGAATGGATTCGCAACCCGCGCATTCTGATCGCCGAGGCCTACAACCCGCCCTTCTATCCCTCACTCGATTACCAGGCGAGGAAGGCCGTCGATATCGCCCGCGACCTCAACGCCGACGCCCTGCGCTACCCCTCCGCCTCCTATTTCGCCTACTTCCCGACCAAGTCGGGCTATCCCATCCATCCCGAACTCAAAGGCGATCCCATGCGCGAGACGGTCGAACTCGCGAAACAGGCCGGACTCCGCGTAGTCGCCTACATGCCCTTGAATCACCCCTTCATGGACTCCACTTCGACCGACCCCCGCTATGCCGATTGGAGCAAGAAATTCGCCGACGGCCGGCCCATGATCACCAGCCACTACGGCTGGGCGACCTTTTTCGAAGGCTGTCTCAATTCGCCCCTGCGCGCGGTGATCCGCACGCTGGTGCGCGAGGTGCTCACCCAATACGCAGTCGACGTGATGTACTTCGACGGCCCTTATCAGGGCATGGATCACGGCCGCGATTTCTGCCACTGCCCATACTGCCAGGCGGCTTACCGGAAAAAATTCGGCAAGGCCATCCCCGACCAGGGCATTTCGCTCGACGATGACATCGAGTATCAGAACTGGATGGCCAACGACGTCGTAATCGGATTTTTCGCCGAGATCCGCGAGATGATTCGCCGGACGCGCGACGTTCCGGTCCTGTTCAACGACAGTTCGCTGCTCGGCCGCCGCGGTTGGCGCAGCCGCGCCATTCCGGTCGCCGACGGCTTCATGTTCGAAGCCGCCGAAACACCGGAAGAGAAGTTGTTCAACATGCAACTCGGCCAGTCCACCGGCAAAGTCACCTGGACTTATGTCGGAAGCCACACCGATTACAACCGCGAACACATGAAGGACTCGACCGTACGCGGCTGGTACAGCTATCCGGTCGAGAGCCAGGAACTGCTAATCGATGGCGCGGCGGCGATTGCCGCCGGCGTGGGACTCGTCTACTGGAGCATGTCACGCTTCTTCTACAACCAGCAAGGTCCGTTGGCCTACGAGAGCGGACGTTACATCAAAGAGATTTTCGACTTCGCCCAGAAGCACGACGCACTGCTGCGCACGCTGGCATCGCAGCCGCAGGTCGGTATCGTGGTTGGCGGCCAGACTCTCGACTGGTATACCGGCAAACATTTCGTACCTGGAGCCTACCCCAATTACTTCCATGGCGCATACAGGTTGCTGAAGGCCAACAGCTACGAGGCCGAACCGTTTCTCGACTGGAACATGTCGACCGAGCTTCTCTCGAAATATCAGATGATCTACGCCCCTAACTGCGCCTGCCTCAGCGAGAAGCAGTGCGGCATGCTGCGCGACTATGTGCGGAACGGCGGCGCTCTCATCGCCACTCATCTGACATCGGTCGCCGACGAGTACGGCCGCGTGCGCGCGGATTTCGGCCTCGCCGACGTGTTCGGCGCCTCGTTGCTCGACCCCGAGCCCATCGAGATGCCCGACCTCTATATGAATGCCCGCACGGGGGACCTCATCCCGCAGGATCCCCAAGTGATGCGCATTCGCGCCAACGGCGGCAGGGTGCTGGCCCAAACCATCGATCGCGGACACCGCGCCACCATCGGCCCCGCCGGCGTCGGCAATACTCTTGGCCGCGGCAAAGTAATCTACATCGCCTCCGGCTTCGAAGCGATTTACGAGGAGGCCGAAATGCCCATCCTACGGACCTCGTTCGGCAGGTTGTTCGAGCCCTATCTCGGAGCGAAGCGTTCCTATGAGATTGAATACCAACCCGGTCTCACGCCCCATCTGATGGCCTCGAAAAATGCCATCGTCCTGCATTTACTGGCTGACACCGGCAATAAGAACAAACATCTCCGCGCGCGAGAAAGCTTCCTTCCGTTGTTGGATATAAGAGTGCGAATCAAAGTCCCGTCGCAGCCCAAGTCGGTATCGCTGCTGCGCTCCGGCGACCGGATCCCCTTCACGCGGATTAACGGCTGGATTGAACTTACCGTCCCCCGAGTCCTGATCCACGAAGCTGTCGCCGTCGATCTCGGATGAGCCGTCCCCGCGTGGCGCACGCAAATCATTGGTGGGGCGGACCCCCGGGTCCGCGCGGGTCCCCCTGGACCCGCTCTTCTCCGCCGAAACAACCGCTCACCACCGTTGGCAAGCCGGCCACGGGGCCGCCCCACCCGTTGTGCTACCAGTCCACCACCGACCCATCCTCGGAGTCGTAGGCTTGCGGGTTGCGCCAGTCGTGAGTCAGTTTGTCAGCCATGGCGTTCTCGTCGAGTTCAATGCCGAGGCCCGGACCGGTGGGCAGATCGAGATACCCGTCGCGCACGGTGAACGGCTTCTTGAGATAGCCTTCACCCAGCGAGACCTGTTCCTGGCAGAGGAAATTGGGGATTGAAGCGGACAGTTGCACGCCCGCAGCCAGTGAAATAGGGCCGAGCGGGTTATGCGGTGCAATCGTCGCGTAGTAGGCTTCGGCCATGCCCGCGATCAGCCGTGCTTCCGTGATGCCGCCGGCGTGGCACATGTCGGGTTGCAGCACCGTGGCGGCGCGTTTTTCCAGCACCTCGCGGAAGCCCCACTTGGTGAAGACGCGCTCCCCGGTGGCGATGGGCAGAAAGGTTCCGCGTGCGATCTCCGCCATCACGTCGTGGTTCTGCGCCTGGCACGGCTCTTCGATGAACATGGGTTGGTAGGGCTCCAGGGCCTTGATCAGCAGCTTGGCCGTAGCCGGGCTGATGGCGCCGTGGAAATCGATGGCGATATCGGCCTCCGGCCCCATCGCCTTGCGCAGTTCGGCGAACCGCTCGGCCGCGTAGCTCACCGCGCCCTGAGTCTCGATGTAACGGGCCGGGCGTCGCTTGGCCGGCCCCGCTTTGAAGGCCGTGAATCCGCGCGCCTGCGCCTTTTTCATGTCGTCAACCGTGCTGGCGTGGGCGTACACCCGCACGCGGTCGCGCGTTGGGCCGCCCAGCAACTCGTACACGGGAACGCCCAGCGCCTTCCCCTTGATGTCCCACAGCGCCTGGTCGATGCCGCTCAGCGCGCTGGTGAGGATGGGGCCGCCGCGGTAGAACGCGTGCCGGTAGATGGCCTGCCAGTGGTGCGCCACCCGCCGCGGGTCCTTGCCCACCAGGTACGGTTCAATCTCCTTGACCGCTTCGGCGCACGTCAGCGCGCGGCCTTCGGTGATCGGTTCTCCCAGTCCCACGATCCCGGCATTGGTATGGACTTTCAGGAACAGCCATCGCGGCTTCACCAGAAAAGTCTCGAGCTTGGTCACCTTTAAGTTGTCGCGAGCCGGAATGGGGGCGTTGTTCCCGGCCTTTTCCTGGGCGGCCGCTTCGGCCTGATCGAAGGCCGCGAAGCCCGCGCCGGCAAAGGCGGACGCGAGGGCGGATCGGCGTGTTGTGCTCATCAAGTCGAATATAGCGCGCGGCGGTTTTGCTGTCCTGGCGCGACGGCCTGCGCTACCGTTTACACTTGCCCGGCGAACGGGTCGGCGCCAATCGTGCCCACCAGTTCTTCCACGTATTGCTCCGAGGAGACCCGCGCCAGTTGTTGGCGCGCCAACGCCAGCCGCGCTTCCACGTCGAAACCGAGTGGGCCGCCGCCATCGCGCGCGGCTTCGAGCGCCTGCAGGTTGCGGCGGCACAGGGCTTCATCCCGCCGCTGCTTGGTGCGCAGCCTTTCGCGATACCAGTCGCTACCGAGCATGGCCTCGCGTGAAAAGAGCCCGCGCACCCGCGGCGCGTCGATGCCCAGTCCTTCCCAGTTGTCGTGCGCCATGATGTGGAGCAGCGCCGCCAGCGGCGGGCAGGCGCCTTTCACGCTGCCATCTTCGAAGTACTGGAGCGCCACCCGCCGTCCGGCTTCGACAATCGCATCCACGCCCGTCGCAAACGAATCCGGGTCTTGCTTTTCCGGCCGCACCATCTCTTCGGTAAACACTTCGTTGGGGGTTTCGAAGATGCGTCCCAGGAAGCGCTCGGCGAAGGCGTCGGTAATGCGGTAGCCTAGACGGCTGGCGCGCACCGTGCGGCCCTGGTAATCGAAATCTTCCACCTTCTCCAGGTATCCGTTTTCGATTAGAAACCGCGGCTCGCGCTCCTCCACCCGGATGCGGCACCAAACTTCCGGCACCAGCATGCTGATGTCGTGGTCCACCCGGTAGTGCGGCCCCACCCAACCGGCGGCCGTGGTGAAGCCGGCATAGCCCGTCAGGATGAAGCCCACCAGGGCATTGTTCAGATCGACCACCGGCCACAAGGCGTTGAACGGGCCCTTGGTGAGCGCCCCCTCGCTGCCGAAGCCGGTTGTGGAGGGCGACTTGCCCGTCAGGCTGGCCACGAAATCCATGAACAGCTCGGGCAATTCCTGATAGTGAATGGGATTGTAGACCGCCAGCGGAGGCAGCCCGATGGAAGCGTCGGCAGGATTGCCGCGCCGTCCGGCCAGCACCGCGTTCACCGGAAACTGAACCGGCTCGCCCGCTGGAATGGCTCGGTCGAGGCGCGCGCACATTTGCGCCAGGTGTGCGCCGCGCCGGTCCACCAGGTCGGGACGCCGCTCGAGATACCGGGGATTCTTCGACGGCTTGCCATCCACCAGGCGCGCGTGGGCGGACGAAACCACGTATCCGTGGGTGGAATTCGCCACGAAGTTACGAAGCAATTCCTGCATCGGCGCGGTGTATTGATCGAATTCCACCACGTGTTCCACCAGCGAGCGCGCCTCGGCCACGCCGAGCGGCTGGAAGTTGGAAAGAAACGTTCCCGGGGTAGCGATGTCGGCTTCGGCTTGCGCGTCGAAACCTCGGTGGACGGCGTCGTCCGGCCGCTGGAACAGGTAGGCTTCGCAGTTTTCGACCAGCTTCAAACTGGGGTGCGGATACTTGGCGTCGAAGTGCGGCACGCGGGCGCGCGGCACCACCGCCGAAGCCGTGATGTCGTCTTCCACCTGCACCTTCTCCGCCGGCCGAAAGTCCGGCCGCAGTTTGTAAATGCGCCAGGAGCCTTCCGGATCGAACCCCACCCGCAGGTAATTTCCCACCAGCTTCTGGCTTTCATACTTCAGCTCGTGGCCCAGATACCCGTTAATGCGGTCCACGGTGAAGTGCTCCCGCCAATCGGCGCCCCACTCGGGACGGTAGTAGCGCTTCACGGTGAAGATCAACTGGCGGATGGTCTGCGGCAGCTTCCGCAGCCACTCATTGTATTCGTCGGTGTAGTCCGCCGAAGGCGTGAGCAGCTTGATCACCGAGCCAAGCGACCGCTCCGGCCCCAGGATGGGCCGCCCGGTCCCTGCCTGCGGTTGGGCGCCCTTGTGGATCCGGGAAAAATCCCGCTCCAATATCCGCGCCACTTCTTCGAAATCGTGGAAGTAATCCCTCACAAACACCGGCCCGTGCAGCACCATGTTCAAAATGGATTTCGAAATCTCGGACTTGCCGCCGCCGGATACCGTGCAGGGCTTATGGCAAAGCGTGCCGTGCGGCACCGAGCCCACCAGCCGCCAGGCCGTGCCGCGATACTGTTTTTCGAGCCGCACTTTGTACCCGGAAGGGAGCACGTAGACATGTTCCGGCAGCAGCGTAATCCGTTGCTCGCCGCCGCCGCCCGACCAGCTCACCGTGCCCTCGCGCACGCTGAATCGGGCATGCTCGGGAACATAGAAAATGCCGGGGTCGGCGCGGTCCAGCGCGTAGCCCTCCGGCTTGCGTTCCACCAGCCCGTCCAGCAGCGCCAGGGCGTCTTCGAACGAGGTCTTGCGCAGCGAAAACGGGCGATCGGCCGCAAAGTCCTGTCCCAGTACGTAGGACGGGAAGGCGATGGCGCCGCCGGCGTGCTCTTCCTCGGCCAGCCCGTACAGATTGGCGGAAAAGCCGATCTGGCTCTTCACTTCCTTCTTGCAATAGCCGAAGTAGTTATCGGTCAGAATGGTGACGATCACGCCGGAAAAGTCCCGGCAGACGATCTTGAACGGCAGCCCGTCGTTGTAGATTTCGTTTTCGTCGCGCCAGCACATGCCGTCGCGCCGCTGGCGCTCGCTGGCCCGATCGTAGTGCGGCAGCCCCAGGTCTTTCTTTTTCCGGCCCACCACGTGCGGCGCCAGAATCACGCATCCGGTGTGGCCGGTCCAGTGCGGCACGTCCAGCGCGGCATCGTTCTCAGGAAGATAGGGATCTCCGGCATTGCCAAAGATCGCTTCCACGAAATCCAGGTTGCTCACCAGGCTGGCCGGCGCAAAGAAACGCGTCTCCATGCTCTTGCCGGGTTCGCAGCCGATCGCCGGGCACACTTTGGGCCGCAGCAGCAGGGAGAGAAACACGTAGGCCTGTTCGGTCTGTCCAGCGGTAAAAGGCAGCGCCAGCATTTCGCGCGGCGGATTCAGCGCCTCGGCCAGCAGCCGGGCGAAGGCAGCCTGAGGCACCGCCAGTTTATCGGCGGGAACCGGCAGGCCGCCCTCCACGATGTGAAACACCCCCTTGGTGGTGCGCCGGTCGCTGGCGGGGTTGTGGAGCGCCCCCTGCGCCACCCGATATGAGCTTAAGTAGGGCGAACGAAAGCTATCCGCGTCCGAAGGGAAGGACAGAATTCTGGCCAGGCCGGGCCGGTCGAGCACGAAGGACGACGACGGCAGGCGCGGCGCTCCATCCGGACACTTGCCGGCCAGGTAACCGTCCAGGAAATTCTGTATGCGGGTGTCGCTGGGGCACAGCCGCCCGGCAAGCAGTTGTTCCTTTTGTTGGTAATTGCGGAGCAGCGGACGGGCCAGTTCCAGAAAACCGGCGCCCCCGGCGGGGCTGCCCGAAGGCTGCCCCAAAGCCACCAGTTTCAGGTTGATGTATCGCGCCAGTTCCTCCACGCGCAGGGCGGGGAAAAGGGCGGGCGTTGAAGTTTCGGGAGGGGAGACAGGCATTCAAATCCGTTGTAGCATGGCCGGACGGTCCGGGGGGGGCTCGCAGGTTCTTCAAAGCCCTATCATTCGGCATTCTTTGGGTGTACTATACAGGCAGAAATGAGGTGAACCATGATTTCGGGGAAGCTCGTTCACCTGATGGAGACGCACGAAGAAGAAATTATCCACCGTGTCGCCGACCAGATTCGTCGCGATCCCGACATGGCGCAGACCGGCGCCATCCTAACCGGGTTACGGCAATGGCATAAGGAGTTGCTGGAAAGCTTGACTCACTGGCTGGACAAGGGAAACAGTGAAACCCTGCAACGCCGCTTGCAGCATGTGGGTAGAGACCGATTGGAGCAGGCCGTTCCGTTGCACGAATGCGTGCGCGATCTGTGCCTGCTGAAACAAGTCCTGCTTGACTTCGTGGAGGAGCATACCCTCACCAAGGACAGCATGGAACTGTACGCCGAAGAGGAACTCGACCGGCGGGTGGGACGCTTTTTCGACCTGTCGATCGTGCATTTGGTGCGCGGCTACGAATCCGCGCACCGGCACGTCGCGGCCGCCTGAATCCGCGGGACTGAACGTGCCCGCCGTGGGCTGGGTATTCACGATGCTCGTGCGGCGGCATTACTCAAACTGTTCGTACCGGCCTCCAGTTGGTTGCGGCATCCGAGGCCTACGCGCGGTTGCGACAATTCCGGGGCAATGGTTCCGGCGCTGACAAGCGCCAGGCGGTGCCGCATTCACGGGCATACCCAAACGCAACCCAAAGCGGGCCGGCCGCAAAGCGGGCTGCCGGTACGGCCGGCAGGCGTGCCGTCCCATCCCGGCGGGGTGGATGAACAGATCGCGGTGCCCCTGCCGGAGCGCTGTCCGCATTGCGGCGGCGGCGGTTCGCCGGACGACCTCTTCCAGATACCGAGTCTCACAGCTTTCCAGCAGCGATGTCGAGGCGCCACGCGGACAGCGCATCAGTGCGAGGTTGTCGTCGTCCCTTGGGGGCGCTCGCGAAAGCCCGGGTCGCTGAAGGCCGTGGCGCCGGCGTCAGTGCTGAAGTTCCAACATCGGCTCCGCCAGGCCGGGACTCGATTGCGCACCGAGGGTGTCAAGCAGGTTGTAAAGCTGTTCCGCTTGCATTGGCTTGGGCAGATAAGCATCCATCCCGGCGGCCAGGCAGCGGCTCTCGTCTCCCTTCATGGATTGGGCATAGAGGGCTCCTATTCTTAGCGTATCTAGACGCTAAGAAATGCGCAACACCGCAAGGAGACCCATCAATCTTTCACTTTCATGTCGCGCACCCGGTCGCCAACCGGCGGAAAAGTGCGCGCCGGTGGTGTGAGCTATGCTGATGTGTTGCCCACAAAGCTTTTCGCCCTGATCGCTTGCGCCGCAATTACAGTTCCCGTGCTGGCTGGGGACGACCGGCCCTCCCCGGTTTCGTGGAGGGGGACCCTGCGGGACTCCCGCGGCGCGGCGATGGCCGGTGCCGTCGTCCGCGTAGAAGCAGCCGGCACGAAGGCGGCGGCCAGCACTGGCAGCGACGGCCAGTTTACGTTTGCCGGCCTGCCCGCCGGCGAGTACTCGGTTGCAGTGGACTACAAAGGCTCCACGGCAACGTGCTCGCGGACGGTCCGACTGCCGGACAGCGCCTCCGCGGCCGTCATCGAATTATCGGCGGAGGGCACTGTCTCGCTTCTCGCAGGCACCCGATCGCGCCAGGGCACCGGAGGCGAGCAGTTGTCAGCTAAAGCCGTCTCGGCGATGCCGCTGAACAAGCGCGACTTCAGTCAATTGCTTCTGCTGGCGGCCGGCACCATGACCGATACCAACGGCGCGTCCAATTTCACCCAGCAGTTCGCCGTCAACGGGCAGCGTGGCACCGCGGCCGTATTCGCCATGGACGGCGCCGACAGTTCCGATCCCGAAATGGGAGGCGCGACCTTCACAAACTTTAACGTCGATGCTGTACAGGAGATTCGCTCCAACTCGGGGTGGATGCCCGCCGAAATCGGACGTGGGGCGGCCGGCTTCACCGACATTATCACCAAGTCGGGAACCAATTCCGTGCATGGCTCGGTGTTCGAGTTTCTGCGCAATGCCGCCCTCGATGCGCGCAACTTCTTCGACTACCGCACGGTCGCCAGCCCCCAACGCATTCCGCCCTTCATCCGCAACGAATTCGGCCTCACTAGCGGCGGCCCCGTAGTAATCCCCCACCTCTATAATGGCCGCAACCGGACCTTTTACTTTGCCGAGTATCAGGGGTTCCGTCAGGTACTCAGCGTCACCGAGGTGCTGCCCCTTCCCTCCGCCGCCGAACGCCAGGGTTTCGACACCACGGCATTCCCCGGCGACACGCTGATTGTACCTGTGGATCCGCGCATCGCGAAGATACTGGCGCGCTACCCTCTGCCGAACGACGCCGAGGGCCCCTACGGCGCGCGCACCTGGGCGGGCTCATCGAAGGTGACCACGGTTGCCGATCAGTTCTCCAGCCGCATCGATCACAATCTATCCGACAAAACGAAGTTGTTCGGACGATTCACGATGGCCGACAACACCGGCCCGGACACCAACCCCAGCCAGACCGCTATCTCGCCGGAATTCGCCGTCGGATTCGTGGATCGCCAGCGCAACGGCGTCCTTACGCTGACGCGCACGCCATCCGCCACATCTACCCAGGAGTACTCCATCGGATTCACGCGCGCCACGCCTTCGTTCCCGGCGCCGGATCGCACCGACTCCGCGCTGGTATTCGGCGACGGACTCTACGAAGCCTTCAACGCCGCCGGTGGTTCCGTCATGGCCGCCTACGGCAATCTTTTCCAGGCGCGCGCGAACTTCACCTGGAAGCGCGGAAAGCACACCATTAAGGCCGGCGGCGAGGTTCGCTCCAATCGCGATACTACCCTTTTCGGGATAACTCCGAACGGCCAGTACCAGTTTGGCGGAGGCGTAGCGTATTCGCCTGTCGCAATACCCTCCCTCAGCGGCGGGCACAATATTCAGGTGGGAGACCCTCTGCCCGATACCTTGACCGGGTTGCTCACCGCCAGCGCTTTCGCCTATTCCATCGCGGTTGCACCGCCGATGTTTGCGCAAGGGAACTCGATTGGCAATTCGGCCATCCACCGCGATGCGTACAATACGTATGCCGAGGACAGTTGGAAGGTCAATGGCCGGGTAACGCTCAACTACGGTCTGCGCTACGAGATCACTTCGCCCATCCGCGAGGAGGATAAACGCACGTCCGCGCCGGTGCTGTCGGGCGGAACGGGGCCACCCGGATCGGAATTGATCGTCAATCCCCAGCCGGGATACAAGCTCGACAAGAACGGTTGGGGTCCGCGGATTTCGCTCGACGGCCGCGTCGCCGCTAACACCACTGTGCACGCGGGCGGCGCCATTACCACCCTGCTGGTCAATCTCTGGCAGGACAACTCGCTCACCGGCAGCACACCGTTTGTATTGTATCCGCGCCTCACCGCGGCGCCCGACCAATCCATTCGCTACGGCATGACCATAACGCCGCAGCAACTGCCCGCCGTGTACACCCCGGACGGGAAACTGGTTTTCCCCTCGGGCGATTCGAAACAGGTGGCCCCGAACACTCCCATGGATGTGCTCCGCTTCGAGCAGGATCTGGCGGCGCTTTCACCGGATCATCAGATCACGCCGCTCGCCGTATCCGGTATCGCGCCCAACTTCAGCGGTGGCTACGTCGGCACATGGACGGCGGGGATCGAGCGCAAAGTCCGCGGCGTCATCCTCGATGGCTCTTACGTGGGAACCGCGGGGATCAAACTGCCAGCCATGGATTTCCCCAACGGTTACACCGGCGCGGATGCTGCCTTTGCGCCCTACACGCAGTTCGATTCGTCGGGCAGCGTCACCGGTGGCTACGGGCCGGTCGCCGAGATCACCAATCGTTCCCATTCCACCTACCACGCCCTGCAACTGTCCGCGAGCAATAGCCTGACGGCGTCCGGACTGGGCTTTCAAACCAGCTACACGTACTCGAAATCCATCGACGACTCCAGCGCCGTATTGGGCGGTTTCATCACCGGCTCTTCCGGCGCCGTTGCTCAAACCACGCCCATGAATCCCTTCGATCCGGGCGTGGACAAAGGGCCGTCCGGGTTCGATATCCGGCAGGCGTTCACCTTCAGCCTGTTCCAGGATCTGCATGTGGATTCGATTCGCCCGCTGCGGCCTTTAGGCAAGACCCTTACCGGCGGCTGGCAATTGCTGGGCATGGGGACGCTGATGACCGGCCTGCCCTTTACCGTCTACTCCGGGGTTCAACAAACCGGAGTTGGGGCGGGCGGTACCGACCGGCCCGATCAGATCGGAATCCCCGACCTCTCCATCAGCCGTACTGTACGCGAAGACTATTTCGGGCTTGGAGCCGCTAACGCGTCCCTTTTCCACGTTCCGATCGATGTGCCCGGCGGCACCGGACCGAACCGCGGGCGCTTCGGCACGCTGGGCCGAAACACGCTTCGCGGCCCGGGGTTCCACAATGCGGACGTCGCCCTGATCAAGGACACACCGGTCGGCAAGCGAGGGTCGGCGGAACTCGGCACCCTGCAGTTTCGCGCCGAATTCTTCAACCTGTTCAACATTGTGAACTTCGGCCTGCCCGCCAATACCGTAGCCGGGACAGGCTTCGGCATGATCAGCCGCACCGCCGGCACCTCGCGGCAGATCCAGTTCTCCTTCAAACTGATTTACTGACAGCCTGTCGTGGGGCAGATCATCGTGGCTCGTGGTCTGCCCCGCAATTGGCATCGTGGGACAGACGATCGTTTGTTGGTCGTCTGTCAGCCTGTTACGAGGTGGCGAGAGTTCGACAGACCACAGAAAGCGATGGTCTGTCCCGCGCCTTATTTCGTCGTCGCTCGCCCGCCCCATTTGGCCCCGAGAAAGTCCCGGTTCATGCGCGCGATCACTTCGATTTTTATCCCCTTCGGGCAGACCGCTTCGCACTCGGCCATGTTGGTGCAGCTTCCAAACAACTCAGCATTGGCCTGGGCCACCATGGCGACCACGCGCTGGTCGCGCTCCGCATCGCCTTGCGGCAACAGCCCCAGATGCGCAATCTTGGCGCCCATGAACAGCGACGCCGAAGCGTTCGGACACATGGCCACGCATGCGCCGCAGCCGATGCATGCGGCCGCGTCCATCGCCAGGTCGGCCTTTTCCTTGGGAACCAGCACGGCATTGCCATCCGGAGCGCTCCCCGTGGAAACGCCGATGAATCCGCCGGCCGCGATCAGCCGGTCGAACGCGCTGCGGTCCACCACCAGGTCTTTCACTACCGGAAAGGCCCGCGCCCGCCAGGGCTCGATGTATAGCGTGTCGCCGTCCTTGAAATGCCGCATGTGCAACTGGCACAGCGTGGTTGCCGCCAGCGGCCCATGCGCCACGCCGTTCACCATGGCCCCGCACATGCCGCAAATGCCCTCGCGGCAATCGTGATCGAACGCCACCGGCTCCTCGCCCTTGGCGATCAGTTCCTCGTTCAGCACGTCCAGCATCTCGAGGAACGACATGTGCTCGTTCACGTTGGGCACTTCGTAGCGCACCATCCGGCCTTTCGCGGCCGCGTTCTCCTGGCGCCAGATATGGAGAGTGATTCGCATTACTTGTAGCTCCGCTGGGTGGGATGCACGTACTCGAATGTCAGGTCTTCCTTGTGCAGTTCGGGCGCATTGCCCACGCCGCGGAACCCCCACGCCGCCGCATAACTGAAATGTTCGTCGTCGCGCGCCGCCTCGCCTTCCGGCGTCTGGTATTCCTCCCGGAAGTGGCCACCGCACGATTCGTTTCGCTCCAGCGCGTCCAGGCACATCAGCTCGGCCAGTTCGAAGAAATCCGCCACTCTGCCGGCCTTTTCGAGCGACTGGTTCAAGCCCTCGTCCGTCCCCAGCACCTTCACTTCGCGCCAGTATTGCTCGCGCAACTCGCGAATGCTCCCTAACGCCACTTTCAGGCCCTCGGCCGTCCGCGACATGCCGCAGTGCTCCCACATCAGCCTGCCCAATTCGCGATGGAAGCTGTCGACCGAGCGCGTCCCCTTCGCCTCCAGCAGTCTCCTGGTCGTCGCCTGCACCGAAGCTTCGGCCTCGGCCGCCGCCCCATGGCTGCCGTCCACCTTTTCCAGCTTCGTCGAAGCGATGTAGTCGTTGATCGTGTTCGGCAGCACGAAATAGCCGTCCGCCAGCCCCTGCATCAGCGCGCTCGCCCCCAGGCGGTTGGCACCGTGATCGGAAAAGTTGGCTTCGCCGATGGCATACAACCCGGGGATCGTGGTCATCAGGTTGTAGTCCACCCACAGGCCGCCCATGGTGTAATGAATCGCCGGATAGATGCGCATCGGCCCCTGGTAGGGGTCCTCGCCGGTGATGCGCTCGTACATCTCGAACAGGTTGCCGTAGCGCTCCTCAATCACGTGCCGGCCCAGCCGCTGAATGGCATCGCGGAAATCCAGATAGACCGCCAGGCCCGTCTCGCCCACGCCCCTGCCTTCGTCGCAAACCACCTTGGAGTTGCGCGAGGCCACGTCGCGCGGCACCAGGTTGCCGAAACTCGGATAGCGGCGCTCCAGGTAGTAATCGCGCTCCGCCTCCGGTATCTGGCTGGGCGGACGCGTATCGCCCTTCTTGAGCGGCACCCACACCCGCCCGTCGTTGCGCAGCGATTCGCTCATCAGCGTCAGTTTGGATTGATATTCGCCCGAAACTGGAATGCAGGTGGGGTGAATCTGGGTGAAGCAGGGGTTGGCAAACAGCGCGCCCCGCTTGTGAGCCCGCCAGATCGCGGTCGCGTTCGAGCCTTTGGCGTTGGTGGACAGGTAGTATACGTTGCCGTAACCGCCCGTCCCGAGCACCACCGTGTCGGCCAGGTGCGAGGCGACCTCGCCGGTAATCAGGTTGCGCGTCACGATCCCGCGCGCGCGCCCGTCGATCACGATCAGGTCCAGCATTTCCGTGCGCGGGAACATTGCCACCTGGCCCGTGCCGATCTGCCGCTCCAAAGCCTGATACGCTCCCAGAAGCAATTGCTGGCCCGTCTGGCCGCGGGCATAGAACGTGCGCGAAACCTGCGCCCCGCCAAAGCTACGGTTATCCAGGTAGCCCGAGTATTCGCGCGCGAACGGCACGCCCTGGGCCACGCACTGGTCGATGATGTTCAGGCTGATCTGCGCCAGCCGGTAGACGTTCGATTCGCGCGCCCGGAAATCCCCGCCCTTGACCGTGTCGTAAAACAGGCGGTAGACGCTGTCGCCGTCGTTATGATAATTCTTGGCCGCGTTGATGCCGCCCTGGGCCGCAATCGAATGCGCCCGCCGCGGCGAATCCTGAAAGCAGAAGCACTTGACGTTGTAGCCCAGCTCCGCCAGCGTGGCCGCCGCCGATCCACCCGCCAGGCCGGTGCCGACCACGATAATCGTGTGTTTCCGCTTATTGGCCGGGTTCACCAGCTTCAGGCTGAACTGGTGACGGTCCCATCGGGTCTCGATCGGACCCTGCGGACATTTGGAATCGAGTTGCATGTGTTCCCTTTTAATACGTCAACAAACCGCTCAGCACCGCGATCGGAATCGAGCAGTTGCCCACCGCCACCAGAATCGCCAGCGCCGCCGAAGCTTTCTGAATCCACGGCGTGTAGCGCGGGTGGTTGACGCCCAACGATTGGAACAGGCTCCAGATCCCGTGGTACAAGTGCATGCACAACAGGATCATGGCGAAGATGTAGAAACCCGCGACGCCCGGATTCTGGAACCCCGTGATCACGTTCCAGCGCACGTCCGGTGTGTTCGGGTTCAATCCGATGTCCCGCACCGGCAGCACCGAACCCACCGTCAGGTGCATAATGTGAAACACGATGAAAGCCGCCACGATCGGCCCGCTCCACACCATAGTACGCGCCGCGTACGACGCCGGAACGTCTTTCTTTCTCACGTAGCCCTGCGGCCGCGCGGCCCGGTTTTGCAGCCAGAGCTGCGTTGCCGCCACAATGTGCAGCAGCACGGCCGCCAGCAGCGCCGACCGCGCCGCCCATAACGCCACCGCGTTGGCCGGGTTGTGCAGAAACGCCGCGTAGCGGTTGATCTGCTGCGCATCGGACGAATAGATTTGCAGGTTTCCGAGCAGGTGGGCGAATACGTAGCCGACCAGAATCACTCCGGTGGCCGCCATCACGGCCTTCTTGCCGATTGGGGCTTCGTAAAAGCGCACCGCACGATGAATAGGGTGAACAACGACAGTACTCATGCGAAGAACACTGATTGTAGCGAAAAGCGAAGGACTCCGTAGTCTGGAATGAACTGGCGCGCTCCGCACAGAATTTGACCGCTTACGGAGACGCTTTGGGACGCCATTCGCGACTGTTGTTGCTGAAATTCCGTGCGAGTTCCTTATTCTTGGTACCGACCGCCTGCGGATCCGTCCGCTTCCAACTGACGCTTGTCCGCGGTTTCTTCCCGGCGCAATTCGTTTGGAAAGCAACGTGCAGTCTGTAAGTCCCGAGCAGCACCGCACCTATGGCTGTTCGTGCTCTAAAGAAAATGGCAAATCGATCAAAATCCCTCAAACTCGGTGCTCTCCTCCTGCTCGTGGTTCCAATACTTGCCGACCCCGTCTCCGTCCGCCATGTTCAGGGCTATATCCGTAGGGAACCGTGTCACCACCATTCTCAGCCTGCATTTCAGAGATGGATCGCTTTACGAGGAAAAATCAGTATTCTCACAAAGCAACACATTTCGGCTGCTGACGTACAGGCAAATCCAGAAAGGTGCGGCATTTAAGAGCCCGGAGACGCTCGCGTTGGATACCCGCACCGGTGATGTGAACATCGAGGCCGCGGACAAGGACGGTAAAATGAGAAACATAGCGAAGCGGCTTTCTCTGCCGGCGGATCTGGCAAACGGAATTATCACGATTCTTCTGAACGACGTCGATTCCAACGTAGAAACTACTCTGTCTATGCTCGTTGCGACACCCGAGCCCCGCGTGGTTAAGCTCAGAATCTCCGCATCGGGACAGGACTCGTTCTCCATCGGCGGTTGGGGCGACAAGGCAGCACATTACGTCGTCAAAGTCGACGTAGGTGGCGTTACCGGCGTCGTTGCCAAGGCTGCAGGAAAGCAGCCACCACCTCCACACATCTGGATTAACGCAGGGAGTACGCCAGTTTTTCAGAAATCAGAAGGTCCGCTATACGAAGATGGACCGATCTGGCGAATCGAACTGGCGAGCCCCACGTGGCCCAAAAGCGCTGAGCCTAGATGACCGACGGCACTCTCTCGAGCCCGCCAAGCTCTGGGATGGGCTCCCGCCATTCACACACCCTTATCGAGGGCACAGGACAACTCAAATTGACGTAAGCATCACATGAACCCCTCTGGCGGAAAGCGAGGGGTCCGCCGCAAAGTGGAGAAGTGAATAGCCCCAAACAACAAGCGCGTCGCGAGCTGTGGAGGCAAAGAGTCGCACAGCAGAAC
>JBEKZL010000139.1:0-19522 GCA_049509915.1 Bryobacteraceae bacterium | reverse complement strand
GGAACCGATGGCGGCAGCCACAATCAGCACCCGACCGTCGGCCTGGTGCTCAACTGAGTTCAGCTTGAGACAGGAGGGATCAGGAAGGAGGGCCTGAACATGGCTCGGGGGAGAAGCCATTTTTGCCATCAACAATAGAACATTTATGCCCCTCTATGTTTTGGGGCCTTTCGGACGATCACAACCTGCACGGAAATTGCGGGAGAACCCAGAATTGGGTCGAATCCGCGCCCGGTGAAGGATCCACCTTCTACTTCACGATCCCCCTCTGAAGCAAGGCCTTATCCCAGAGTCTCACGGCGCAAAAGCACCTCCGTCCTTGTAGCCGAGCAACTTACGCTCGCTCTGCTGTGATTTGGACAGTGCATAGTAACTCTAACCCGAGACCTCCACCAGAACCGGCCGAGAATGTCGCTGCGAATGGCCTGTTTTCGGTGCCTCGGGCTGGAGGTCTGGCCTGTTGGGGACAGCACTGGCACGCACTACCGGAAGCGTTTCCGATATAGCACCTTCACGGTGAACAGTCCGTTTTGGTCGCGCATCGCCATCGCCGACCAGCGTTGATTCAATTCGACATTCCCGCTCACCGCCTGCTGGTTGGGGTCGTCCACCACTGTTGTATAAGTCAGGGTAATCCGAGAAGTCACCTGTTGTGTCAGGCTAAGTTGAGCTTGCGGCAACCCCGAACTGCCTGCAAATGTCGGGTTGATATTCAACTGCGTGATGCCGAACACTCTCTGTAACCGGCTGGCGACCGGGTCCGCAAGCGCCTTGCTCACGACCGCCGATTCACCCATTTGCTGGAAGGTCTGCGTGGGCTGCGTCGGCTGGTTGGCCAGCAGTGTTGGGTCCGAAGTCGGCGTCTGCCCGGCCGCCAAAAGCCCGACGATTTCCTGGAACTGTAGCGGCGGATCTGAGGTGTAGGATAACTTCATGTTATCGATCGGACCCGTCACTCGAAGCGTCACGTCGACGCCTTTGGCCCGGGTCGCCAAACTAAGATCCAACACTGGCTGAATGCGGAGTGGATTGTAAAACGAAATCGCCCCCGAGTCCACCGTATAAGTCGAACTGAAAAAAACCAGCTTACCTTCGGTTATCGAGATGCGCCCTGCCAGCCCAGGCTCCGAAGCTGTCCCCATGATATGCAGGTTGGCATCCAACTCCAGGTTCTGACTCACCGAAGCCTGCACTGCGGTGGCCGACGATGTCCGCACCTGCAAATCCAATTTCATGTTCTCTAGCAGCGCCGACGGCGTGGGTGAAGACTGCACCGGCGGAGCCGCGCGCGACAGAATGGCCCCGATGTCGCTCTGCGGCGCATACGCGATTTGATCCAGCGTAAGCGTTCCGGACAGTATGCTCGCGTCCGTCCGCCCGCTTAATCTCAAGTCCGCGTCCGCTACCGCATCCACACCCGGCTGCAGACGCAGTCGCACCTCTTTTGCACTTACCCGAAGTCCCAGCCGGATGGCCTGGCTGTAGCTCACAAAACCGCTCAACGTAACTTTGCCGCCACCAACCTCGCCGTTCAGGTTTCGAAATGAAGCGCTGTTGCCGCTGAACTCCACTACTCCGTTCGCGTTCGAAAGTCCCGCGGGAAAGTCCATCACATTCGTCGACGCATTGTGCAATTCGAGTTTCCCGCTGACCAGAGGCTTTTGAAAAGTGCCCCGTATGGTCGCATCCGCCACCAACTGGCCGGAGGAAACAACGTCCCGGCGGAAGCCCTGTATCAGGCTTAGGTCGGTGCGCGCGCTGACGGTCGCTTCCAACGTCCGCGCCGAAACCGAAACAGTACCGTGCGCCTGTATGTCGGTTTGCGGTCCGGTCAGATGCAGACTCTCGATCCGGGCGGCGCCGCGTTCCAAAGCCAAAACCACTGGTCGCTGATTTTCTACGCTCACCGTCTGGGAGTGCGGTCCCCGCGCCTTCGCGCGTATCTCCACCCGCGAAAGCTGCAGGCGGCCGCTCATCGTTTCTGCTCGAAGCGCCGGCCCGTTCAGTGTGAGTTCGCCATCCGTCGCTGCGTCAATATCGCTCGTCTCGGCGCCGGCCTCTCCCAGCAGAGGCTCCAAGCCCTTCCATGTCACATTGCGGAACGTCATCCGCGCCGCGAGTGGATAATCGCCATCTAGCTGCGCACTCCCGTTTCCGTGAACGGACGCGCCGGCCAGGCTCGAATCGAGAACGAGATTAACCGTGCCGCCGGCCGTTGCGGCGCTCACTGTGAACTCTCCGAAACTCTTGCCGCTAAGCGCCACCCCTTTCCCGGAAAGACTTAGATTCACGTCGCGCGCCAATACGCGAGGCTCCGTGCCGCGCACCGTGGCGGTTCCATCCGCCGTAACTTGCAGCGTTCCCGCTAAGCCCGGCCGCATCCGTTGTAAATAGTCAATGCGCGCCATGTCCACGTGTCCGTTGTTGATTCGGAACCGCAGCGTGCCGCTGTCCAGGGCGCCCGGCGGGTGGTCGAAATGTATGCTCGCGCTAACGGCGGAATTCCCGGCGCTGATTTCCAGTTCTGGCGCGTCGATGCTCGTCGCAAGATAATTCACCCGTGCGTGAACCCGGTCCACCGGCTCGTCGTCAAACATAGCGCGGTCTACGGTGGCATCCAGGCTTCCCTCCGGATTGTCGATCGGGCCAGTGAGGTCGATGCTGGCACGAAGGCTACCTCGTGCCGGGATATCCGATCGCTTCAGCAATACAAGCAATCGCGCCACCGGCAGATTATCGACTTGCCCGTGAGCTGTGGTTCGATAACCCGTGCTGAGTTCCGTGTTACCGTTCAGTCTAATTTGGGAGCCGGCCAGATTGGAGCTCAGGTTGTAAGTTACGGTCTGCCCGCTGGTTCGCGCCGTGGCATTGAAGTCGCCATACTTCTCTCCGCCAACTCGCAAGCCGCTGCCCGAAGCATCCAGTGTCACGGCCGTCGGTTGAAACTCTGTCTCTCCCGTCCTGGCCGACCCGCGCAGTTCGACGGTGATATCGGCGCTCGCCTGCAACGCGCCGCCCGCATTCGGCCGCAGGTTCTGAACAGTTCGGAGCCGGGCCAGATCCACCTGGGTGGTCACCACGTGGGCGTGCAGTTGTCCCCTGTCGATCCGGTCGCGCGGATGGTTGAGTTCCGCTGTCAGGTTCAGCCGCGCCGCGCCGGCAGCTACCTGCGCATTTGAAACCGTCACCGTCCGATCGGTCAGACTGACCTGCGCGCCGAGCCTGTCGATGGGCTCGCCCCACACCATACCCTTAAGCACGCTAACGCTGGCGCTGCCGCGCGGATTGGCAACTGATCCTGACACGTTTGCATCCGCCCTCAGCGTGCCCGAGAAGCCGGCCGGCGGCATCCCGGAAAGCGCCAGCACGTCGGCCAGGTCTCCATCTCGAACCGAAGCTTGAACTGTCACGGGTTGATCCTGTGCCGGCGTCCAATTCCGCAGGCCCAATGCCCCGCTGAACTGCGCCTGCATCATTCCATGCCGCAAGCTGCCGGCGGTGACCGTCGCGCCTGAGTTCGATGCGTCCACGTCCGATGCCAGATCATCGAATTGACGGCCCTGAATAGCGAAGCGGCCCACCGCCAGATGGCCGGTGATTCGAGGCGTCGCCAAATGTCCGATCACCTCCCCCGCAAACTGCGCGCGTCCGGCCAGTGTCACAGGCAAGGTTCCTCCCGTGAAAGGCGAAAAGTCTCTCAAGTCGGAACTCGCCAGAGATACGTTCAAGTGGCTTCCGAGCGATCCGCTCACATCCAGTCGGGAGTGGGGTAAGGCAACAAATGAGTCACTCACCCTCAGATCGTCGGTGTCTCCCCGGTAGTCCGCCGAAAGGCGGCCGGATATCGGAGTCCCCTGCCCCGAAGGGGCGATTGAGAGTCGCGCATCCGCCGCGAGGCTCCTCGTACCGGCCGCGCTCAGATCGCCAGCCGCGGCCACCGAACCGGAAACCACGCCGTCGTAATCCACTCCCCTCTGCTCCATGCCGCCCATCAACGCCTGCAGATCCAGATGCCGTAGATCCGCGTTTACCTTGTAGCGGGCAAAGTCTTCCATAGAGGCGCTTCCCGCAATTTCGGCACCGAAGGCGCCAATCCGGAATCCATGAATCTCCAGGCGATGCGGCGTCAGGATCGCGTCGGACGCCAGCGTCATGTTCCCGACTCGTTGCGCGCCGCGCATCACGGATAGCCCTCGCGCGTCGAGAACGGCCCGGATATCGTAATTCCCTTCTGCATCCACTTTCGCGCTGCCGCTGGCCTGGAGCGTCCCTTCAGGCCGATCCTTCAGCTTCATCAGCCGCCCTAACTCGGCTATCGCTAACCCGGCTCGAAACTGTAGCGCGCCATTGCCCGCCGGGTCTCGCAATTCTCCCGACGCTTCTATTCGGGAACCCCCTAAAGTAATCCATGATCTGGAGACGTTGATCTCGTTGTCGGCAACCGTAACGTACCCGTCCAGGTCTACGGCCGAAGGCAATCCTGTGCCGGACGGCGCCATCTGCAAATGCGTCGCGCTCTGTAAGTCGGCCAGCGCGACGCTTCCCTGGATGTGCGCCCAAGTCTTCGGGTCATCGAGGTTCTGCACTTCGCCGTCGATTCGTATCTTCGACGCCGCCGTTGTTATGCTGGCGTTTCTGAAGCCAATTTGGCTCCGGTTCAGTGTAATCGGCACTGTGATGCGAAGCTGCACCGGCGTGTTGCGCCCGGAAACCACATATAGGGGCGCCAGGGAGATTTCACCTTTGTAGCTTTGTTTTGATCCCTCGAACCACAACCGCACCCGTAGCGATTCACCTCTCAGGTCGAAGTCCTGCTTTTGCGAATTAAACACTAGCGCTCCGTTCGCGAGCACGAAACGCCCTACCGCCAGGTCGATCACAGTCTGGAGCGTATCCTTCGAGCTGGAAGACGAGGCGTACTTCGGTTTCGGAACATTTGTGCTGCCGTCGGGAAGCACCAGAATGTTCGCCTGCGGGTGGTCCAAGCCTAGATAAGAAATGCTCACCAGTCGAAGGCTCCGGAACAAGGCCAGCTGTACCTCTACCCGGCGGGCGCCCAGGTAGGGAGCCGAACCGGCCCGCTCAGTGCCGTGAATTACGAGGTCCGTTACTGTGGCGCGTAGGCGAGTCCACTCCAATGCGAGAGACCCAATCTCCACTCGTCCGCCAGTAGCACCTTCCATCGCGGCCACCAGCTTCTGCCTTACATAGTTACGAAACCATTCCGTACGCGCCGTGAGGACCACACTTACCATGACGACCGCCGCCAGCCCCGCGGCGCCGATCGCTGCCCTCCGCAATATCCTGCTTCGCCGGCTCATTGAAACGCTCCCTCCCGATATACAATACAGTTCCGCTTTCGCTCCGCGGTGAGCCACTGCTCAAAACTTTGATTCAGCCGTTCGCCCTCCAGCGACTCCCGTATCTTCGGCTCCATCGCCGTATAAGTCTGGAGTCGCGGAAACTGGCGCTTGAGCTCAGCACTGTGCGCCTCATAGTAGCTTCGCACCTCTTCATCGGTCACGAACACTCCGGGCCGGAATCGCTGATCGATGAAGCCCAGCGCGTCCTCTTGCCACCGCAATTCCATCTGCAGTTGATCTTCGCTAAGGCCATATCGCGATAACTCCTGTATCAACCGCGCCTGGGATCCGCCGAAACGCTCCTGCCGAACTTTCACCAACATGGTATCGACCTCGGACGCGCGGACGCGGGCATACCCGCCCTCCTCTATCTCATGTCGAATGATGAACTGATCGATCAGCCTCTCCGCGGCTTTCCGCCTCGCCGACGGGCTTCTGTCGATCGGTTCACCGTTCAGAAATTCTGTCACTCGCAGATCGCGGTCAATGTCACTGCTCTTTATTGCCTCCTTCCCCACGATCACCGCGATCCGGTCCATCACAACCGTCCCGGCCTGTAGATACCAGAAACACAGGCTCACAATCGCTGGCCGCAGCATTAGAAGGTCTGCCCGATCGAAAAGAAGAACTGAAAATGACTTACCCGCTGCGGCACGCTCGCGCACGGCCCCTGGGTCTGAATCTGGTTCGGATTGCATTGCAATAACTGCTGCGGTGTGCCGTTGAACCCGACGAATGCCGGCGGGTTGATGCTATAAGCCAAGTCCAGGCGGACCGGCCCTACCGGAGTCTTGTATCGTATTCCGAAGCCGGCCGCGTGCACCGTGTAATCGAAGTGCTGGGGGTCTGGCTGATGAAAGCTCAACGACATATTCCCAAGCGAGCTGAACACATTGCCCATATCGTGAAACACCACCCCTCCGAGGTTTGATCCAATCAGCGGAAACCGGAGTTCCACATTGTTGTAGAACAGCGCGTTGCCTCCTAGTGGGAAGCCAGTCGGTTGCGAAGCCGTGCTGCCCGGGAGCAGCGCTGTGCCCGTGTCGCGCGGCCCCGCCTGGTTGTAAGGAAAGGCTCGCAGTGTATCCGCTCCACCGCCAAAAAAACGCTCCGGCAGCGGCACCGATTCCTCGGCCGGTACGCCGTCCGCTACCGCGAACGGCAGAATCACTCCGAATTGCGTCTGCCGGGCCAGCACGATCGTTTTCGTCACCTGGTAGTATGTTGCATTGCGCAGCAGGATCCGCCCGAAACTCCGCTGGGAGCCAAAGGCTTTGCTAGCCAAACCGACGTCCGCCGCGTTATAAATGCCGTGGTGCGGGTCGCCGGAGTTATCGCGCCGGTCTTGTTGTACACTTCCGTCTAGTATCCCGATCCGAACCGGCTGCTGAAACTCTGGTACCAGCAGCACAGGAATCACCACATCGTTCACACTAACCCGCCGATAAGCAAAGCGAAGCTGGCTCGTGATCGATTTGGAGAATCTCTGCGACACCTGCACCGACCCTTCCTCGCGTTTGGAAGCAAACGTGGATACGTTGAAGGCATCGTCATAGAGCACCGTAAACGTCGCCGTCCTGTTCTGCCCCCGCAGAAACCGCGGTACCTGGTAAGTCAGCGAGTCGCGCTTTTCCAGCGTGGAATACAGCAGGTGCAGGCCGGCCGTCTGGCCCAGTCCCAGCACATTCAAGCGGTTCAGATCCAGCGATACGAGCGGGCTGACGCCCGCTGAGCCCCCCGGCGACGACAGGCTATTCGCGTTTGGCGTGCCGAAATTCCCGGCCTGTAACCCCACCCCGACCCCTACCGAGTAACGGTTCGCTTCCTCAATGTCGTAGGTGACATACTTGTGATCGGTGGTGCCGTCCGGATTCTGGACGGCGGTATCCACCCGCGCGAATACGCCCAGGTCGTAAAGGCGCTTCTGAATATCCATTTCTTCCACCGGCGACAACGGATCGCCCGGCTTCAAAGTTATACTTTTCTCTACCAGACTCCGCCGGGTCCTGGTAAGGCCGTAAATAAGAACATCTCGAACGTATTGTCGGTACCCCTCCGTAACGCTGTAGGTAACGTTCACATGATTTGGAGCAGCCGACGGGGACCACGACGATTGGAACGTAGCGTTCGGAAAGCCGTGCTCGTAGTAATAAGTCAAGACCACATTGCGATCGCTAGCCAGATCGACTTCCGCGAACGGTTGCCCGGGTATGGAGTTCAGCCGAGCCAGGACCTCCTTGCTGCTCACCTCCGTGATTCCCTGCACGTTCACGCTTTCCACCATCCATTGCGGACCTTCGTCGACTGTTACCGTCACCGCCAGCTGCCCCGGTCTACCGCCGTAGTTTCTATTTACCGTGCACTTCACCTTCACATCCCGAAAACCGTTGGAGCGATATAGGTCGGCGATACTTTCCTCGTCCTTTCTCTGAAACGCCTCGCTATATCGCCCGTGTCGCATGGTGAAGGAGGCAGGCTCCATGTACATTCGCTCGCGGAGGATGTCTCGATCGAAGTAGTGGTTTCCGGTAATGGATACTTTCAACAGCTTGAAGCGTTGGCCACGGGATATCGCGTACTCGATTGTCAGCAGGTCGTTCTGTTCCGGCAGAATGCGGAAGCTGATATCCACGTCGTAATAACCCTGCCCTTGAAAGTAGTCGATCAGGTTCCGTTTGCCTTCGGTCAGAAGATCGTTGTCGACGGCGTGCTCCTGGAACACCGGTATAAAGCGTTTCAGCACCCGTCTGGAGACACTAGCCTCCACGGCCGTCAGCTTTACGCGCGGTCCTGGATCGATATTCAGGGTGGGACGCACCCTTCCCTGCCCGGCGTCATAGGCCACGTCTGTTAACTCGACCCGAGCCTTCAGGCGATCCTCTTTCTGATAGGCCGCCAGTACTCCCTGCACACCGGTGCGCGTTCGACGCGCCGTAACCTGCCGCCACCAGTTAACAATCGGGATCCTCCAGCCGGTCGCTTTGAGAATCGTCTTGTTGGAAAGTCTTGTCTCTCCCTGAATAATAGGTTCTTCGTACTTGGCCCGCTTTTTTCCCGCAATCTGGAAAGTCAGAAAGACCTGTTGCGCCGCTTCATCCCGGGTCAACTCCGCCTTCACCTGGGAATTGTATAGTCCGTTCGATTTCAAGAGTTCCTCAATGGCATCCCGCGCCTTGCCCAGATCCTCGTTCCGAAAGGCGGCTCCCAAAGTCAACTGGGCGGTACTTGTAATCTGCGCTCGGTTGGGTGGCTCCGAAATAGCACCCTCTACTCTCACATCGCCTAGAAACCAGGTGCGCTCCGTGACGAAACGCACTATCACACCGGCGGCGGATGGTTCAGCTTCCACAACGATATCGTCGAAGCGTCCGGTCGCAAAAAGGCCATCGATCGCGGAGGCGACATCCTCTGCGTGCAATGAATCGCCTCTCTTGAACGGAACTGCGCGGGCAAGATCCGCCGCGTCGAGCACTTGGGCCGGTAAAAACTGAATGTCTACGATACGCTTGTTCTCAAACTGATCCATTTGAGCCGCAGCCGATCCGAGCATCAGTACGAAACCGCACAGAATCTTGGGCGCCATCTATCTCTGGGTGTGCATTCAGGATGCCATAATCTTCGTCCGGGGGACGTGGGTATTAAAATGCAGCGTGAGGGGGAGAAAGCTGCTCCGGTGGCAGATCGATCTCAACAAAGTCCTCAACAACCAACTCCGGCTCACTGCCCACGGTCGTTTCGCGAAATACGGTGGTCCGACTGGAAAAGGATATTCGGAGATAGCCTCGACGGTTGGTCGAAACATAACGCCCCCCGCATGGGAGCCGCCCTTGCCTTCTATACACTCCTCTCGTTGATGCCTCTGCTCCTGGTTACCATTGCGATTGCGGGTCTGGTGTTCGGCGGGCGCGCCGCCCAGACCGGCGTGCTCGGGCAGATACAACTGCTGATCGGAGCCCAGCGCGCTCAAATTGTCCAGACTCTGCTTGCGGGTGCACAGAACCGGGCCGATGGCGTCGCCGCTACCATCCTTGGCTTTCTCACCCTTATGTTTGGCGCAACCGGTGTATTGTGCGAGCTTCGCGATGCACTCAACACTATTTGGGGCGTACCTACCCGCCAAATGAACACGCTTCAGGAGCTTGTAACCCTCGTGAAAGATCGTATGTGGTCCCTCATACTGGTGCTTGCCATCGTGATCGGTCTTACCGCATCCCTTCTGCTCAGCACGTGGATCTCGGCGCTTGGCGCCATTACGTTTGCTTTCCCCGTCAACCCTGCGATCTTACGCCTGTTCAACAGCATGTTTTCTCTCGTCGTGCTCGCTTTTCTATTTAGCGCAATTTACAAAGTGGTGCCACAGGTGCCAATCGAGTGGCCCGACGTCATACTGGGAGCAGCTGTCACTTCGTTGTTAGTAACACTGGGAAATCTGCTGCTTGGCGTCTACCTTGGCAGGACATCCTTTTCGTCTACCTACGGAGCGGCTTCGTCCACCGTTGTGCTCGGCGTCTGGGTTTATTACTCGAGTCAGATGTTCTTTCTAGGCGCCGAATTCACGAGAGCCTTCGCCGAAGGCTACGGCTCCGTCCCAAGGCGCCACGCGCGCCTTATCGCCCATCCCCCCTCCCCCGACACTTGACGAGGCGCGCACGTTGGGCGTTAAGATTCCCAGGAAGAAAAAATAGCCCGGTTAGTCGCGGCTGGCGCTGTGCGGAATGACGGGATGAGCCGGGTGGATCGCCAATGAGGCAGAAGCGAGTCCACTGGTTCACTGAGCGACGAGGGGGCCAGGAACCGGGAAAACCGCCGGGGCCATCTAAAAACCGCGCTGCAGCTATTTCTGGATATCTTGTTGATTTTAAGAAACTTCGCGCCACCCTGGCACCTCCTCTTCCTCAGGCCAGGGACGATCCGCCCAGGCGGTCGAACTGATCCAGGGCGCGGCCCCCCGGAACAATGATTTGGGATGCCGAAGCGGGAAGGACGGGCCTATCCGCGCAGGCGGACTGAGCTTGGCGTAACATACTTAAGGTGACCGTTTCCTCCCGTTGCGCTCTTCTACCTGCCGTCCTTTCTGCACTCTCGTTGGCCTCCGCGGCACAGAGTTGGGACCGTGATCAGCTTGGCAACCATCGAGCCGTTCTGACGGTGACGACCGCCGGCGATTCCGCGGTGAGGGCGCGCATCCCGTGGCGCCGGCGCGATGAGACGCCCGAGCGGAAGGCGCTGATTGTGGTAGACGGACGGAGCGGACAGGAAATCCGTAATGTGATGCGCTTGGCGATCAGCCGGGAGTCCGGCGATATCGCTTTTCAACCGACAAGCGGGCCGGGAACTTACTACGTCTACTACATGCTGTATCGCATGAGTAAGCCGGTGAATTATCCGAAGGTGGATTACCCGGAGTGGCGGGATACGGCAGACTCGGCGTGGTCAGCAAGTGTGAATGCGCCCACGTTGCCGGAGGCCGAGTTCGTGAGGCTCGAATCGGCGGATGAGTTCGACCGATTCATCGAGACCGAAACAATTGCCACGACCGCGGAAACAGGCGCCTTGCTGGCACGCTTCCCGAATCAGCGCTACTTCGTGTTTCCCGAGGACCGCAGCCGGCCGATCCGGATGACCCGCGATTTACCCCGGAGTTGGGTGGAACAAGGTCCCGGCCAAGCGTTCACCGGAAGCGCTTCGCCGGGCGAGTTCTACACGTTTCAGCTCGGCGTGTGGGCGGCGCGGGCGGCGCTGAACGATGTGAGAGTGAGCTTCGGGGCGGCGGGCCTCCGGTGTTTCAATCAAGGCGGAATCGACTGGCAGAGCCGTCCGTTCACGCGAGCGGTAAACGTAGAAAAAGGCTTGGTGCAGCCGGTTTGGTGTGGCGTGACGGCGCCAGCGGGCGGAATCGACACCACCATCACGGTGGCGGCGGCGGGCGAACCGGAGACCCGGGTGCTGTTTCATCTCGAGGTCGGCGGAGCGCCTTTGCGCAATGCGGGCGATGACGACCCGTCGCGGCTTTCACGGCTCCGGTGGCTCGATTCCACTCTCGCTGTGGACGACGGGATCGTGCCTCCTTATACACCTGTCCGCGTGGAAGGGCGGAAGATCGGCGTACTGGGGCGGGAGATCGTGCTGGGCCCGCTGGGGCTGCCCGATTCGATTCGCAGCTACTTCGATATCGAGATGACCCACCTGACGGCGCAACCCCGCGAGGTGCTGGCGGGTCCTGTTGGGCTGACGACAAAGAGAACGGCCAGCCTGGAACTACGCTGGGCGGGTGACGGCGTACGGTTCACCAAGCGATCTGAAGGCGTGGCGGCGTGGGTAAGCCGGATGCACGCGGGCCCGCTCACGGCGGCGATCGAGGGGACCGCGGAGTTCGATGGCAACATGGAGTTTTCACTCGCGCTGTCGGCAAAGGAGGACACCGATCTCGACGACGTGGTGCTCGAGATTCCGCTGCGGGCGGACGTGGCGCGCTATGCGATGGGCCTGGGATTGAAAGGCGGAAAGGCTCCGGCGAGCTTCGACTGGAAATGGAACGTGGAGCTCAACCAGGACTCGGCGTGGATCGGGGATGTTAACGCAGGGCTGCAGTTCAGCCTGCATGACGACCGCTACTCGCGCCCGCTGAACACAAACTTCTATCTATCGAAGCCCCTGGTAATGCCCGCTTCGTGGGCCAATGACGGCCGCGGAGGCTGCCGATTCCGGACCCGGAAATCGATCTACCTGGTCGAGTGCTTCAGCGGTCCGCGGCATTTGCGCGGCGGGGAGGTGCAGCACTACGACTTCCGGCTGCTGGTGACGCCGTTTCACACCATCGACACCGAGGCACAGTGGAAGACGCGCTTCTATCACGCTTACAAGCCGCTCGATGAGATCGCCGCCACCGGGGCCAACACGGTGAACGTGCACCATGCCACCCAGATCAATCCGTTCATCAACTATCCCTTTCTGCGTCCCGCGGAGATGAAAACATATATCGATCAAGCGCACGCACGGGGGATGAATGTGAAAATCTATTACACGGTACGGGAGTTGACTAACCGCGCGCCCGAGCTCTTTGCGCTGCGTAGCCTGGGCGACGAGGTGCTGGCGCATGGCCCGGGAGGAGGTCCGGCGTGGCTCCAGGAGCATCTCGACGGCGACTACATTCCCGGCTGGTATGTGCCGGACCTGCGGGACGCGGCGCTGGTGACGACGGGCATTTCGAGATGGCACAATTTCTACGTCGAGGGTCTGCGGTGGCTGGTGGAAAACGTGGGGATCGATGGACTCTACCTGGACGATGTCGCGTTCGACCGAACCACGATGAAACGCGTCCGGAAGGTGCTGCTGCGCGGGCATCCGGGTGCGCTGATCGATCTGCACTCGGCGAACCAGTATAACCCGCGGGACGGGTTCGCCAACAGCGCGAACCTTTACCTGGAACATTTTCCCTTTATCGACCGGCTGTGGTTTGGCGAGTACTTCGACTACAACTCCGCGCCCGATTTCTGGATGACCGAGATATCGGGCATACCCTTCGGGTTGATGGGCGAAATGCTCCAGGACGGCGGCAATCCGTGGCGGGGAATGCTGTTTGGGATGACCAACCGGCTGCCGTGGGCAGGCGATCCGCGACCGATCTGGAAATTCGAAGACAAGGCCGGATTCGGTGGCTCGCGAATGATCGGCTGGTGGGTGCCGGGGAATCCGGTGACGACCGGCCGGGAAGACGTGCTGGCGACGGTTTATCAAGGCAAGCAGCACTCGGTGGTTGCCGTGGCGAGTTGGGCACAGCAAGCCGTCTCGATCACGCCGAAGATCGATTGGAAAAGATTGGGCATCGATCCGGCGCGTGGGGCGATCCGCGCGGCTGCGGTTGAAAGTTTTCAACCCGCAGCAACGTTCGCCCCAGGCGAGCCAATTCCGGTCCAGCCCGGGCGCGGCTGGTTGCTCGTGGTCGAACAGCGCCGCTGACTGCCGCGGCCCGGTTTTGCACGCTTCCGAGTGCGACCGCCAGAGCGGCTGCCCGGAAATCCGTTGGCGAACTGATTGGATTGTACTCAGTGCTCATTTTCCCCTCGTGGGGAAGATGTGGATATCGCGCCCTCCCCATGCGCGGCGCTAGACTGGTGTTGATCCGTTTTCAGAATAGGAGCCTCATGAAGCATCTGGTCGTTCTCATCGCGAGTGTTCTCCCCCTTGCGGCCGCCATCGACGGCACTGTGCGCATCGATAGCGGCGCCATTGCCGGGGTCCCGTCGTCCACGCCGGGAATCTATGTATTCCGCGGCATTCCCTACGCCGCCCCGCCGGTCGGCAATTTGCGCTGGCATGCGCCCCGACCCGCCGCGGCCTGGACCGGCGTGCGCAAGATGGACCGCTTCGGGGAGCGCTGCGTGCAGCCGCTGCGCGCCAATCCGCGGGAAACCCAGGGTAGCGAGGACTGCCTCTACCTCAACGTGTGGACCCCGGCGAAATCCGCCGCCGACAAACTTCCGGTCATGGTTTGGATTCACGGCGGCGGCTTCCGCGACGGCACCGGCGCCATGCTGCTGCACGACGGTGAACAACTCGCCCGCAAAGGCGTCGTGCTGGTCACCATCAATTACCGCCTGGGGGCGCTGGGCTTTCTCGCCTATCCTGAACTGAGCCGGGAATCGGACCGCAATGCCTCCGGCAATTATGGGCTGATGGACGCCATCGCCTCGCTCGGGTGGGTGCAGCGGAACATTGCGGCGTTGGGCGGCGACCCGGCCAAAGTGACCATCTTCGGCCAGTCCGCCGGGTCGATGGCCGTGAATTGCCTGCAGGCGTCGCCCCTGGCGAAAGGGTTTTTCCGGGCGGTGATCGGGGAGAGCGGCGCGTCCTTCCGTGGCATGTTGAACAATGGAGCGATGGCCGAGGCCGAAGCCAAAGGCGTGAAATTCGCCGAATCGGTGGGAGCGAAATCCCTGGCGGAACTACGCGCCAAACCGGCCTCGCAATTGATTACCGCGCCCTTCGCCGCCGGTCCCAACACCGATGGCTACGTGCTGCCCGCCCCGCCTCTGTCCCTTTTCGAAGAGGGCAAACAAAACCACGTACCGGCCCTGATCGGGTCGAACTCCGACGAGGGCCGTTTGTTCGCCCGCGGCCCCATGACCGCGCAGAAGTTCATCGATCAGGCGCGCCAGCGGTTCGGCGCCGCGGCCGACGAGTACCTGAAACTGTACCCGGCCGGGTCCGACGCGCAGGCGGCGGAGTCGCGGCAACGCTCGGCAACCGAGGAGAGCATGGGGATGAACGTGCGCCTCTGGGCGAAGGCGCAGGCTAAGGCCGGTTCCAAGGCCTACGTTTACTTCTTCACTCGCGTGACCGCCGGGGGGGCCCCGTCGAATTATCCGGCCGATCAGCCTCGTCTCGGAGCGCCTCACGGTGAAGACCTGGCGTACACGTTCAACAACATCGGCAATATCGAAGCCCTGCGCAACAGCGAGACATTCCACAACGCCCAGCCGGACGCCTACGATCTGAAGCTTGGCGACATAGTCTCGTCCTACTGGGTGAACTTCGCCAAGTCCCTCGATCCCAATGGCGGCAGCCTGCCCGTTTGGCCGAAGTTCGATCCGGCTCAAGCCGACCTGGTGATGGAACTCGGTGACCACGTCGGCATGCGGCCGCATCCGGACAACGCCGGCATCGTCTTCCTGGAAGCCCATCCGTTCCAGGTATCGCGGTAATCCGGCGCTGACCCCCGCACATCGGGCCGGGAATGCCTACTTCGCCTCCGGCCCTTTCACCACGGTAGCGTCCAGTTCTCCTTTGGCCAGGCGCACGTGAATCCGCGACTCGGGCGCCGCCGCCGCGGCATCCTTCAGAATCCCGGCGTGGCCGGAAACAATCGCGTAGCCGCGCTCCAGAATCCGCAGCGGGCTCAATTGGGAAAGCTTGGCGTCGAGCTGCTCGAACCGGGAGCGGCGTCGCGTCAGGCGCACTCGCACGGTTTCCACCATTGCGGCCCGCGCCGCTTCCATGCGCCGCCGGTCGGCCGCCAGGCGCGGGCCGACGTCAAAGCGCCGCAGCTTCGTCTCCAGGCCGCGCCGCTGGTGCTCGCGGCTGTCCACCGTCACACGAATCCGCTCCTTCATGCGGTATTCCTGGTCGTCCACCCGCTGCAGCCCGCGGCCCACGCGGCGCTGCAACAGACCCATGGCCCGCTCCACGCCACGCTGCCGCAGGCGGCGCTCCAGCATGGCCAGCCGGTAGCGCATCCCCTGGGCGCACTTTAGGCGCGCCGCGGCTACCCGCTCTATCAAGTCGCTGGCGAGCGGCGTTACAATCTCCGCCGCGGCGGAGGGCGTGGGGGCGCGCTGGTCGGCCACAAAATCGGCGATGGTCACATCCGTCTCGTGCCCCACCGCGGAAACCACCGGCACCGCGCACGCCGCCATGGCCCGAGCCACGGCCTCTTCGTTGAAGGTCCACAAATCCTCCAGCGAACCGCCGCCGCGCCCCACAATGACGACCTCCGCCCACTGCCAGCGGCTGAAGTATTCGATGCCGCGGCACACTTCCTCCACCGCGCCTTCGCCCTGCACGCGCGCCGGATACAGGCGCACGTGTACGCCCGGAAAGCGCCGCGACAAAATTTGTATCATGTCCGCGATGGCCGCGCCCTTGGGCGAAGTCACGATCCCGATCCGGCGCGGAAAGCGCGGCAGTGGCCGCTTGCGCTCGGGCCGGAACAACCCTTCCGCCGCCAGCTTCTTCTTGAGCTGCTCGAACGCCAGTTGCAGCGCGCCCAGGCCCTGCGGCTCGACCAGTTCCACCACCAGTTGATAATAGCCGCGCGTTTCGTAAACGTCGACGCGCCCGCGCGCCAATACCGCCAGCCCGTCCCGCGGTTTGAACTTCCAGTACCGGTGCGCCGAGCGGTAGGCCACGCACGGCACTTGGGCGTCTGTCTCCTTGAGGGTGAAATAGTAGTGACCGCTGGCGGCCAGCTTCAGCCCGGAGATCTCGCCCGACACCCAGATGTCGGGAAATTCCGCGTCCAGCAAAGCGCGAATGGCCGCGTTCAGCTCGCTCACCGAGAAGATGCGCCGCTCCGGCGCTAGGTCGAATTCGAGCGCGAATTGCTCCACCGAGGTTATGGTAGCGCGTCCCGTCCTCCTCCCCGCCTGTGCTACCATGCCCTACCAAGATGCGCTATCCCATTTTCTTTCTTGCCCTCGCCTTGTCTCTCTCCGCCCAGCAAACGGCCGCGCCCCCTGCGGAGGGCGGAGGCCGCGGCACCTCTCCAGCAGCCGCCCCTGCCGCCGGCGCCTTTTCGCCCGGCGGCAACGATGAACTCATGAAGCATGTCGACGACCTGATGTGGCACCTGTTGCTGGGCGACATCGCCGATATCGACAAGGTGGCATACACCAGCCTGCCGCCGGCTCACCCCACCAACCCGCGCGCGCCGGGCGCCTCCAATCCGCTCATCGTTCACGCGTACACTTTCATCCCCAAGAACCTGGACCGCTCCAGGAAGCAGCCGCTCATCGTGTTCTGCCACCAGGGCGTGCATGCCAACGAAGACACTCGCGACGCCCATGTCTTTCGCGAGCTTCTCACTCAGGGTTACTCGATCGTTTCCTCCGATTACCGTGGCAGTACCGGCTATGGGCGCGGGTTCTATGAACAGATCGATTACGGCGGACGAGAAACCGACGACGTTTACCTGGGCATGCAGTGGATGCTCGAAAACAACACCTTCCTCGACCCAAAACGCGTGGGCATCATCGGCTGGAGCCACGGCGGCCTGATCACTCTCATGAACATCTTCGCCCATCCCCAAGGCTATGCCGTGGCCTATGCCGGCGTGCCCGCCAGCGACCTGGTGGCCCGCATGGGTTATGAACCGGCTTCCTATGCGGCCCTCTACTCGGCCCCCTATCACATCGGCCACACCGTGCGCGAGGACATCATGGAGTATCGCCGCCGCTCGCCCGTCTTCCACGCCAAGGAGCTTGCCACCCCGCTGCTGATCCACAGCAATACCAACGACGAAGACGTGAATGTGCTGGAAGTCGAACACCTCATCGAAGCCCTGAAGGCCGAAGGCAAGAAATTCGAATACAAAATCTACCAGGACGCTCCCGGCGGGCATTACTTCAATCGCATCGATACCAAGCTGGCGAGAGGCTCGCGGCGGGAAGTGTACAAGTTCCTGGCGGGGTATCTGAAGCCGGATAGGCCGGTGCAGTAGGGGCGGAGGTTGCCCAAGAACCTTGATCGGCGTTGAAGGCACCCCTCGTCCCGTGATCATCGGGAGCAGGGGAAACGCGAAGGCCCACGTGCCCGACTAACGCAAGAATGGAAGGCTGTTCATGGCTAGAGCGGCGAGCGCGAAAACGTCGTTAAAGTCGTAGCGCCGTCCCAATTTGGGTGTCCAGTAGCGTCCATGCGCTAGCCAGTGACGGAACCTAAATGCCCCGCGCAGTTCACCAATGATTGAGCTTGGCCCGGACGAATTGTCGACCCAGGCCTCGAATATTTCGTCCTCAAGCGGCCTGGTATATGTTACGGAAGGCACGCGAAACTGGGTCTTTTCCCCGCCGGTAGCAGCGCTGCAAGTAATCAAGCGAAACGCTGCTTCGACCGAGGCCAGAACCGCTAGGGACGACGTCAGGTCTGCCTCGTCAAGACGCTCGCCCAGTTCGTGCGTCACTTCGGTCGCCGTATATCCGGCAAAGCGGGCCAGGTAGCTCGGCGCGCCAGCGCTGAAATAGAGCCTTAACGAAGAGCCCAAATCCCGATGGCGCGCGGCGATGTCCGGAAGCGTGTAATCGCGTGCGGCCAGGAATTTGTCCAGCACATCGCTGTACCGCGCGGATGTCTGACCGAGACCTTGGCTCTTCTCGAAGCGCACAAGATCCGGCCCGAGGTTCGGGACGAACGGTACGCGGGTACGGCGATTGTAGCGGAGTTCCAGGGTCAGCTTCGGCCGTTCCAGGAGGAAGCCGTCGCGAAGATCACCGCCCACGACGAAGGCATCCTCTGCGCTCCGACGGCGTTCGGGAAGACCCCCGTTGCGGCATGGCTGATCGCCAAACGCAAGGTCAACACTCTGGTGGTCGTTCACCGGCAGCAGTTGCTCGATCAGTGGCAGGAGCGCCTTGGGATTTTATATGCAGTGTGGCCCCGTGCGGTTCAGCATGAGCGCCCGGACAATGACCGAAACGACACCCTTCGAGCACAAGGTGACTCCCCGCCACACGGACTTCCGGATGGCTCCCGACCTCACCGATGTCACGATCCAGGACATCTACGCTGCGCTCGTGAATGATGTCCCGCGGAACGAAATGATCGCCAACGACATCGTGCGCGCAATCGAATCGGGGCGATGCCCGCTACTTCTGACCGGACGGAGCATCTCCAGTACTTCGCAGCCAAGCTTGCAGGTGTTGCCAAGCACGTCTTCGTGTTAAAGGGAGGCATGGGGAAAAAGCAGCGCCGGGAAATAGCACTAGCCCTGGCGGCAGTGCCGGAAAACGAATCGCGCGTGATTCTGGCGACGGGAAGCTACATCGGAGAAGGGTTTGACGACGCGCGTCTGGACACGCTATTCCTGGCGATGCCGATTTCCTGGAAGGGTACGCTGCAACAGTATGTGGGGCGGTTGCATCGTCTCCACGACAACAAGCGATTCGTGCAGGTCTACGATTATGTGGACAATTACGTACTGATGCTGGCCAGGATGTATGAGCGCAGGCTGAAGGGCTACAGCACGATTGGATACGTCATCGAGCAGGAGACCTCTCCACCTCACGCCCCGGCGACGGCACACCAGTAGAATTGACAGTTTAGAAAACTCGCAAGAACATATTGCCTTCAAAATGTACGTGTGCCATACTGCACCTGTACACATGGTCCGAAAGGATAAGCCCCAGGGAGTGAAACAGTGGTTTGAAGACACGATCCGTGGCCTCTGGCCTATTGCTATGGGATCGTTGTCTCTGCGCAAAAGTCCGTGCATCCGGGAGCACTGCCAGGCTTGCGAATCGGGTGAGGGTCATTCCAGTTACGCTCTAGTATTACTTCGTTAAGTATTGACAAAACATAAAAATGGCGTTATGTTTGGGCATGACCGACGCCCAGATGGGTCGATGCCGAAAGCGCCTGGAGCAATTCTTGGTCGATCTGTTGGA
>JBEKZL010000138.1:0-19612 GCA_049509915.1 Bryobacteraceae bacterium | reverse complement strand
ACTCCAGTTTGAGCATCTCCTGCTCGCTGAGCTGGATCGGACTGCGCTTCCTCGGGAAGGGCATGACCCATTAAAACATAAACTGGGTCAAATGTATCGTTATTTAGAGAATGATGATCTAGCATTCACTCCCGCCGATCCGCCCGTACTGTGCCTGTGCCCCGCCTGCTGGCTGGCATACGCCAAGAAGTGGGGTGAAGCTGAGAAGAAGTCGGCTGACGTCTACTCCCCGGCGCGGGCCAAGACGGACAAGAACGGCGTCCATCGCCAAGTCGAGGATGCGGCCTTCTTGAAGAACGTTGTGGTCGCGAATGGAAACGGAAGCCCCCAGGCCGAGCCGATCGTCTCCTGCATCGTGCATGAGGTCATGCACTACTGGTCGCACGATCATTCGGGTGTCTCCGCCCACAATCGGGAGAAGGGGGTGGAGTGGGACGAAGTGATCTGCGACTGGGATCGGGTCCCTGGTGTATAAGCACATGTTCCATGGAAAGGCTTTTACAGGGGGGCGTTCGAGAGATACATCGGCCCATACGGCACGAACAACCAGTTTCTCGTGAGGGCGGGCAAGAATTGGGAGGACAACATGAACCTCCAGCGCCTTTACAAGACGTTTATAGAAGACCCGCAAGAACGAGCCAAGCTGCCCCGGCCTGTCCGGAAGTATTTCGAAGAGGTTTCAAACGGATCAGCAAAGCAGAACGCCCCGCAGTCTCCCCGTTTGAGCCGGAGTGGATCCCAGTCGCCTCCGCTAATCGGTGGGTTTCAGCCGCCGCCACCGCCGCCCACCTTCGGGTTTCAGCCGCCGCCTCCGCCGCCTACCGGTGGATTTCAGCCGCCGCCGATACCCGGTTTTGGTGGACCGCCGCTGGCCGGTATCGGGATGGGTGTCACCGCGCCGGTCAAGTACGGCACGCTGTCCCGGAAAATCTACGACAAAGCTCTCATGCTCTGTTGCGCGACCTGGTTTTTCAAAGGGCCGGCTGTAACAATCGACGATTACGGCAACTTCGCGGCGTTCATCGACAAGAAGGACACGGTGTTTCAGAAGACAAATGTGTTCGAAGGCTACAAAGAGGCCGGCCTGGCGATCTGAGATCGATTTGATAGTTTCTTCACGCTTGCAGAGTGCGATGAATTCGGTATTGCTCACGGCCAGCCAGTGTCACACCGGTTGGCCTGGGCTGCAGGCCCATTCCGCGAGGCTGCGGAATTGCCCGTGGGCGGAACTTCGAGTTAGCCCGGTCTGGTCGATCCCTTAGTCCGCGCACGGTACCCGCTCGCCACCTCAGAACGACCGGCTCGGCCTGTATCCCGGGCGGCACTGCACCCGGTACTTCTTGCCGGGGTCGCTGACGATTTCGACGTTGATCTTACGAAACCCTTCGTTCGGGTTCGGCGCCGGGTAGTAAGTCACCGTGTAGGAGTTACTCATGTCTTCGCGGATGCTTTCGAAGGCTTCCACCTGTTTCTGCCAGGTGCGCGCCCAGTAAGCCTTGCCGCCGGTGCGTTGGGCGATGCGGCGGAAGACGCCGCTCGAAATGGGGTCCTTATTCACTTCGTTGGTGGAGATGACGTAGATCGGAATGCCTTCGTCTTCGGCCACCGCGCGCACGTCGTCGGGCGCCACCATGCTGGCATTGTCCGGCCCGTTGGAAAACACGATCACCACCTTGCGGCCCGGCACTTTGGCCGCGTCGCGCAACGTCAACAACAAAGTGTTGTAGAGGGCCGTATCGTCGCCGGCCACGGCGCTGCGAAGGCCGGTGATGGCATCGGCGTGATCGCGCGTCAATGCCGAAGCCCGCGACAGGTTGCGGCTGAAGGTGTACACGGCCACCGAATCGGCGCGGTCCAGCCCGCGCACGAAATCAGCGATTGCGTCTTCGGCGTACACGAAGCCGCGATACATGAAGTTGCTGGTATCGAAGAGCACGAACACGTTGGTTCCCACGAACGCGTCCGGCCGCTCCATGCCCGGCAGCGCGTCTTTGTTGCCGTCCAGAATCGGCCTGGTGGTTCCGTCCACGGCGATGGCCAGGGGCGCGTTGGCGCCCTCGGCGAACGTGGAGAGTTTCTGCGCAATGCCATCCTCGTAGATGTGAAAATCGCTTGGCTTGAGGCCGTTGATGTAGTGGTTCTTGCTGTCGGTCACCTGAAAGCTCAGCACCACCATGTCCACTTTCACGCGGAACAGAGGCCGCTGCGCGTCCTGCGCCCGTGCCAGCACCCCCGCTCCCGCTACCGCCATAAATCCCCGTCGCGAAATATTCATAGAGTCTTCCCGTTTGGCGAAATCTCTTGTTACAAGGCCGCTTTCTGGTCCGCCGCCCGGGCCTGGGAGCGAACATCGTCGCCCACCAGTCGCAACGATTTCAGCAGGGCGGGCCAATCCTCCAGGTGAGAGGCGAAAATATGCTCTACCAGCTTGCCGGTCCACTCCGGGATGCGCACATTGAGCTGCGCCGGTGCCAGGCTCAACTCGTCGGCCAGCGCCACCCAGTACAGAGTGTTCGATTCCCAGCTCTCGGCCATAATCCGGCTGGAGTACCCCATCAAAGTGGGGAACGTACGCAGATTGAGCAATTCCGGCCGATAAGACGCCGACAGAGTCGGCTTGGGCGAGCCGAACGCCCGCGAGATGGCGGCGTAGTTGGCTTCCTTGGGATTGTCTCGCTCCAGGCGGCGCAATTCGTCCCCCAGCGGCGACCCGTCGTCCCCGCGGCGCGGCGCCAGCGCGCGGGCGATCAAAAACAGTTCGGAAGGCGTGGTTTCCTCGGCCGCTTCCCGAACCTCTCCCTCCTCCAGCAGCCGCGACAGCTTGGCGGTGCGCGCGGGCGAAGCCAGCCGGCTCAGTTCGCTTGACACTTGCGCGCGAAGCTGCTCATCCACCGCCGCCCCGGCCATCAATTCCCGCCCGTAGCGCAGGTGCAACCCAACCCAGTGCACCTGGACGGGCGTGACGTTCCACCAGGTCGGAATCTTGGCGCTGAGAATCATCTGTGGTACAAGGTCGCCCCAAATGAGAGCCTGGGTCTTGGCGGGCACCAGGAAATTCTGCTCCGCTTCGGCCAGCGAATACGGCAGCGTGGCCAGCGAGCCCACCAGCCGTCCGCCGCCGTTGGAGGGCCAACCCGACCCATAGGGCTCGGTCGGCTTCCACATCCGGCTCTGCCCTTCGGTGCCGATGAAATCGTGGCTTCGCACGAAGACCGGATTGGTATAGAGGACCTGCGCGCCCGGAGGTGCGTAATGCGCATACACGAACCCCATCAGTGTATCGCGCATCAACGGAGCCAGGAGCCCGGAGACCTCCTTCAGCCGCGCGGGGTCGCCGCCGGCCTTTTCGATCGCCAGACGGAGGTTCAGTTTGCGTTCCGCCTCCAGGTGTCTTTCGCTCCAATAGCCGAAGCCCATGGCGTTGCGCTCACTCGATGTGAGAGGGGCGCGCGGCGGCGGCGCTTCGGTCACGCGCGCGGCAAGCTTGGCGATCTCGCTGAGAACGGCTTTATCTTTCGATTCGCTATTCAGCAAGTCGGAGAGGCGAAGCAGGGTGTCGAGCGAGGACAGGTGCTGGGCCTCCAGGATTCGCACCACCTCCTGCTCCACCTCTTCGCGCACTTCCACGTTGCCCGATTGCGCCGCCCCGGCCAGCAGATCGAGCATTCTCTCCTGCGCGCCCGCGCTTTCCCCGCCGCCGCCGGCAAAGCCCAGCAACGCCTTCACCCCGTTGCGCGAGGCGTCGAACAGTTCGCGGTTGCCGCGCACCCGGACAAACGGCGCCGAAACCGCCAGAAAAGCCTCGTCGGCGCGATCTTCCGCGATGGCGCCATCCCGCACCAGAATCTGCCACAGCGCCAGCAAGGACTGGAACGACCCCGCCTCGTCGGCGCGCTCGAGCGTGTCCCGCTGCTTCGAGATGGCCTCCGCCGCCTCAAAAAATTGGGCGATGGATTTATCGCCGATCCGCCGCGATTCGCTGAACAGCGTGTACTGGCTGCCCAAGCTGTGGTAGCTGCGCGCCAGCTTGTCGACGGTTGCAGGGGAAAGCGGTACCGGGCGATCGCGGTCGATATCCGAGATCGTCATGAAAATTTTCAATGGCTCGTTTTCTACGCTCTTGCGGCACAGTGCGAACAGCGCCTCCACCAGGTCGTCGGGGTCCTTCCAGGAAGCCGCGAGCCGCGTCAGCTTACCATCGTACTTGCCCTGGGGGCTATCCGTGAACAGTCTCTTCCACACGTCCAAGCTGCCCGGAATACGCGGCCTGCCAGAGCTGTCCAATTCCAGCTCCGTGGTCAACAGCATCATGTCGGTGTTGGAACGGAACACCGGCCGCGCCGGTCCCGGGCTGGTGATTCGCCCCCGTATGGCGCTATAGAACCGCTTGATCCGCGCCGGCTCCAGAAGATAATCCCGCAGCGGCGTATTGATGCGGGCCAGCGAGTCGTACAGGCTCGCCAGCCAGCCGTCGTCCCTCGCCACCAGCCGGTCGAAGAACGCGGCTCCTTTCTCAGGCGATACGCCCACCATTTCCTGCCACGCCTTTTCCGCCGCCGCGCCGCCCGGAATTACGGCTTTTCCGTCACGGATCTGGAACATGCCGCCGAAGAAATCGAGAACGTGGGAGTAGGCTTTCCAGTGGCTGTAGCTGCCGCCCTTGCGCAACGCATCGGCGGTTTCATAGTCCAGCTTGGAAAACCCCAGGTACAACCGGCATACAGCCGGATCGGCGATCAGCGCTTCCAGGAAATCCTGGGTTTCCTTGTTCCCGTTGGTCCAATACTCGGGTCCGAACAGCACCGGCGCCAGGGTGGGATGATAATCGTAGTGGAACGGCCGGTTGGTGCGCAGGGCGTCTTCCAGCTTGTTCACCGGGAAACCGGAATCGGCCGTAATGAAAGCGCGCGCCGCGTTTACGGTTTCCAGAACCAATTCGGACCCGCAGCCTCCACGCATCCTAAAGCCCAGAATGCGCAGCAAGTCGCCCACATTGGCGGCGTCGCAGGCCACCACGTCGATGGCTTTCCCGTCGCCAGCCAGCTTCTCCAACTCCCGCGCCTGGGAAAGGTAGCGATGCACCAGCTTCATGTACTCGGTCTGTTCCAGGGCTTCGTTGGAATGGGAGGCTTCATAGCCATTGGTCACCACGTTGCGGGCCAGCGCGGGGAAAATGTCCTCCGGGGTGGCATCGCCCGCTATCGCCGTCATGCGCGCAAACGAGCGCAGCGGGCCGGGAATAACGGCCATGGCGGCTGCCGGCGGCGCCGGCGTCTGGCCCGGCAGCGCCAGCGTCTTGCCGGTCGCCCTGGCGTAGGCTTGGGCGTGCGCTGCGGCGGCGTTGCGGTCGCCGGCGAGCAGGTCGTAAGATACCAGGCGTTTCGCTACCGCCCCCGCGCGCCCCGCGTCGTCCGCCCGCAAATGTACCGCCAACAGCTTCTCGTAGGCCTCCCGCGCGCCCGGATCCCCATATCTGTCCAGGAATTCGGCGTATTCGCTCAGCGCGCCCGCGTCGCCCGGACGGTTCCGCGCCGCTTCGGCCAGCGCCGCCCGCGTCCCCGCCGCGTCCCCGACAGATTCCTGCGCCCGCACCCGCGGCGCAGCCCACACCGTTAGGATTGCCAACCACACCCAGGTCTTCATTGCGGCCCTCCCCGCTTATGGAGTCTCACTCTACCTAAACCAAAGATCCGATGCAACCGGGGGCAGGATTCGGAAAAGATCGAATTGGTACCAAAATGTTTTCTCGGGCGTGCATTTCGGCGCCGGGGGCGCCCCGCCAACCTGCCGCGCAGAACCGGGCGGCAAACGACGGCCCCGATCGGAAACGCCGGGCGGCACGGGTGCATGCGATGGCTATGGAAGGCCGGTATCGACGAGCAGTGCGGGGCCATAGCGCTGTTCGTCGCCGAAGAGCTTGACGCGGCCCACAGAGGTGCGCTTCCTTGCGGTCGCGGCTCGGTAGTCGCGGCTGGGTATCGGACGTCGGTCTCCACGTCTACGTCGCATACCACTTGGCCGGGGAGAACGCGAGAGAGTCCCAACACGCAGCTTACCCTCCGGGATATAACGCTATTCCAACGGCCGGGAACACGGGGCCCCCCTTGACACAAGCATTGCCTTGAGATACTTTTGACCACGTAATCTCGCTTCACGATATTCGGGCATTTGTATCGTTTAATCAGGTGAGGAGGTGTTCTATGTCCAGCAGAATCCGGGTCTTCCTGTTATTCCTGGCGGCTGCCGCCCTGCTTATGGCGCAGACCGACCGCGGTGTCATTACCGGTACCGTAAAAGACGCGAGCGGGGCAGTTGTGCCCAACGCGAACGTGATCGCCGTACAGATCGCTACCAACACCAGCTTCAAATCGACCACGACAGCAGCGGGAGATTACACCATACCGTCGCTGCCGGTGGGTACCTACCGGGTCCGGGTCGAGAGCACGGGCTTCAAGGCATATGTGGCGGACGATGTTGACGTCCAACCCGGCTCGACGTTGCTTGTGAACGCGACGTTGGAGGTAGGCACCGCACAGCAGACCGTCGAGGTCGTGGCCAACGCACAGTTGCTCGAGTCCGAATCGGCACGCGTGGCGACCGAGGTGTCGAACCAGATGGTGGACGAGTTGCCTGTGCTGGTCAATGGGGCCGTGCGCAGCCCGTTTGACCTCTCGGCCACCACGGCGGAAGTGAACAACGTCACGGTGCAGAACGGCACCAGTGAATATCGCGTGGGCGGCGGCCACGGCGGTGCTTACGGCATGACGCTGGACGGTACTACGGTTACTACCGCGGGACAGTTGGACAGCAATGGAGTCACCTGGACGGCGTACAACACGCCTTCGCTGGACGCTCTCACCGAATTCAGCGTGGTATCCGGCGGCTTCAAGGCCGAGGTCGGCCACGCATCCGGCGGCGCCATGAGTTTTGTATCCAAGTCGGGCACCAACGAGTTTCACGGCGACTTATATGAGTTTCTGCGCAATCAGGATCTGGACGCCAAAGGTTACTACGGCGCCACCAAGCCGGTTTACAAACAGAACGACTTTGGCGGCACGGCGGGCGGTCCGCTGTTTATTCCGAAGATCTATAACGGCAAGAACAAGACTTTCTGGTTTTTTTCCTACGAAGGTTTTCGCAACCGCATCGGCGCCACTCCGAGCCCCTATAGCGTACCGTCGCAGGAAATGTACAGCGGCAATTTTCAGTACTTTGTGAATGGCAGTGGGGTGCCGTATCAGATCTACGACCCTGCTACCACCGCGCTGGTAAACGGCTCGTACGTCAGAACGCCTTTCGCCAATAACATGGTTCCGACGTCGCGGATCGATCCGATCGCGCAGTCGATCGTCAACTTCGTGCAGCCGCTGCTTAAAGCCAATGTGGTGGCGGCGCCCGGCACCTCCTCTTACGTTCGCAACAACTATATTTCGGCCGGCAGCAGCATATCGCCGAACAACAAGCTCAGCGCCAAGGGCGACCAGATACTTACCTCCAAACAGAGGATCTCGTTCTTTTTCGAGCACACCCTGGAGCACGACCTGTTTGGGCCCACGGGCGCTCCCGGTCTGCCCAACCCGCTGGCCGGCAACCCCGGCTATAACGGGTCCGACGTGTATCGCTTCAGTTACGATTACACCATTACGCCGACCTTGCTGAACCGATTCTACGCGGGCGGTAATAACTGGTCGCAGAACCACGGGTCGTTCGCCACCTGGAAAGGCGCCGGCCAAACCGGGGGACTCACCAACCTTTATCCGACGAGCTGGCAGAGCAAGGGGATCTGCATACCCAATTATCCCGCCTGCGGCGACGACTTTCCGCAGATTAACTTCACCAACAGCGAGTTCACTAGTTGGGGCGTAGCCGCACCCAACGGCTCCGATAACATCGTCGTCGAGTTCCATGACGACATGACCAAGAGCCTCGGCAAGCACACCCTAAAGGGCGGCTACTACTACAACACAACCCATTACGACGGTTTCGGGGAACAGAATATCGCCGGCAACGTGACTTTCCAGGATTTGAATACCGGCATACCGCTGAACACCAACCAGAGCGTAGCCGGCGGAGGCGCGTTTGCGTCCTTCCTGCTGGGGCAGGTTTCCGGCTATTCGCTCGACACGCCGCGATTCCTGGCCACTCAGTTCCGCACGAACCAGTTTTATATCCAGGACGACTGGCGTGTAACGCAGAAACTTACTTTGAACCTGGGCGTGCGCGTGGAGATGAACGGAGCGCCGCTGGTGGCCAACAACGATGCCAGCGATTTCTCTCCGGGTTTGGCCAATCCGGCCGCGGGCGGGATTCCAGGCGCGCTGATTTTCGCCGGCACGGGTCCGGGCAGGATCGGCAGCGACACTCTGATCCCGAGTTGGAAGGGTTTCGGGCCGCGACTCAGCCTCGCCTATTCGTTGAACAATAAGACGACGATACGCGCCGCCGCGACCCGCAGCTACGGGCCTATCACTTATGTCGGCAGCTCGTCGCACAACCTGGGAATCGTGCAACGCCTCACCGTCACCGACCAAAGCCAGGGCCTGAACCCGCTTTGGGTATTGCAAAACGGCGCGCCGGCATGGGCGCAGGTGCCCGATATCAACGCCTCAGTCGGCAACGGCTCGAACGTACCTTATTACAACGGGAAAACGGCGGTCACGCCATCCGACGATCTGAATTACGTGTTCAATATCCAACGCCAGATAACGAACAGTTCGGTGGTGGAAGTCGGCTACTCGGCGATGTTCGCATCGCACATCCAGTCCGCGATTCTGGCGTATAACCAGATCTACTATAACGATCTGCCGGCGGACGAGAACCCGTTTACGGCATCGGGGCGCACCCTACTGAATTCACTAGTGGGTTCAGCCGCCGCCAATGCCGCCGGGGTCACGCCGCCGTGGTCGAGCACGTGCGCCGGCTGCGTCTCCTTCAACACACTCTGGGGCACGGGGGCTACGGTCGCGCAATCGCTGCGGCCTTTCCCGCAGTATTCGACCGTCGATACCATCGATGGCCAAGGCGACCGCATCGGCCACTCCACTTACAATGCCCTGGAGGCAAAGTTCACCAAGCGGTATTCCTCGGGCCTGACCATACAGGCCTCCTACGTGTTCTCCAAGCTGTTGACCGACGCGGACAGCGGCGGGAGCGAGCCGGAGAATCAATACGACCGCGCACTGGAAAAATCGATTTCCTCCTACGACCAGACGCACGTGGTCAAGATTAACTACTTGTACTCGCTGCCCTTCGGGAAGGGCCGAAAGTACCTGGCCAGCGGCGGTGTGGCTTCCGCGGTTCTTAGCGGCTGGCGCTTCGGCGGAATCGACGGGTACTCGAGCGGCACGCCTATCGGTCTGACGACTACCATCAGCTTCCCCATCTTCAACGGAGGAAACCGGCCGACAGTAGCCAGTAATCAGGGTTGGCGCGGCACTTACTCGGGAAGATTCGATCCCGCGAAGGACAGCTTCTTCCAGCCTGTTTCGTGGTTTGGCACGCAACCCACCACCGCGCTTGGCACCGACACGCGGTACAATCCCGATTGCCGCTACTTCCCGAATTACAATGAGAGCCTGTCGCTCGCCAGGAGCTTCAGCCTGAAAGAGCAGAAGCGCCTGGAGTTTCGATGGGAGACGTTCAACCTCCTGAATCGGACTCAGTTCGGCCCCGTCAGCAGCGGTTCCGTTTCGCTGCAGAATGCCAATTTCGGTAACTGGGCCTCGCAGGCGAACTCCCCGCGTCGCCAGCAGGTATCGTTGAAGTTCTACTGGTAATCGAACCGATTCTCCGGTGGGCTGGCCATGCTGGTCCACCGGAAGTCGCTCGCTGAGACAAACGTAGTATCATCAGGAAGTCCGAAAAGGTGGGTTCTGCAACCCGCAGGTAGCCGGGCAATCCGGCGGGCCGGTAGGGGGAAACGATTATGCTTAAACGCAACGAAAAGCTGGGACGGCGGGCCCTGTTCAAGGCCTCGGCCGGGATCATGGGTGGAGCGCTGTTGTCGCGGGAAGCGGCGGCCGAACAGGCGGCACAAAAGAATGTCAATATGAACTCGAGCCCGTCGGCGCTCAAGATCACCGACCTTCGAGTCTGCGTCGTTGTGAAACCCGGGCCAAGCCCTTGCCCCCTGATCCGCATCGACACTAACCAGGGCGTGTATGGAATTGGAGAAGTCCGCGACGGCGCCAGCCCGACCTACGCCCTGTTTCTGAAGAGCCGTTTGTTGAATGAGAACCCGCTCAACATCACGTACCTCTGGCAGAAGATCAAACAGTTCGGATACCATGGCCGGCAGGCCGGCGGCGTGGTGGCGGTTGAAGAGGCTCTGTGGGACATTGCCGGCAAAGTATACAATGTGCCCATCTACCAGATGCTGGGCGGCAAGTTTCGCGACCGCATCCGGATTTACGCGGATACAGAGGAATCGGAGGATCCGAAAGTCTTCGCGCAACGGCTGAAGGCCCGGAAGGAAGAGATGGGCCTGACGTGGCTGAAGATGGACGTCGGCATCAACCTTGTGGAAAAGATCCCCGGCACCGTGACCGAGCCCGCGGAGCAGACCATGTGGGAGCGACGAGTGCTGCCGCACCCCTTCGTGGCCGCGGAGGTGACTGAAAAGGGCATCGAGAAGCTCTCCGAATACGTGCAGGCGGCGCGCGAAGCCGTAGGGATGGAGATTCCGCTTTCCATGGACCATCTCGGCCATCTGGGTGTGAACTCCATCATCCGGCTCGGGAAGGCTTACGAGAGGTTCAACCTTTCCTGGATGGAGGATGTGATTCCGTGGCAGTACACCGAGATGTTGGCTCACATCACCGCCGAGAGTCCCACGCCGATCAACACCGGCGAAGACATCTATCTTAAAGAAGGCTTCATCAACCTGTGTGAGAAGCACGCCATCAGCAAGATTCATCCGGACATTTCGACTTCGGGCGGAATCCTGGAGACGCACAAGATCGGCGACGCGGCTTTCGAGTTGGGTGTGCCCATGGCTATGCACTATGCCGGCACTCCGGTCGGCGCCATGGCGAGCGTTCACTGCGCCGCCGCCACCGAGAATTTCCTGGCGTGCGAAAACCACTCCCTGGACGTACCGTTCTGGCAGGACCTGGTGAACGGCATCGAGAAGCCCATCATCAACAAAGGATTCATCAAGGTTCCGGATAAGCCCGGTCTGGGCATTACCTTGAACGATGAGGTGGTGAAGCAGCACTTGGCGCCCGGCACGGCTTATTTCGCTCCTACCCCGGAGTGGGACAACGAGCGCTCCGGAGATCACCTTTGGAGCATGATTAAGGCGGAAGAGGCCGAGGCCAAGCGTCGCGGCTGATCCGGAAGGAGGACAACACTCACCATGATTCGGAAACGAGACTTCGGCTACATGGCGCTCGCGCTGGGCGCCTGGATTTTGCCTGTGCTTGCGCCCATGCCAGCCCACGCACAACTGTGGACCTGGACCCGCGAGCAGATCATCGAATATACGCCAAACTGGTCCGGAGAACGCTTCGCCGACGGGCGGCCCAAGGTTTCCGATGGCCTGTTGGAACGGGCTCGGGGCCTATCGAGCGAAGAGATCATCATCAATTGGGCTCCTCCCGGCGGTGCACCGGCGGGCGGTGCGCAGGCGGGTGGAAGAGGCGGCGGCGGTAATGGCATCCCCGGCATGGGCGGCCGCGGCAACCCCTACAGCCAGTATGTCGGCGACTGGATGGTTCCACATCCCGATAAGAAGATGGTGGGCCGGGTGGTCACCATGGCTTTCCTGCCGGCGCGCCCCGACCTGGACGCAGTAGTCAACGCCAAGGCCAAGACGAAGGGCATCGACCGGTTGGGGAACCAGACCGTGATCGACATGTTGCAGCCTGGCGACGTCCTGGTGGTGGATCTGTACGGGAAGAAGGAAGGCGGCACCATCGTGGGCGACAATCTCTTCTACTACATCATGAAGGCCACCAAGGGTGGCGGCCTGGTGGTGGATGGCGCTGTACGCGACCTGGAAGGAATCCGCGAGATCGAGATGCCGGCTTACTTCCGCAGCGTGCATCCGAGTGCGATTGGCGGCGCCACGGTAGCGGCGGTGAACGTTCCAGTTCGCATCGGCGACGTTACCGTCATGCCTGGCGATGTGGCAATCGGCGATCCCGAGGGCGTTACCTTCGTTCCGCCGCAGTTGATCGAGGGCATCGTGGACCGGGCCGACACCATCCACGTTCACGACGAGTGGACCAAGAAGAAGTTCGACGAAGGTAAGTACAAGTCCACCGATATCTACGGCAGTCCGCACGACCCGGCATTAATCAAGGAATACCAGGACTATCTCGCCAAGCGCCTGGAAGAGATCCGCAAGAGCAACCCGAAGTAAGCTCGAACACGCGCCCTAGCAGCTTGAAGTAGTCCCAATCGGCCCTGACTTTCGCTAATGGCCTCCACCGGTACATTGTACGGTGGAGGCCATTGGCGTTTGCGATAATAAAAGGTTACGAGCATGAATCATAACTTAAGCCTGCGCAGTGTGGGAATGACCTTTGCCGTCGCGGCCGCCGCAATCCTGGTGGGGCTGGATGCCACCCCGGTTCCGGCGCAAGGGCCAACACACCCTGAAGTTCTCAAAGGTCCGTGGAACGATCGGAACTTGTCGCCCGACCGGAGAGCCGATCTGCTGATGGAGCGGATGACTCTGGACGAAAAGATCCGATTGCTCCATGGCACCGGCGGTTTCGAGCTTTCCGGACCTCGATCGAACGGAGGAGCCGGCGTGGTGGAGGGCATTCCACGGTTGGGCGTTCCCGATCTCCAGTTGGCCGATTCAGCGGTAGGAGTGAGGGCGGCGGCCGAGCGTGGCCGGTACTCGACGCTTTTGCCGTCCAGCATCGGCGAGGCCGCCACCTGGGACCTCAAGTTGGCCAATCGCTACGGGGACCTAATCGGCCGCGAGTTACGCGACCAGCAGTACAATGTCTCGCTGGGCGGCGGTATGGACATCACCCGCGAGCCGCGCAACGGACGCAATTTCGAATACCTGGGCGAAGATCCCATCCTGGCCGGAAAAATGGCGGCTCAGTTCGTTCGCGGACTGCAGAGTAACCAGGTGATCGGCGACGTGAAGCATTACGCTTTCAACGATCAGGAGACCGGCCGCGATATCGGAAATGTACGCCTGGGCAAACGCGCCATGAGGGAGACCGATCTGCTGGCATTCGAGATTGCGGTGAGCGAAGGGCAGCCGGCAATGGTGATGTGCTCTTACAACAGAGTGAACGGGGATTGGGCCTGCGAGAACAGCTACCTGCTCAACGATGTGTTAAAGAAAGCCTGGGGATTTCAGGGTTTTGTGATTTCCGATTGGGAGGCAACGCATTCTACCGCCAAAGCCGTTTTGGCTGGGCTTGATAACGAAGAACCCGGCAGCCGCTATCTGGGCGACACTTTGAAGAAAGCGGTGGAAGCGGGCGAGGTCCCCATGGCCCGTCTCAACGATATGGTGCACCGCATCGTGCGGACGGAGTTTGCGATGGGCGTGGTGGATAACCCGCCGCTTGGCCGGGTGGTCGACCCGTTCGCCGGAGCTGATACCGCCCAGGAGATCGCCGAGCAGGGTATGGTGCTGCTGAAGAATTCAGGCGCCCAGTTGCCATTGAACGCCGCGGCATTGAAGTCCGTGGCAATTATCGGCTCGCATGCGGACACCGGCGTGCTCTCCGGAGGCGGTTCGGCCCAAGTGGACCCGCCCGGCGCGGGCGCTACCGTCTGGGCCGGACCGGAAGTCTGGTTTCCCTCTTCCCCGCTTAAGGCGATTCGCGCCAAGGTGCCCAAAGCTAGGGTTGTTTTCGACCCAGGCTCGAATCCGGCTGCCGCCGCAAGCGTGGCCAAGGCCGCCGATGTCGCCATCGTATTTGTCAACCAACCCACCACGGAAAGCCGCGATTTGCCTACGTTGACCCTTCCCGGCAGCCAGGACCAACTGGTGAGCGCCGTGGCCGCGGCCAACCCGCATACGATCGCGGTGCTCGAAACCGGCGGCCCCGCCGCCATGCCGTGGATCGGGCAGGTCAGCGCAGCCATCGAGGTCTGGTATCCGGGCATACGCGGGGCCGAGGCCTTGGCCAACATCTTGTTCGGCGATGTTAATCCCTGCGGCAAACTGCCCGTTACATTTGCCAGGACCGACGCGGATCTGCCCCATCCGGCCATCCCCGGCATGAATTTGCTCCCACCGCCAGGCGGCGGCCGAATGCCGGATTTCGATATCGACTACACCGAAGGATTGAAGGTTGGCTACAAATGGTTCGACGCCGAAGACAAGGAACCCTTGTTCCCGTTCGGGTTTGGACTCTCCTACACCACCTTCGCCTACTCCAATCTGAAGGCCGCCATGGACAGCGTTTCCGTTACCGTCCGCAACACCGGCAAGCGGGAGGGCGCCGAGATCGTCCAGGTATACGCTGGACTGCCTCCCGCCGCGAAGGAACCTCCCAAGCGCCTGGTGGCATGGCAAAAGGTCCGCCTGGCGCCCGGCGAGCAGAAAAGCGTGACCTTGACCCTGGAGCCGAAGTTTCTGTCCATTTTCAATGAACAGAAGGACGCGTGGGAGTTGCTGCCCGGAGAATACAAGTTCTTCGTGGGCGGGTCTTCACGTAACACTCCGCTCGCCACACTGGTTGCCAAGCCCCAATAATCTCACGCGCCTGACCGTGGGGCAGACCGTCGGTTCTCGAGGTCTGCCCCACACCTCTCCCCCGGCCTGTTAGCTGACGCAGACAATCCCCAACTGCGCCACAATGGAATTCGCGAGCCGCGCTTGCCATGAGCCATACTGCCGAAACTCCTCCTCCGCCCCCGGTCGCGCCCTTGCATCCGCACTCGGAAACGCGCCACGGCGAAACCGTCCGCGACGACTATTATTGGTTGCGCGCAAAGACCGATCCGGAGGTAATCCGCTACCTGGAGGCCGAAAACGCCTACACCGAAGCCATGTCCGCCGGGTTCAAGCCCCTGGCCGAGTCCCTCTACCGGGAAATGCTGGGACGCATCAAACAGACCGACTTGACCGTACCCATTCGGCGCGGCGACTTTCTCTATTACTCGCGCACCGAAGAAGGCAAGCAGTATGCGATTCAGTGCCGCCGCAAACGCGGCATGGAAGCCCCCGAGGAGGTCCTGATCGACCCAAACGAGCTGGCCAAAACCCACCAGTTCGTGGGCCTTGGCGCGATGGCCATCAGCGACGACGACGGTCTGCTGGCGTATTCGGTGGATTTTACCGGGTTCCGGCAGTACACCCTGTACGTGAAGGACCTCGGAAGCGGCATCACCCTGCCCGACACTTTCGAGCGCGTGACCGGGGTGGAGTGGGCGGCCGACAACCGCACCCTCTTCGTAACTACGGAAGACCCCGTTACCAAGCGGCCCGACAAGCTGTGGCGCCATACCTTGGGTACGAACCAATTCGAACTGGTGTACGAAGAAACCGACGAGTTGTACGATATCGATCTGGCCAAGACGCGCGACAAGAGGTACTTGCTGGTGGGCGTGGAATCCAAAGACACGACCGAGTGGCGCTACCTGGCCGCCGACCGCTGGGGCGGGGATTTCCGCATTTTCCTCGAGCGCGAAACCGGCCATCGGTATTATATCGACCACCGCGAGGACCTGTTTTACATCCGTACCAATCGGCCCGGTGTGAACTTCGCCGCGATGACGGCTCCCGACGACGACCCGCGGCCCGAGCGCTGGCAAACGTTCCTGACGCATCGCCCGGAGGTGTTGCTGGTGGATCTCGACCTGTTCCGCGATTTCGCGGTCTCGATCGAAAAATCCGAGGCCGTGAACCGAATGCGCATTTTCGATTTCACTACCTCGCACTGGGCCGAGGTTGAATTCTCCGAGCCCGCCTACCTGGCCTCGCCCGGCGGCACGCCGGAGTTCACTTCCCAGACCTACCGTTACGAATATCAGAGCCCGGTGACGCCGCCCAGCGTGTACGACTACGACGTTCGCACCGGCGTGTCCACCCTGCTCAAACGGCAAGAGGTGCTGGGCGGATACGACCCGGCCGAATACGCCACCGAGCGGCTGTGGGCCACGGCGCGGGATGGCGCGCGCATCCCGATCTCGATCGTCTACCGAAAAACACGCCCGCGAGACTCGCGCGGGCCGTTGCTACTGTACGGTTACGGCTCATACGGCATCGGCATGCCGGCCGCGTTTTCCAGCGTGCGCCTAAGCCTGCTGGACCGCGGCGTGGCCTACGCTATCGCCCACATCCGGGGCGGCGACGAAATGGGCTGGCAATGGCGGCTGGACGGCATGCTCCTCAACAAGAAGAACACATTCTTCGACTTCATCGACGTGGCCGAATTCCTGATTCGCGAAGCGTGGACCGCGCCCGACCGTCTTCTGATCGAGGGCGGAAGCGCGGGCGGACTGCTGATGGGCGCGGTGGTCAACCTGCGGCCGGAACTCTTCCGTGCCGCGCACCTGGCGGTCCCGTTCGTGGACGTGATGAGCACCATGATGGACCCGTCGCTGCCGCTGACCGTGGGCGAGTACCTGGAATGGGGCGACCCCAACCAAAAGAGCGCCTACGACTACATGCGAAGCTACAGCCCCTACGACAACCTGGAGAAGCGCGCGTATCCGGCCATGCTGGTGACCACCAGCTTCAACGACAGCCAGGTGATGTATTGGGAGCCGGCCAAGTACGTGGCGCGCCTGAGGACGCTGAAGACGGACTCGAATCCGCTGCTGTTGAAGACCAGGATGGAGCCGGCCGGACACGGCGGCGCCTCCGGACGCTACGACCATCTCCGGGATCAGGCGTTCGAATATGCCTGGATGCTGGTGCGGGCGGGAATTGAGAAGTGAGGGCGGGAGAGTCGGCGCGGCTCAAGCCAGTCCCAGCTCCCGAATGGCGGCTCCGGCGCCGCGCAGGTTGGCCAGCTTCATTTCCGAATACTTCCTGGATAGGATGACGCCATCGGCGCCGGCGTGGAACGCGGCCTTCACTGCGTCCCCGGTGCCTTCGGGAGTCGACTTACTGGAGGAATCCGCGGTCGGGATATCGATGTCGATGCCCGGCCAGAGTTTGGTCGCCGCGCCTTCGAGGGCCGCGCGGGCGCGTGCCGCCTCTTCGTACACATAGTTGGCCGACAGCCCCGTTTTGGGGATCTCGGCCAACTCCTTTTCCTGTTTGTAGTCGAGCACGCGATAGTGAAAGTCGAGCACTTCGGGCAGTGGCACGTCGCCATACATCGTGCGGCCCACGGTGCCGATGTAGTTGGCCATGCGCTCGCCGGCACAGTTGTGGTATATCACCATCTTAAGGAAGTCCGAATACGGCGAGATGGCCGACAGATCCTGCTCGGCCCGGTAGATCGGGTTGAAGGAGTTGTTGTGCCAGATATGCCAGCCGATGCCAATGGAGGGTTTCACCTCTTTCACTTTCCGGTGCATGGCGGCGTAGGTTTCGCGAAGGCTGTCGGTCCAGAGCATTTCCCAGGCCAACATCTCCGGAAAGCGCAGCATCAGGCGCCATACGGCAACGTAGTAGCCGTCCACCGGGCGACGCCCCTGCCAGGCGTCTCGAACGAATCCGCTCAGGGCGCGAAAGCCTTCGCGCGCGCGTTCGGGGTCGATGCCGCGCGCTTTCGCCTTGCGCTGGCAAAACTCGCAAAAGCAGGTGACGGCAGCCGGGTCCTGGCGGGATGCCAGCATGTTGGCGAAGGCGCCCTGGCGTTCGGATCCCCACATGATTCCATCGATTTCGTGCGACCGCGCGTAATCCTCCACGGTGCCCACGAGCCAGTTGCGGTAGTTCGGATTATTGAAGCAGAGCGTCTCGGCATTGGCTCCATCGAGGCGCTTTTCCTGCGCTTTGGCAATACCCCGTACTCCGGCGCCCTTGCCGGCGAAGACGTCTTCGAACCAGCTGATGGTCTTCATACCGCGGCGGCGGGCCGGCGGCAGAACCGATTCGAGTACGTCGAAATCGCCGAACTCCGGCGCGCGGAAGTCCTGAATCGCCGTATCTTTGTAATATTGCGGATGAGTTAAGGTATAGCTGCCACCGTGGAAAGTGTCGGTATCGTGCTCGGGCTTGCCATGGTCCGGCAGCGGCTGACCGGGAATCTGCCGGCCGGCGATCCCACGCCCGTAGGTGAAGGTCGCAAGAAAGAGAGTATTGACGCCGGCGGACTGCTGGAAGATATCCAGCACTTTCTCGACACCTTCATCCACAAACGACACGGCGCCGACTTGAATGCCCACCATTTTGGCGGCAGGCGCGGCCTTCGCCGGCTGTGCCACACCGGCCACTCCAGCCACAGCGGCGGCGCTCAGAAACTCTCGTCGATTCATGCGAACCTCCTCGCCATAAGCGTCATCGAATATCAGTATAGGGCGCTCTGCTAATCGCCGGACCTCAGGCGATTCTCACTCAGGCCGCTGAAAGCCGATCCCGACCAAATCGCTGAACACCCCGTAGGCAGTCTGTTCCACGCCGGGGTCTATGGACACGGTCCCAAAGGTTCCCATCAGGTCGGTGTGGAAAAGCAGGATATTGGAAGTGCCGGGCACCGACGCCAGGATATCGGTCCGCGCCAGCACTTCGGCGCGCACGCGTAGCGATAGGCCGTGGGCCGTGCGCCGCGCCCGGCTGATCAGGCGCACCGTCTTTCCCTGGCGGTTGATTTCGGCCAGGCGGGCGCCAGTGAGCCGGCCAATGCCGCGGGTCGAGACCTGCTGCGGGGTGGTGCGCGCGTCCATCAGGACGTTGGCCAGAGCCGCGGTCTTGGCCGCCGAATCCCAGCCATCGATATCGAACGCGCCATCGCCTTCGGTGACCCCCATCGCCCGCGCGCGTGCCAGCCCTTCGTCAAAAGTCCCTCCCCGCTCCATGGTCTCGATCACCACCTTCGAGGTGGAATTCAGCGCGCCCGTAAAGCCCACAACCTTCACGCCGGGCATCGTCTGGCGCCACAGGTTGAATACCGGCGCTCCGTCCATTACCGCCGATTCGAAACGAAAGCCCAGGCCCAAACGCGCCGCTTCGTCCGCCAGTTCGCCATAAGCGTGTGCGATCGGCCCTTTGTTGGCGGTGACCACGTGCATATCGCGCGCCAGGGCGCTGCGAATGTGGGCGATGGCGGGCTGCCCGTCGAAAGGACTGAGCGTGGTCAGCTCGACGGCGACCTCCGCGCCGGCGGCGTCCAGAAACGCTCCCACCGATTCGATACGCGGCCCGAATTTCGGGTTGGCCTTCAGCCCGCGCGGGTTCACCGCCGTGCCGTGGCGCTGCGTGTGAATCCCGGTAACGGTGAAAGGAAACTCGCGCCGCCGCGCGCGCATCAGCCGCAGCAAAGCCCGCGCCACGTTGCCGTAACCGATCAGTGCGATCTTCAACTTTCGATTCTACCTGGATTGAAGGCGTGGCCGCGGTCGGCGAAACTGACTCCCTCGCAGGAGTCAAGGAATTGCGTGATGCTGGCGATGGGTTAGCCCCAATACTGTTCACTTAACAATCCTGATACGCTTGGATATGTCGATGCGATGGGTGCGCATCGGCTTGCGTGGGCGTAGAGGGTAGTTACTCGTCTTGCGCTTCACGCCGCGC